>DATIXD010000056.1:0-18275 GCA_035518875.1 Methylococcaceae bacterium | reverse complement strand
CGTTCCCTTACGCGGTCGCCCAGGATGAAACTGATCACGCAATCCCAATAGCCCATGGACTTCCCAGGCATCCAGCCAACCCGACACGGTGTCTCGATCCACCCCGAAAATGTCCGCCAATTGATCCAGCTTATAACCCTTCCCGCTCAAGTACACCGCATGGGTCCGCTGCCGAAACCGCGTCCATGGCGCGTAACGCGCCGCGTCCCATAACGTTTCACGTTCCACTTCCGTCAACGACTCCACGAACTTCATCCGATCCTCAAAACGATCCTATCAACTCCACTATTTTGCCTGGATTTTTATGGATGGGTACTTATCCGTAAGAGTGCACAGCGAGGTGGTGCTGGCACTGGGCTTAAAGTTGGTGACTCGGTCACAAAGGACACCATACTAGGGTACATAAACAACAGCAGTCATCCAGATGGTCTCACTGTTGATCCCAATGGCGATGGACTTGAGCACCTTCATTTTGGCATCCGTCTATCTAGCGCAGCTACTGCTAAGGCGCGTGACCCCAACGGATGGTTCCGTGGATATGAGAGAAGTACTTCATTCGGCACCGATTTCGCGGCAGGGTCTGCTGTAATTCCAATTCTTGTTGGTCAGTGATTGCCTAACAAGGCCATGATCTGCCGTGAAGCCGCCTTGCAGCTTCAGGCAGATCATGACTATCGTTATCTCTTGGTGCCTGTGGACATTAGACATTTCGTATTGAAATGTCTAATGTTTCTCTACAGCATTGTTTTGTCCGCGCGAAAGCGACTGTTAGCAGTCGCCATCATTAGGCCTGAGACTGTTTGGGCATTAGATACCAGAGAACAAATGCAAAGAGAAATAGCGCTGGCACATCTCCGACTAGGTTTACCCGATCAGTTTCATCAATGATAGCGTGAATTAACATAATACCGCCGTGGATTATACTCGACCAGATCGTAAACCAGATCAGACTCGTATTAGCTAAAGGGTCTTTCGCAGCCATGATCAAGAACACACCCAACGTAGCGTAGACCCCCATAATCATGTGTTCGTACTCGGGTTGGCGCGGAGTCCAACCCCAGCCTGAAGGCCAAATCCAAATCATCATTGCTGGGAGACCTACAATGAACATAACACCAATCACGTTAAGAGCAATTTTCAAATACTTAAGTCTGTCTTCTTGCTCCATGAGATTCCTCCTCTCGTAGTTTTAGAGACTGCTAAGTTGACCCTTGCCAAGTCATGGAATACGTCCGCCAAAGCGATAATCTTCTTTTTGACCTCCTGAACCCAACCCACCGCGAATAGATCGGATTCTTTGGACCCGCAAAGGTCCAGCAGCATTTTCTGTTCGCGCCGGAATTGGCTGCGCGCACGCTTGAGTTGGCTACACAACGTCTCGAAGGCCTAAACGGCCAACTTTGCCGGGCTTTGAGGCCCCACGAACACGACCCGACCTCGAGCGTGCGTTGTGCGTCCGTTCTTACGAATCACGGCGCCATGCTGAATAATGGCTTGACCCCAAAGGTTTGACCGATAGCGGATGCCAGATTGGATTCCCAGGCGGGAATCCGCCTGCCACCCGAACCCTTGGTGCCAGCCTCGATAATCTCGGACAGATGAACATGTTCTGCGCTCAGGGAAAGCTCGTCAACTCGCGGCTCCTTTCTGCGCGACGGGTCCATATCCAATGAGGGAACACGGAGCACGGCGTTTTTTCAGCATGGAAGGGTTTGCGTCCGTGCTGAGGATATTTCACGCATCCTCGTCGAGCCCAGGTGGGCTGGGCGGATGCCGCTAAATGGTATTACGTCACATTAATCGTGTGCAAAAAAATACTGAATGATCGAGGGGGCATCGTTAGCCTTGTAATACCTGAAAAACGCTTCCTCCGGTGGGTTGAGGTTTTGCCATTGCTTTTCCTGGTCATTTTGCGGTACGGGGATGATTTTCGCATCTTCGTCGGAATGCCCCTGGATTGACCTCTCCGAAGTCAGTTGATGCAACTCACTGCTTTCGCGAAATCGTCTGGATCGGCCTCAGTTTAGAGAGAAACCGTTGACAAGTATTTCTTTAGAAGAAACAGTGCGTCAAATGAGCTATCATTGTAAACGGTAGTCTATGCTTCAAGATGAATAACATCTTCTCCATCACGGAAGCGTTTTTTGAAATACGGAGGAAAATCCATGTTGAGCAAGATCAATTCGATTCTTACTTTTCCGGTTCGTGACCTGAGCTGGCCGGAGTTCACAAGCGCAGATGCAAAGACCTTCGTCATCCTGGCGGCTTTTGCCATTCTGTTTGCCCTGGAAGCTCGTTGGGGCTATCGAAAAAGTCCGGCGAAGACAGCCCGTCAGTCCTATCTGACCAACTTGGGCACCTTCATTTTGAACGACACCATGATGTCCCTGATGTCTGTGTCGTCGCTCTGGGTGTTGGCCGAACGTTTTTCCAACTGGGGTTTGCTCAGATGGTTTCCGGATCCTGTCTGGAAGTCCTTACTGTCCTTCCTGTTGCTCGATTTGACTTTGTATTTCTGGCATCGTGCCAACCATAGCTTTGACTGCCTTTGGATGTTCCACAAAGTACATCACAGCGATCGTTGCATGAATGTCTCCACCGCCTTCCGCTTGCACTTTGTGGAAGTCGTTCTCACGACCCTGGTGAAAGCGGCTTTCGTCCTGCTGATGGGCGTGGATGCGGCCGTTCTGCTGGCCAATGAGGCGGTGATCACGCTGTTCGTCCTGTTCCATCATTCGAACATCCGGTTCGCCGGTGAGCATTGGCTTGCTCGTTTGACAATCGTGCCTTATTTGCACCGCGTACACCATTCCGCCCGGCGCAAAGAGCACGACAACAACTATGGTGCTGTTTTTTCATTCTGGGATCGGATGTTCGGTACCTTGGCGGAACTGGAGCCTGCGGAAATCGGGCTCAAACACGTGCCCGGCCAAGGACTGCGTGAACTCATTCGGTTCGGTCTGACACCAGCCTTGCCGCCGTCTCAACAATATGTGGAAAAGATGATCGCTGAGGCGGCCTATTACCGAGCTGAAAAACGCGGTTTTGCGCCGGGATATGATTATAGCGACTGGCTGGAGGCCGAAAAGGAAATCACAGGGTTGCGTCAACGGAGTTCGTAAAGCGAGCGCGCCGGGTTGATCGCTTGAATCCCGAGGGCTGTTCTGCCAAGGAAGGCACGCGACTGCTTGGTAAAGATGTGCGTTCAATCTATGGTCTGCTCTAAATTCCTCTGACCGCGGTTAGAAACCCGAAAATAGAGGGTTCTACACCATCCCGCCCAAGCCAGTGCGCCATACTTGCGTCGCTGGCACCAAAAACTGCCGGACAACTTCAGTATCTTCTGAATGTGCGAGCACCAACGGAACAACCTGTTCTCCGCAGGAATTGCCGCCGACCGTGTAGCCGAAAGGGCGCAATGCTTGACCGCCCTTTCGGCTGGTTTGCATACCAACGGGTCAGGCAAAGGTTGTTAGACCTGATCCTCACCATGCTTTTTCGTAAGCCAGGCCATGGCGCCCGCTACGAAAGTCCCAAACACGAAGACGGTTGCATTTACCGAGAAGTCGGCCTGGATCATCAACGCATAAGCGCCGAGCATGACCAAGATGCTCAGGTTCTCGTTGAAGTTCTGCACCGCGATCGAATGTCCCGCGCCCATGAGCAGATGACCACGATGCTGGAGCAGCGCGTTCATGGGAACCACGAAGTACCCGCCCATGGCACCCATCAGGAGCAGCAGAGGTATCGCGATGCGCCAGTCCTTGACGAACACCATCGCGGCCACGGTCAGTCCCATGGCGACTCCTACCCTCAGCACGCGCACCGAATGGTCGAGCGGCACCGTCCTTGCCGCCATCGCCGCGCCGAGCGCGATGCCGATCGCGACGACCGCCGTCAGTTGGGTCGCCCGCTCCAGGCCGAGACCGAGGGCCGTTGACGCCCAGGCAAGTATGATGAGGCGCAAAGTCGCGCCGGCGCCCCAAAAGAGCGATGTAACCGCCAGCGACACCTGCCCCAGAGGGTCCTTCCACAGTTGCTTGAAGCATTGCCAGAAGTCACGGATTACGAACCCCGGGGTGCGCTTGGGCAGCTTGTGGTCGATCGGCAGCTCCGGAATGAAAAGGTTGGCCAGCGCCGCCACCATATAAAACACCAGGACGACCGAAATCGCGAATTCCGGCGTCGTATCGATGATGGAGTTGAACCCTAACCTTTGAAGGCGATCGACGATGTGCGTCTCGGTACCTTCGCCGATGAGTATGCCGCCAACGAGAGCACCGAGAATAATCGCCGCAACAGTGAGTCCTTCCATCCAGCCATTCGCCCACACCAACCGCACCGGCGGAAAATACTCGGACAGAATGCCGTATTTCGCAGGAGAGTACATGGCAGCTCCGATACCAACGAGTCCATAGGCGAGAGGGGGATGCAAGCCGAGCAGCATCGCCATGCAGCCGATGATCTTCACCAGGTTGCTGATGAACATTACCGTCCCTTTCGGCAACGCATCGGCAAACGGGCCAACGAAAGGGGCAAGCGCAATGAAGGCGAAGACGAAGCCTTGCTGCAAGACAGGGACCTGCCAGGCGGACACGTTCAGGTTCTTCAGCAGTGCGATGGCGGCGAACAGGAGCGCGTTGTCCGCAAGAGCCGAAAAGAACTGTGCCGTGAGAATGCAATAGAAGCCGCGATTCATCGACCCGCTGTCAAATGCGCCCCGACGAGGCGCTTAATTACTCTGAACGTCATTCATGTCCCCTCCTTCAGGACGCTTTTTATGGCGGAATTGCCTTAATCCGTCAACGCCAAATTGGCTTTTCCGTGGCTTTCAGGCAAAAAGGTCTCGCCAAGAACTTGTCTGACAGGGGCGTGCCGTTTTCGGTATATGTCTAAAGCGCGATCCCTCGCGCTCACGACACCAAACACTGGCACAACTATGCCTTCGGCGGTCTCGGCCGTCCCCCATCGCCTCGAAGCCGGTTCTTTTCGCTCCCAGATGACTGACGCCATGTCGCGGGCCTTGCATTTGTCCTTCGGAAAAACGCCCGGAGCTATAGCTACCGAGCACTTGTCGTACCGCTCGCATTCGTATTGCTCCCTGTACGACTGCGAAGGGATCCTAGGCTCTAAGGGTTGCGCTTGCCTTAGCGGTCCGACCGTCAGGATTTCTTCCGAAGCCTTTTCAAAGACTGGCTTCAGCCATTTGTCGGGTAGATATCTGCGATGTCCTTGACCAAGTCACCCGTAACGTCTATCAACTCGGCACAACCACTCAACGCCATAGCGAGGTCCAATTCATCTCGTAACAGCGTTAATATATCCTTGACGCCCGCTTCACCCGCCACGGCTAATCCCCATAAAACCGGGCGTCCCACCAAGACCGCCCTAGCCCCCAGAGCCAAGGCTTTCAGAACATCAGTCCCGCGTCGAATACCCCCGTCCAACAGCACTTCGGCGGATTGCCCCACCGCCGCAGCAACTTCCGGCAGTGCATCGAGGGTGGCGATGGCCCCGTCTAATTGACGTCCGCCATGATTGGACACGATGATGGCTTTCACACCGTGGTCCACGGCCCTTCTAGCATCATCGCCTCGTAAAATTCCCTTCACGATCAATGGCAAGGGCGATAGCGACTGTAACCAGGCTAAGTCCTCCCAAGTGATCGATGGATCCAGCTGTTCGATGAAATAAGCAAACAAACCGGATTCGGCTTGCTGCGCCATAATTCCAGGCCCGGTCAAGGCAGACAGGTTTGCCAACCGCAGACCGGCCGGCAAGGCGAATCGATTGCGGGCGTCACGCTCCCGTCGGCCCAGCACCGGCGCATCCACGGTGAGGCAAAGGGCTTGATAGCCGGCCGAATGAGCGCGTTCCACCAGACTTTGAGTCAATCCACGATCACGGTGGACATAGAGTTGGAACCATCTTGGACTGTCAGACGGGACGGTGCTGACTTCCTCCAGACTCATGGTCGACAAGGTGCTCAACACCATTCCCACTCCCAGTGCAGTCGCGGCCCGGGCCGTTGCGAGTTCGCCTTCGGGATGGGCTAGGCACTGGAAGGCCATCGGCGCCACCAGAATCGGACATTGGAGGCCTTGCCCCAGAACCTGGGTCGCCAGCTCCCGTTGGCTCACATCTACGAGTACCCGCGGCCGCAGCTGCAACCTCGCAAAGGCTTGACGATTGGCTTGCAAAGTCACTTCATCCCAGGCCCCGCTGTTATAGTAGTCACGCGCCATAGGGGAAAGGCGCTGTTCCGCCAGCGCCTGGTAATCAAAGACGTTGATAGGCTTTAACGAGGGATCAGCCATGAATTGGATCGGCATGTGTTGAAGAAAGCTAAACTATTATCCGTTCTCGGTTGCCGGTGGCACAAGCGGGAACCGAAACCGGGAAACGACCCGACCACGTCAGGTTCTGTAAGGTTACCGGGAAAGAAAACAATACGAGGACATGCTACAAACGGCCGATGCGTGGCTATTAGTTTTTTGAAACGCTGTTTTTCTATGGGGTCGCGTCAGAGAGAAGCAATATGAACGAAAGGCGGTCAGGATACAGGGGCTGGAATCTATTGGCCGCCAAAAATTCAAATTTTAACGCGATTTTCATGTTGCGCTAACGCGATCTTCAGACTGCGCTGTTAATTTTTAACGTCGGGTCTCCATTAGCAACAGTCCAACCAGTACGTAGCGTGAGTCGATGTGTAGCGCTTAATCCGACAGAGCCGACCATCTGCTGCTGCCTACTACGGTTATGAGTTCCGCGAATTGCTTGCCCAAACTTGTTGGAATTGCGTTCTTGAGCGCACGAGTGCACGCAATAGGTCAACTGGTTTAAAAAAACCAGGTAGTGTTGAAAGCAGGCGGTGTCTAGTGGATGCGCCTTATGCCGTCCCAAACTCTACATGAATTATATATTTGATTTGAATGGGTTAGGCGAATGGAGTGTTGTGGCACAAAAAAGCATCCATTTGTGCGAATCGAATAGGCTTAGTAAGCATTAGAAAAAACAATGAGTCCGGAAATTGAAAGATTTAGAGAGATTGGCGGTCTGATCCGTGCTGGTCATGCCGAATTGAGGATATTCCCACCCCATTTGATGGACGCCTACGAACGCAGGTTCAATCCGGCCCAACTGGGTGTCCGCATCGCTGACTTGAGTCGCGAAATTGCCGCGTGGAAGCGTAAACAGAAGGCCTTATTCCGCCATATCGCTTCGGATGGAGCATCTGAAACAGAATCGTCCCTTGGTTGTATGTTTACCTTGGACCGATTGAATGCTCAAAAAGGTCAGACCGGTCGTGTGAAGCGAACCGAAAAACGTAACTCTTCGGCGATACGTTTCAGCATCCGCAAACAGGTTGTGGTCTAGGCAACCCTTTATGAAACCTCGGATGCTCCGACCACCGGGTTCGGGCGCGTGATCTGCGGGCAAGAATCAATTTTGAGACCAGGAATTGGTAATTAATACCGCTTTTCGGCGTGAACAATGCCTTTGCCTAAGGCATAGTCGTCGTTAACCTATATGTGTCGTTATCCGGCACCCCGCATTAAGCGGTTTTCCATAATTAGTTGTTTATACTTACATAGATACCATAGAGGTGGTAAACAATGAGAGACTACAAACAAAACAACAGCGAAACGCAAATTGATAAGCGAGCATTTGTTGGCTACGTCTCAGGATATGACCCAGACGAAAGCGGGAACGCTGAGCAAGATGAAGTAGCCGGTACAATGCCTAATTCAGGCAGCAAGGAGAATATTCTTAGTGCCTTAACCGAGCCCGAAGATTGGGAAAGAGGGTACGATTAGTCCGAGACCTCATCCAGACTGCGATTGAAAATGTTCAACACAGATTATTACTTTTATGATGAATGCGTCTCCGCTCGTTCCGCTGTTTTCACCCTCGTTTCAAGAATTGTCCCATTACATTGCGGGCATCGAAGCGCCCTACACGCTCCACGCGATCCAAGGTTTTAACGCGATCTATAAGCGGGTCTATGCGTTGCTCAGTCGAGAGGAAACGCGCCGCATAGAGGAATTCGTGGATACCATGATCGACCGGGTCGCTCAGAAGGAATTCGCGGAGAAAATTTTCGGAGTGGTATAGCGCCTTGGGCGAGAGGCGGCATGGTCGCGCACCCGTTCGTAAATCAGAATCAACGATTTTCCACTTTCCGCACAGCCTTTACCAGATCAGCGAAACCCGAAACAGGGCGGGCTCAATAATCAAGTGCAACACCCAGAGAGCGAATAAGGTGTTGCGATGGAAAAGCGGTACGAACAGTTGAAGCCTGAACTACGGGCGACAGTGATGTTGATGCGGCGAGAGGGTTCCAGTATGCGTGCAGGGGCGATGGTCGTGATCGATTGTTGGCCGAGTTGCTCCATGACCGGCAAGTCGAGATCGCGGAGATGTCCAGGGAGGATCTGTAGAAGTTCCGATCTGATCTGACAGTGTTCCTTGCCGAAAGGTGCGGTTACCCGTTTTGATAGAGGTGCGAATCTTTATCGAAACCGCGCGAAGAGCGCCAAGGAGTAACCCCATGACGAGTTTCAATCAGAACGTAATTCGACACAAGATTGGTCTTCTGAACCTGGCCGCTGAGTTGGGCAATGTCTCGAAGGCCTGTAAGGTGATGGGCTTTTCACGAGATACTTTCTATCGCTATCAAACCGCGATGGCTGAAGGCGGTGTGGAAGCGCTGCTGGAAGCCAGTCGCAAGAAACCCAATCCGAAGAATCGCGTGGAGGAAGCCACCGAGGCCGCGGTGGTGGCCTATGCTGCTGAACAGCCGGCCCATGGCCAGGTTCGTGTCAGTAACGAATTGCGGCAACGCGGTATCTTTGTGTCTCCCTCGGGCGTGCGCTCGATCTGGCTACGCCATGACTTGGCCAGTTTTAAACGACGTTTGAGTGCCCTGGAGAAACAGGTCGCCGAACACGGTCTGGTGCTCACCGAAGCCCAGGTGGCGGCGTTGGAGAAAAAGCAGGATGATGACTTGGCCCATGGAGAAATCGAAACCGCCCACCCGGGCTATCTGGGCTCTCAGGACACCTTACTACGTCGGTACACTCAAGGGCGTGGGCCGCATTTACCATCAGACCTTCGTCGATACCTACAGCAAGGTTGCCTTCGCCAAGCTATACACGACCAAGACGCCGATCACCGCGGCGGATCTTTTGAATGACCGGGTCCTGCCGTTTTTTGCCGAACACGACATGGGCGTGCTGCGCATTCTGACCGATCGGGGCACGGAATATTGTGGCAAAGCGGAAACCCATGACTTTCAGCTCTACCTCGCCTTGGTCGATATCGAGCACACCAAGACCCAAGCGAGGCATCCACAGACCAATGGCATCTGCGAGCTCTTCCACAAGACGATCCTGCAGGAGTTCTACCAGGTGACCTTCCGGCGCAAAATCTACCGAAGCGTGAACGAGCTACAGCTTGATCTGGACGCCTGGATGGACCATTACAACCGGGAGCGAACCCCTCAAGGTAAGATGTGCTATGGTCGAACGCCTTTGCAAACCCTGAGCGAGGGAAAGGAGGTCTGGAAAGAAAAAAGTCCAACACCTGAATTGATCTGACAATCCGAGCACCGCAAAACGGGTAACTGTCAGGTCAAGTCTGAACTTCTACAGGAAGCAAAGGCTTGATGCGATCTTGCGGAAACTTGCTGGTATCTGTATGAAGTGTCATGACAATCCGAGCGATTCCCGTGAGTAGACTGCGATACGCCGTTATGAGCAGTGGAAAGTCACTTACCCGCTTGATGTTTCCCGTACTGTTTTCGGAGGATGCCCGCGCTATCCAACCGTACTACACCCCTGCGCCGAACGCTGCTCAGGCGGGATCGTCATGGTTTGTTCACAATAACCTGTTAGCTTGATTGGAGCCGCAGCTCTCGATGTTGGAAAGCAATTCATACGTCTACCGGGGGAACCTTCAGCACAAGCCGCCGACACAGTTAGGTAGCGAGCTCGCAACGGCTTCCCGAGCGCCGCTTGGAAAAGCTAAGTCGGTGGCGGACGCGCGGCCGGTTTGCCAAAAGGGCCTTCCCGCGTAATCCCGCCAACGCAGGTCTTGCTTCTCGAAACCCGAAAGCAAACTCTTAAGATCGCAGGAGGTTCACTATGTACAGTCAGGTGCTTTGGCAACGTTATCAGGATTGGCTTTACTACCACGAGGGTCTTGGCTGCTACGTCGACATCAGCCGGATGAACTTTGAAGACGATCTGGTTCAGCAGCTTGCGCCAAAGTTCGCCAGTGCGTTCGAAGCCATGGCTGCACTGGAAGGCGGCGCGATCGCCAATCCGGACGAAGGGCGAATGGTCGGGCACTACTGGCTCCGCGACCCGGAACTGGCCCCGACAGAGACAATCCGGCAGGCCATTCGCGAGGATCTGGAGCAGGTCGAAGCCTTTACCCGGCAGGTCCATGACGGCACGATTCGCCCGCCGGAAACCTCGCGCTTCACCGATCTGCTGTCCATCGGCATCGGTGGTTCGGCCCTCGGCCCCCAATTCGTCGCCTCTGCTCTGGTGCAGGGCCGGCCTGCGCTGGAAATCCACTTCATCGACAACACCGACCCCGCCGGCATCGACCGCGTATTGAACCGCCTCAAAGACCGCTTCGTCAGCACCCTCGTGCTGGACACCACCAAGTCCGGCAGTACGCCTGAACCCCGCAACGGCCTTCTGGAAGTAACCCGGGCATTTGAGGCTCAGGGCCTGCAACTGCCGCCGCGGGCCGTCGCCATCACCATGCAGGGCAGCAAAATGGATGAACTGGCGCGGTCCGAAGGCTGGCTGGCCGAATTCCCCATGTATGATTGGATCGGGGGACGCACCTCGGAGATGTCGGCCGTGGGATTATTACCCGCTGCGCTGCAAGGCATTAATATCAGGGCTATGCTCGCGGGGGGGCGGGAGATGGACGTCGCCACCCGGGTCCAGGATTTCCGCAACAATCCGGCTGCTTTGCTGGCTTTCGCCTGGTATCACGGGAGCGGGGGTCGCGGCAAAAGAGACATGGTAGTCCTGCCGTACAAGGACAGCTTGCTGCTATTCAGCCGCTACCTGCAGCAATTGGTCATGGAATCCCTGGGGAAGGAAAAAGACTTGGACGGCAACGTGGTGCATCAGGGACTGTCCGTGTACGGCAACAAAGGCTCGACAGATCAGCACGCCTATGTGCAACAGCTCCGGGAAGGCGTGCCAAATTTCTTTGCGACCTTCATCGAAGTTCTCGAAGACCGCGAGGGACCCAGCATGGAAGTGGAACCGGGGACGACCACGGGCGATTACTTATCGGGATTCCTCCAAGGTACCCGCCAAGCGCTTTACGAAAATCAACACGATTCGATCACGGTCACTATTCCTCGGGTCGATGCCCGCAGTGTGGGTGCACTGATCGCGCTATACGAGCGAGCTGTGGGGCTTTACGCCTCCCTTGTCAATATCAATGCCTACCACCAACCGGGGGTTGAGGCCGGAAAGAAAGCGGCAGCGTCCATCCTGGCGCTGAAAGACCGTATCGTGGACATCCTGAGTAGGGCCGACGGCCCACTGGGTTTGGCGACCCTGGCCGAACAGGCAGGCGTGCCAGAACAGGTCGAAGCCGTCTACCTGATCGTTCGTCACCTGGAAGCGAATCGACGCGGTATCCGGTTCGAGGGCAACCGGGCCTGTCCTTCCAGTCTCAAGGTTTTCTTCAGTGCTGCGGGATGATCGATCAACGGTTGCGGCAAGCGCTGGATGCCAAGCCAGGAATCACGAGGCGCCATGGCATATATACGAAAGTCTTGTTGTCGATTGCGTTGGGCTGGCCGACCGGTGACCCACACTCGCAGTCTTGTTCATCAAAGGTGGGTTGTGCCAGATGTTCAGGGTGCCGCTCGGTCTGAATCCGAACAAAGTGAGGCTCCTGGTACTTTGTGTCCTCAGCACTGCCCTCGTAGTGGTGCTCGGGGTGAGTTTTTACCGAAGCTTCAAGGCCTACCATGTGACAGTGGCGGCGGGGAATCGGACAGGGGAGAGCTACATCCTTAGCTCAGCTTTGAAGACTGTGGTGGAGAAGTATCATCCAAGGATTCGGCTCACGGTCCTAGAAACAGGGGGAACGGCGGAAAACCTGCGCCTACTGGAACAGGGTAAAGTCGAGTTGGCCGCAGCCCAGGCCGATGTGCCGGTTGGTCCCTCGGCCTGCCTAATCGCCAATCTATACGAGGATGCCTTTCAGCTTCTAGTGCGAAACGATTCCGGCATCAGGGAATTCGTCGACCTTCGGGGAAAACGCGTTGCCCTGGCTCGAAGGGGCGGGCAGTTCCGATCTTTTCTAAGTGTCGCCGAGCACTTTGGACTTAAGGAACCCGATTTTCGGTTCGTTGGCGAGGACGATCAGTCAGCGGACCAAGCCTTGATCGACGGGAATGCCGACGCCGCTTTCCATGTCCGCGCCCTGGGAAACGATGCTATCCAAGACTTGGTGCGTAGCGGGCACGTTCGCCTTGCCGAGGTCGGACAAGCGGCGGCCATGCGAATTCGCTGGATCGCGTTCGAACCTTCGGTCATCCCAACGGGGGCTTACCTCGGCAACCCGCCCATTCCGGACAGGGATCTGGCAACCGTAGCGGTCAAGCGAACACTGGTGGTACACGGAGACGTTCCGCGGCACGTGGTTCACGCGATCACCCAGACGTTGGTGGAGCGGCGCCAGGAGTTGGCTCAGGCGATCCCGGAGGATTTCGCCTTAGCGCGACCACTGCTGGCTCATATTAGCCCTCCGGAGCCAGATCGCGGACTGGCCCCCGCTCTTCATGCGGGTGCTCAAGAATACTATGACAAGGACAAACCTTCCTTCCTTCAGGAAAACGCAGATTTCGTGGCCCTTATTCTGACCGTGACTCTATTGGTCGGGTCGTGGACTTGGGAGCTGAAAAGGTGGATGGAGCGAAACCAAAAGAACCGAGCCGATGACTACATCCATCGTGTGGTGGAAGTGATGAACCGCGCACAGATCTGTGGAGAAGCGCCTGCGTTGGCGGAGCTCAGGCACAGACTTTATGATCTACTCACCGAAGCCGTCGGCGCGCTGGACCAGGATCACCTGTCGGAGGAGTCCTTTCAATCCTTCCGGGGTGTCTGGCTGATCGCCCGTGACGTGATTGGCGAACGCTTCCGGTCATTGCGTGCGCATGGCAGCGCCGGCACTGAGCTTCCGCCGGGCGTCCTCAAGGAATAAGCCCACCGCCTGATTGACGGAGCCGGCAGCCTTGCCGTCGCATCGGCGCCGCAAGGTGTGACACCACTCCGGCGTCGGCCGCCGCCGCCTTCGGCAGCATGCGTGCTCGGGGCGCGGGAACAACTTTCTCCTTTATCGACCAGCAGACCACCCTTCCAGGACCACGACACTGCGGGATTGAACTGGGTAACGGGGCTGATCCAAAGCTCGCTGCTGTTTGAACTCCGGAAGATCATGGGGGGAATCGAGCGAGGTATCGAGCGCCCGGTGCCAGATGCGGTCGGGGATCGGCGGCAATTCAGCTTCGCAAGCGCCGTCGGACATGTTGAAGATGATGTGCAGGTCGGCTTGCGAATCGTTCACGGCAGCGAGCGTATAGGCCAGAAACTGACTATCCGGGTCGTCCCATTGGGGCGCGTGCAGCCGGGTTCCGTGCCACGTCACGTCTGCGATGGCGCGGCCAGTCACAAACTCACCGGTCAGGAATCGCCTGCGGCGGAGGCTGGGGTGACGCTTACGGAACCCAATCAGCCGCTGCACGAATTGCAGCATGTCCGCATGGCGTTGAACCCGATTCCAGTCGAACCAGCTCAGTTCGTTATCCTGGCAGTACCCGTTGTTATTGCCGCGCTGGGTTTGCAGCACCTCGTCACCGGCAAGAATCATCGGGACACCCTGGCTCACCATCAGAATGGCTAACAGATTCTTCGCCTGGCGTTTCCGCAAGGCGAGGATTCCGGCATCCTCGGTTTCCCCTTCGTGTCCGCAATTCCAGCTGTAATTCTCGTTGGTCCCGTCCCGGTTTTGCTCGCCATTGGCCTCATTGTGCTTGCCGTTATAACTGAGGAGGTCGTGCAGGGTGAAGCCATCATGGCAGGTGATGAAGTTGATGCTGTTCGTGGGCAACCGCCCTGCGTACGCATAAAGGTCGCTGCTGCCCGAGACGCGGGTGGCCACCTCGCCCAGCAACCCGCGGTCGCCGCGAACGAAACGGCGGATCACATCGCGGTAACGGCCGTTCCATTCTCTCCAGCGGAAACCGGGGAAACCTCCCACCTGATAAAGTCCGACGGCATCCCATGCTTCGGCGATGATCCGGCTTTGCGATAGCGTGTCCGACAGCTCGATACCCCAAAGTACCGGCGCGTTGCGCAGCGGATTGCCGTCCTCTCCCCGGCACAGGGCGCTCGCCAGGTCGAAGCGAAAGCCGTCGACATGAAATTCAGTGACCCAGTAGACCAATATATCGTGCAGAAGATCGGCCACCACAGGGTGGTTGGCATTGATCGTGTTGCCGCAGCCCGTATAGTCGTGATAGCGGCTGCGGTCGAGGGGATCCAGATGATAGAACCCCGCGTTGCCAAGGCCTTTAAAATTGATGGTGGGTCCGTCGGCGCCGCCCTCGGCGGTGTGATTGAACACCACATCGAGAATGACCCCTATTCCCGCCCGGTGCAAGGCCTTGACCAGGTCCTTGAACTCCCGCCGGTGGGTACCCCGCTCGGGTGTGACGCAATAACCGGGGTGAGGCGAGAAGAAGCTGTGCGGGCTGTAACCCCAATAGTTTTTAAGACCCCGCTGAGCCGCGCCTGGAGGAATGTCTTGCTCATCGAATGCCATGACCGGCAGCAATTCGATGTCGGTGACGCCGAGCGACTTGAGATACGGAATTTTCTCAATGAGGCCGGCGAAGCTGCCGGGATTGGCGACCTTTGACGACCTGTGCCGCGTGAACCCCCCGACATGGACTTCGTAAATGATCGTATCTTCGAGCGGTTGGTTGAGCGGTTCGTCTCCCTCCCAGTCATAACCGTCATCGTCAACCACCATGGCCCGGTAGGAACAGGGTCGATCGGTATTACCCCGAATGACGGCTTGCCGGTTCCAGAAATGATCGGTGACGGCACGGGCCCAGGGATCGAGCAATTCCTTGTCGGGACTGAAGCGAAAGCCCGTGGTCCGGGTGTCGCGAGGACCGTCGAAACGCCACGTGTAACAAGTCCCGACCGGCAGTCCCTCGACGTAGACATGCCAGGAGAAAAAAGTCTTGTTTTCCTCGGGATCGAGCCGCAAGATCTGGAAGGGCTCCGGACTGTCGGGACGCTCGTAGAGCAGCAACTCGGCCTGAGTGGCGTGCAGTCCGAAGATGGAGAAATTGACACCGCCTTGATCCGGGATCGCCCCGTGTGGATAACGTCGTCCCGCTGAGATCTTGTACTGCTTTGCCATGAGTGAAAGCTTGTCCCTACGTAGGTCTAAGAAAGCAACCAACGCCGGTACACTCCGGGTGCCTGGTGCTGCGAAACTGCTTCGTGATCATCCGAAATGGTGCCCGAACTCATATAGTGCTTACCGACGGTCGGGCTTGAGTCCACGGACCGGACAAGGCGACTTCGAGTAGCTCGGAGGGAAGCACTGGATCGTCGGCATCGATGACCACATAGATTCGCCCGTCCAGGGTGCGAGCGGCGCAAATCCCTTCGACTTTGGCACCGCATGGGCGACCATCGGCATCGCGCAACTCGGTCCAGCGGCCGCCCCTTTCGTCCAGTATGCCGATAACTGAACCAGTCACGCTGCCGTCGGTGATCGCATCGGGCGAACTCTCGGCAGATGCGACATATAGCAACCCCAGGTCGGTTACTGTGGCATCGGTAAACGTCAGGCGAACACCGGCTAACGCTCCGAGATCATACTGAACAATCCCATGTAATTCGGGGGCATCGAGCATATCGGGGTTTCTCAGATAAGCTTCAAGCTCGGCCCACAGTACATCGCAGCTTGCATCCACAGGCAAAAGACCTTCCCGCGCTTGGCCGTTCCCGCGGTTGAAGAAACGGACCCAGCCGTCAGTGAATACGGCGCCTTCAACATTGAGTTCGCTGCCGCTGAAGGCCTTGGTTGTTCGGAGACGATCATACAGTTCGCTCGCCTGGATGACCTCGATTGCACCGCAAGCCGAGACCCTGACGACCGAATCGCGGCGCTTCGTCGATCCCGAGCCGAAGGCCAGCAGCACGTCACCATCGGGGGAAGGAATGGTCAGGCACGCTTCCAAATCGAGCTTGAACGGCTTGTTACCCCTTAGATCGTCGAACTGCCGAAGCCCGCCTTCGCCCGCTGGCAAGGGCAAGACATCGACCCGCCCATTCTCAAGATCGATCAGCGCGATAAAAAGGGCGTCATCCTGAATGACAGCGAGCCGGTTTCCGAACCAGGTTAAGCTGGAGCCCGCTCGCACGTGTTTGGGGCGATCCAATGATGCATCCGCCCCTTCCGCGTAAAGGAGGGGGGTCCTGGACAATACGGTCGCTGCCAAAGCGGGATCCCGCAACGAGGCAATACATGAAATCACTCTCTTACTCCTGACATAGCTGAACGTTCTCCATCAGGACAAGGCGTTGGCGCCCTCATTCCCCTTCGCTCCGGCTCCCAGTTGCGCCTGAATCGCTGTAATCGCGATGGTGTTGACGATATCCGGCACCAGCGCTCCCCGACTCAGATCATTGACCGGCTTTTTCAGCCCCTGCAGTACCGGTCCGATTGCAATGGCGCCTGCGGCACGCTGCACCGCTTTGTAAGCATTGTTGCCGGCGCTGAGATCGGGAAAGATAAAGACGGTCGCGCGTCCGGCCACCTGGCTTCCCGGGAGCTTGAGTTTTGCGACGTCCGCGTCGATCGCCGCGTCGTATTGAAGGGGGCCCTCGATCATGAGATGGGGACGTCGCTCCCGGACGATGCGTGTCGCCTCGCGGACCTTGTCCACATCAGGGCCTTGGCCTGACTCGCCGGTCGAATACGAGAGCATTGCGATGCGGGGCTCGATCCCGAAGGCCTGGGCCGTCAGCGCCGAACTGATGGCGATATCCGCCAGCTGGTCTGCCGACGGATTTGGATTGATCGCGCAGTCCCCATATACGAGGACCCGGTCGGCCAGGCACATGAAAAAAACGCTGGAAACGATCGAGATGCCTGGCTGCGTCTTGACGAACTCCAGGGCTGGGCGAATCGTGGCGGCCGTGGTGTGCGTCGCTCCGGAGACCATGCCATCGACCTGGCCCAAGAAGGCCATCATGGTCGCGAAATAGTTCGTATCGGCCAGGGTATCGTAGGCCATTTCTTTGGAAATACCCTTGTGTTTGCGCAACTCGTAGTACTCTTGGGCGAACGGTTTTCGCAGCTCTGAGGACAGCGGGTCGATGATGCGCACGCCTTCAAGTGACAAGCCTAATGCGGCGATCTTGCGCGTTACCTCATCCGAATTGCCCAGCAGCGTGATGTCGCATACTTCCCGGAGCAGCACGATCTCCGCCGCAGTGAGGATACGCTCGTCGGTGCCTTCGGGAAGTACGATGTGTTTTCGCTGTCGCTTGGCCCGTTGAATCAACTCGTACTGAAACATGAGCGGCGTGACGTGTTCGGATCTGGCCACGGCGACTCGTTCCGTCAGCTCGGAAAGGTTAATGGAGGCTTCCACCAGGCCCAGTGCCGCCGCGATCTTGCGCCGGTCCTCCGGGCCTATGGAAGCTTGGACGGCATTCACCTGAATCGCGGTGGTAAACGTGTCGGTTGCGACGCTGAGTACCGGAATGCTCGTGACGCCCAATCCTTCCAGCACCCGTTGTATCTGGGGCGCCGGTTTCAGGTCCCCGGTCAGTACCAGACCGGCGATGCGTGGATACCGGCGAGACAAATCCGCGGCCAGAGCGCCCAGGATGATGTCGGAACGGTCCCCCGGCGTGATGATCAAGCTGCCGTCCTCCACGTGATCGAGAAAGTGGGGCAGTTCCATAGCGGCAACCTTGATGTTGGTCACTTCGCTGTCGAGTAATTCGCCGCTGCCGGTCACGATGCCCGCCTTGATCGCTCGAGCGATTTCGCGTACCGTGGGTCTTTCGAGGCGCGAGTCTTCGCCGAGGACAAAGATAGGGCAGAGTGGAAACAAGGCTTGCGTCAGTCCCGCGATCAGGAATTCGCGGTCGCTCGGGGCGACGCGGTTTACCACCACGGCCAGGATGTCG
>DATIXD010000055.1:0-6132 GCA_035518875.1 Methylococcaceae bacterium | reverse complement strand
GACAGTGATTTGATCGCGCTGGACGCCAGTCATTTGTTCGGTCGCAGCATCACCAAGATCGGCCTCAGACGGGACATGTTCATCCGCGGCTTCATCTTCGATTTCATCCGGCTGTTCGCCCCGCATCTCACCCGGGAAGTGATCGAGCAGGCCATTGCCATTCGAGAGCAGCGGGAATTCGATGCCTTGTTCAGGGATATCGAACTGCCGGTGCGGTGACGACAACTTCGCCAACGTCGGGTTACGCTGGCGCTAACCCGACCTGCGGCGGAATGCTGTCAATCTTTATTCGCCGGTTTGTTCAGATTACCCGAGTGCAAACCGCACTCTTTCTTGGCGGTGTCTTCCCACCACCAGCGGCCCTCACGCTCCTGCTGATGGGGCAGGATCGGACGGGTGCAGGGCTCGCAACCGATGCTGACATAGCCCTTGCGGTGCAATTCGTTAAAGGGGACCTCGTAAGCCTCGATGTAATCCCAGATCTGGGCCGAGGTCCAGTTGGCAAGCGGGTTGAACTTGATGAGCCTATGCTCGGGCGTTGAGAAAGCCGTGTCCAGCTCGATCGCCTTCAAGTCTTTCCGGGTCGGGTTCTGGTCCCGGCGCTGCCCGGTGACCCATGCGTCCAGAGTCGCCAGTCGCCGCCGCAATGGTTCGACCTTGCGGATACCGCAGCACTCCTGATGACCGTCGCGATAGAAGCTGAACAAGCCCTTTTCAGTGACCAGCCGCTCCAGCGCCTGTGCGTTTGGCGTCAGGATATCCAGCCGGATTGGATAGCGCTCCCTCACCGCCTCGATGAAGCGATAGGTTTCCGGATGCAGACGTCCGGTATCCAAGGTAAAAACACCGACGCCCGGTTTCAACTTGCAAGCCATGTCGATCAGTACCACGTCTTCCGCGCCGCTGAAGGAGATCGCGATGTTCTCGAACCGGGTCAGCGCCGCCCTGAGGATGACGCGGGGATTCTTGTCGGCCAGTTCGGCCCGCAATAATTCAAGATCGAATTCGTCGTGGTTCATGGTTAAGGACAATGAGGGGTTTGGGGCAGGTACAACCTCTCGGGCGCATTTGCCCACATTCTTCGCTCAGGCCTGGGCGAAATATTTCTGCAAGAACTCATCGAAGTCGAGTGCATCGCCGGCCTCGATCCGCTGCTGCTCCCGCAGCGACTCTTCGGCCTCCCGGCGAAACTCCGCCGCCCGCTCGCCCGCCAGATTGCGCCCGCGGAAACCCGAGGCATGCCACCGGGACAGACGCAGTGCGAAGTCCTGGAAAGACTCGCCCCGTTCTCGCATCTCGGCCAAAACGCGAGCCGACGGCGTAGTCTCGGGATCGGCGATGGCGTTGAACAGACCATCCAGGCCCTTGCCATAAGGTCTCCCCCGCTCCCCTTCATCCAGTATCTCGGCGACGGCATGCAGGGTTTTTGAAAACTCCAGCGCCCAATCCCGCAATCGGATCTCGCGCCCTCCCCGCCGCAACGTGAAACCGGGTGTGCGGCCGCAGCAGGCGACGCCAAGCGAATTGTCACCCGTCTCCTTTTTCTCTTCCGGGGTTAACGGCGGGCTTTCTTCTAGGAGGCAACACAACAGGAATAGTTCCAGAAACCGCAATTGCGGGAGATTGCCGCCCACCCGATCATAGCAACCGAGATCGACCGAGCGCAGCTCGACGTAACGGATACCCCGTCGCTTCAATGCGAGTGTGGGTTTCTCGCCGGATCCGGCGATCTGCTTGGGCCGGATGGCGCTGTAATATTCGTTTTCGATCTGGAGGATATTGGCGTTGAGTTGTCGGTATTCGCCACCCACCTTGACGCCGATTTTCTCGTAGTCGGCATAAGGGGTGCCGATGGCCTTGCTCAGACTGGCGACGTACTCCCCCAGATTGTTGAAGGATATGTCCAGGGTTGCCTGACTGTCGTTCCGGTAGCCGATGTCGCTCATGCGCAGGGACGTGGCGTAGGGCCGATACAAAGTCCTGGCGTCGAACTCCGAAAATCCTCCCGTCCGCGGCTCGCGACCCGCAAAAAAGGATTTGCACAATGCCGGCGACGAGCCGAACAGATAAAGAATCAGCCAGCCGTAACGATGGGTGTTGCGGATCAGGCCGAAATATTGATCGGCGATGAACTGGTCCAAAGGCTCCGAATTCCCCAGCAAGGCCTGATAGACCGGCCAGAAAGCCTCATTGATCGAGTAATTGAAATGAATCCCGGCGATGGCCTGCATGGCCCGCCCGTAACGGTAGGCCAATCCTCGACGGTAGAGGTGTTTCATGCGGCCGATGTTGGAGGTGCCATAGACCGCGATGGGTATGCTTTGATCGCCTTCAATTTCGCAGGGCATGGAAGTCGCAAGCAGCAGCTCGTCTTCCAGATGGTCGTAGACGAATTGATGCAAATCCTCGAGAAACTGCAGTGTGTCGGCGGCATCCGCGAACGGCGGGGTAATCAGCTCGATCAGGGCTTCCGAATAATCGGTGGTGATAAAGGGGTGCGTCAGCGCGGAGCCCAGGGCGGCGGGATGGGCGGTCTGGGCGATGCGTCCCTGCGGCGTGATCCTGAGGCTTTCTTTTTCGAGGCCCTTGAGGCCGCCTTTCAGTAAATGCTGCTGACCGGAGCTGACCAACCGGTTCAGCCGGGATTCGATGCTTCTGTTCAAGGGATTGAAGTCCTTATCGGGTTGTCACTGGATCGGTGTCGTCAAATCAAGCGGAGGAGACCGCTTGCGCCAAAATGCGGCATTGTACCAGACGACCACGGGGAGATTTAGGAAGCGGGCTCCCGATCTTACCAGCTGAACAACACCCACTGCGGAATCTGCATGCCCTCCTCTACGGTGCCCCGGCGCCTGTCCATCCTACCATCGCCGTCGCTGTCGATAAGATAATAGGCCGGGCCGATGGCGGGCTTGATCTTGACCATGTACAACCGATTGTTGACGCGGTACTCCTCGATCGTCTCCTTGCCCTTGCGGATGATGGTGACGTCCGGCTCCATCGTCTCCCCGCTCTCTAGGGGCGGCGGAATATCCGGTGGCTCCGGCACCGGCGCGAGACCCGCCGGAGGCGTCTCGTCAACCGCCTGGGCCGATGCGACCAGCGACAGCAGAATCAATGCGAGTATGCGCGGCATGATGAATCCTTTTGCGAATCGGTTAAAAAAAGCTGGGCCCATGATATTACAGATTCGGCCCGATTGCCCGTCAGCCTCCTTGCCGAAACCTCCCGTCCGGCTTGTCCCTCGGCCCGGGGGGCGTCTCAGTGCTGCTCGTTCAGGACAACTTCGCCTCGGCCAGCAGGGCCGAAACCGCTGGGTAATCGATCTTGCCGGTGGCGAGAACCGGCATCTGTTCGACGACATGGATTGCCCTAGGCAGATAGATCTCGCCGATGCCTTCCCGCCTGGCGTACTCGGTAAGTTCGGTCCGTTCGGCGTTGCGACGGTCGGTCACCAGCATGATTTGCTCGCCCTTGCGGGGATCGGGCAAGGCGATGGCGGCGTGTCTGGCTTCCGGCCAGAGCCGACCGGCCAGCTCCTCGACCGCCGTCAGCGACGCCATCTCGCCGCCAATCTTGGCGAAGCGCTTGATCCGACCTTTTATGGTGAGAAAGCCTTCAGCGTCGACCTCGACCAGATCGCCGGTGTCGTACCAGCCCTGGCCGTACCTCGAGCCTGGCGGTATCAGTTGGCCGGGACTCTCCTGCAACAAATAGCCGAGCATGACGTTGGGACCGCAAACATGCAGGCGCCCGCCGACGTTCACACCGGGCACGGACTCCAGACGATATTGGATGCCCGGCAGAAAACGTCCCACCGAGCCGGCACTGTAGTGCATCGGTGTGTTGACGGCCAGCACCGGGCTGGTCTCGGTCGCACCGTAGCCTTCCAGAACGCGGATGCCGAATTTGTCCGACCACAGCCGCCGTGTTTCCTCCTGAAGCTTTTCCGCCCCGGCGAAGACATAACGCACGCTGTAAAAATCGTAAGGGTGGGCACATTTGGCGTAGCCCGCCAGAAAGGTATTGGTGCCGAACAGGATGGTGGCGTTGATGTCGTAAGCGACCTCGGGGATGATCCGGTAATGCAGCGGCGATGGATAGAGGAAGGTGCGCATCCCGGACAGCAGCGGCAGCAGTGTGCCAGCGGTGAGTCCGAAGGAATGGAACAACGGCAGGGCGTTGAGAATGATGTCCTGGGCGTTGAAATCGATCTTGGCGGCCAGTTGTTCGCGATTGGCCAGCAGATTCGCATGGGACAAGACGACGCCTTTCGGTACGCCCTCCGAGCCCGAAGTGAACAGAATTAGCGCCGGCGTGCCGCCATTCCCTTCTTCGATGCCCCAAAGTCGAATGCCCAACACGTGCAGCAAGGCCTCCGCTTTGTCTCTAAAACCCATCGAGCCCGCAAGGTCTTCGAGGTAGACGATGCGGGCCCGCTCACGCAGCCGGGCGAGATCACTATCCAGATCCGCCATCGCGACGAAACGCCGCGAGGTCACAATGGTTCGGACGGCAGCCCCGTCGCAGCCCGCCAGCATGTTCTGCGCACCGGCGCTGGAGTTCAGCAAGGCCGGCGTGCGGCGGTGGATTTGCAGTCCCAGCACGGCGGCCACCGTGTGGTTCGCGTTGGGCAACAGCAGCCCAACCGCCTCGCCCTCGGCGGTCAATCCGGCCAGTTTGCCGCCCAAGGCCAGCGCCCCCGCGATCAGCCCATTGTAAGTCAGTGGCTTTCGCTGCATGTCTTCCAGAACCACCCGCCGCCCACCGTGAATCTTGCGCGCATCTAGCAGCGCCGCAAACAGCGTGCGCCGGTGATTGCCGGTGGCGAACACCATTTCGCTCATCAGATCCTCCAGCATAACGCCCAGCCGCCTGCGACGTTCGTCGCCCCTGACCGCCGGCGGCAGACTCAATTTGCGCGGCGGCAGAACATTGAGCGTGATCCTGGGGAACCAGCGCAGCCGAACGACTCCGCGCAGACGCGAAAACAGCGTGTATTGCGCACCTTCGATGCAAATCGGCAGTATTTGAGCATCGGCCTTGTCGGCGATCAGCCCCGCGCCATCGTAAATTTTCATCAGGGAGCCAGTCACCGTGATCCGCCCTTCCGGGAACAGCACCGCCTTCCGGTTCTGCCGAAGGTAATGGGCCATGGCCTTCAACGACATCGGCTTGGTGGGATCCATGGGGAACACCTTCACCCAGCGCAGGGCCGGCCTGACCCAGAATCGCTCGGCGATCTGAGTGTTGATGGCGAAGGTCACGTTCTCCGGCAGGAACGCCCAAAGCAATACGGGATCGAGGAACGAGGCGTGGTTGGCGACGATCAGCACCCGTTCGCCCGCCGCATCGAAATGCTCGGCCCCTAAAAGCTTCACCCGGTATAAACGCGCCAGAATCCGGCGTATGATCTTCCTTAGCATGGGCTTGAACCTCCGGCAATCAGTGTAACCGAGCAGCCTTCGGCATTCATTTCACGAGTCACGGGCAAACCGCATCGGCAGGATGGGCCGGTGCGCCGGTCATCATGCCGATCACGACTAATACGGAGAACATAAAGATGTCTCTTTTTAGCCTCCTCCTTCGAGTCCTGCTCGCCCTCACGCTATTGGCCTGTTTCGCCGCCTGCTCGCCCCTGATCAATCGGCCCGGAAAACAGATTGCACAGCCCCACCTGGGGCGGGCGCACTTCGTTGCCGCCGACCGCGCCGTGCTGCCGGTCCGCGCCTGGCTGCCCAAGGAGAGCAAAGTCAAAGCGGCCATCGTGGCGCTACACGGCTTTGACGATTACAGCAATTTTTTCACCGAACCCGGAAAATACCTGAGCCGGCAAGGCATCGCCTGTTACGCCTACGACCAGCGCGGTTTCGGCAACGCCCCGGGACGCGGACTCTGGTCGGGTGTCGAGGCTTATGCGAACGACCTGACCGCTTTCACCGCCGCGGTCAGACGGCATCACCCCGGAATTCCCGTCTATGTGCTAGGAGAGAGCATGGGCGGCGCGGTGGCCATCGTCGCCATGACCGGAAACAACCCGCCCGACGCCGACGGCGTCATCCTGGTCGCACCGGCGGTCTGGGGGCGGGAAACCATGCCCTGGTATCAAAGATGGCTGCTCGCCCTTACCTC
>DATIXD010000054.1:0-7791 GCA_035518875.1 Methylococcaceae bacterium | reverse complement strand
ATGCCGCAGGTGTTCCTCGCGCAGCTTGGGGTCCACCACGTGGAAGGCCTTCTCACCGCGCTCGAGGCCCTCCTTGATAAAGGGAAGAAGCACTCGATATTCTTCATCGAGGCTATGAAAGAAGGCACAGATGTGGCAATGGCCATCGAGTGTGGTGCCGGCCAACCGTACAGGCTCGCGCAATTCGGTACTGAACCGCTCTATTGTTTGGTTGTGACTTTCTGCTATGCCCATTTATTCCTCCATTTAACCGGACGATCGTTGTAGCAAGAGACTAAACACACTGTACTCCATCTGTATCCTGCAATCCAAACCCTACGCTTGGGTTTCCGTTCCGGGATGCGCCAATTGCACTAGGCGACGGTGCCTCTCCTCGGTAAGGATGCCGCCGGTGGCATCATCGGCCTGTTTGGGCTTAAAGTACCTGGGCTTGAAGCTGATCAAGTGCGACCGGATTTTTTTTGCGGACCACGAAAGGAGGAGCAACACCATGAGCGCTGAGACTTTGGGTACCACTGGCGAAATTGGCGAATTGATCGAGCGCGCCCGGCGGGCCCAAGCCGCGATCGAGCATTATTCACAATCGGAGGTCGATCGGCTGACCACGGCCGTCGCCTGGTCGGTGGTCCGTCAGGACCGGGCCGAGACGCTGGCCAAGCTTGCGGTCGATGAGGGCGGGTTCGGAAACTACGGCGACAAGGTGACCAAGATTCGCAGACGTATCATGGGGACACTCGCCGATATCGCCAGCGTGAAGACGGTCGGCGTCGTCGAGGAGATTCCGGAAAAGGGATTGATCAAGATCGCCAAGCCGGTCGGCGTCGTCGCCGCCCTCATCCCCACCACCGGGCCCGATGCGACGCCGCCGCTCAAGACCTTGCTGGCCCTCAAAGGCCGAAACGCCATCATCGTCGCCGCGCACCCGCGTACGCAGCAGACAACGGCGCTCGCGGTGCGGTACATGCGCGAGGCCTGTGCACAAGTCGGCGCCCCGGCCGATCTCGTCCAACTCGTCGACAAGCCCTCGCTGGCTAAGACCCAGGAACTGATGCGCCAGGCCGACCTGATTGTGGCGACCGGAGGGGAAAGCATGGTGAAAGCCGCTTATAGTTCGGGCACCCCGGCCTATGGGGTCGGTGTCGGCAATTCGGTGCACGTGGTCGACGAGACGGCCGACATCCAGGACGCTGCCGACGCCATCGCGACCGCCAAGACGTTTGACTACGCGACCAGTTGCCTAGCCGACAACGCCGTGGTCGCCGCCACGGGTATTTACGAGGACTTGGTCGCCGAATTGGTGGCAAATGGCGCCCATATGTGCGACGCGGTCGAAAAGGCGCAGCTGCAGGCATTCATGTGGCCGAAAGCCGGTGCAGCCATTCCCACCGTTGAGGTCGTTGCAAAACCGGCGACGCAGATCGCCGAAATGGCGGGATTTTCCATTCCGAATGACCGTCGTTTCCTCGTCGTCGAGGAGGACGGGGTGGGTCCGGATCACCCCTTCTCCGGTGAAAAACTGTCGGTGGTGCTCGCTTTGTACCGTTACGACGGCGCCATCGAGAACGCAGTCAGGCTCGTCAACGCCATCACCCAATACCAGGGACGCGGCCATACCTGCGGGATCCACACCCGCTCCGATGCGCACGTAATGGCCCTCGCCCTCGGAACCAAGACCGGGCGGGTCCTGGTGAACCAGAACCTCAACGAAGGCGCCGGCAGCCCGCGAAACGGACTGCCCTACACCTTGAGCCTGAGCTGCGGGACTTGGGGCGGCAACATCACCACCGAGAACGTGAACGCGAGGCACTTCATCAACCTCACCTGGGTCTCACGCCCGATTGCTGCACGGCCGATCGACGAGCCGTCTCTTTTCCGAGAGCATTGGGACCAATACGGGAAATGATTAGGGCGGATAAAGCCCGATCCCCGTCTGTGTGTCCCCTTATTCATCCGGCCAAGCGTGGGCGGGAAGACTGAAGTGGCTCCCCGGAGCCTTGCGCGGAAACCTGAATAAAGGCGCGCCGGAACCCGAGGCTCCGGCGCGGGAAGCTGGTTACTTCTCCAGCAGCTTGGCGTGGGCTGCCGCCAGTCGGGCGATGGGGACGCGGGGGGCGGAGCAGGAAACGTAATTCAGGCCGATCTTCTGGCAGAAGCGGATCGACTCAGGATGTCCGCCCTGTTCGCCGCAGATGCCGACCTTGAGATGGTTCTTGGTTTGCCGGCCGCGCTCCACGGTCATCTGCATCAGCGCGCCCACCCCGTTCATGTCCAGCACCTCGAAGGGGTTGTCCTTCAGGATGCCGTGGTCGGTATACAGCGGCAGGAACTTGTTCTCCGCGTCCTCGCGCGAGAACGAGAACGTCGCCTGGGTCAAGTCGTTGGTGCCGAAGGAGAAGAACTCGGCGACTTCGGCCAACTCCTGCGCGCGCATGCAGGCGCGGACGGTTTCGACCATACTGCCGAATTTGAAGCTGAGCTTCAGCCCATACTGGTTTTCGATCTCGGCCTGGATCTTGTCCACCGATGCCTTGACGATGCGTAGTTCCTGCGAGGTGATGACCTGCGGCACCATGATCTCCGGCGCCACCGGTACACCTTCTTTCTGGCACTGCGCAGTGGCTTCAAGGATGCCGCGGATCTGCATCTCGTAAATCTCCGGATAGGTCATCCCCAGGCGGACGCCTCGGTGACCGAGCATGGGATTCACTTCGTAGAGTTCGCGCACCTTGCGCAGCATCATTTCTTTCTTGGCGATCACAGCGTTGACCTGCTCCTCGCTGACATTGTCCGAGCCACAGGACACATTCAGCGCACCGAAGGCCGCAGCTCGGCCCCGGACCATCATCCGGTACTGCTCCAGCGCCCGCAGCTCGTCTTCGAGCTGGTGTTCGCCGGGCAAGAATTCGTGCATGGGCGGGTCGAGCAGGCGCACCGTCACCGGCCGGGGGGCCATGATCTTGAAGATTTCCTTGAAATCCTCGCGCTGGATGGGGAGCAGCTTGTCCAGTGCGGCCTGTCGTTCCTCGAGAGTATGCGCCAGGATCATCTCCACCACGATGGGCAGCCGGTCGGTGGCGTTGAACATACGTTCGGTGCGGCACAGGCCGATGCCCATGGCGCCGTAATCCAGCGCGAGTTGCGCGGCTGCGGGCGTGTCGGCGTTAGCCATGATTTGCAGGTGGGAAATGTCGTCGGCCCAACTCAGGACCGTCTTCAATTCGTCGGAAAACGTCGGATCGATGGTGGGAATTTCGCCCAGATAAACATCGCCCGTGCTGCCGTCGATCGTGATGACGTCGCCTTCGCGGAGGGTGACCTCACCCACCGTCGCTTGCCGCGCCCTTGTATGGACCTTGATGCCCTCGGCGCCGGCGACGCAGGCTTTGCCCATGCCGCGTGCGACCACTGCCGCATGGGAAGTCTTGCCCCCCCGGCTGGTCAGGATGCCTTGGGAGGCGAAGAAGCCGTGGATGTCCTCGGGCTTGGTTTCCTCGCGGACCAGGATGACCTTCTGCCCGGCCCGTCCCAGTATCTCCGCCTGATCGGCGTCGAAGACGCAACGACCGCTGGCCGCGCCGGGAGAGGCCGGCAAGCCTTGGGCCAACGGTTTGTGCGCATGGTTCGGGTCGAGGCGCGGGTGCAACAGCTGCTCCAGAACCTCGGGCTTGACCCGCAGCAACGCCTGATTCTTGGAGATCAGCCCCTCGCTGAACATGTCCACGGAACTGCGCACCATCGCCTGTGCGTTCATCTTGCCGTTGCGGGTCTGCAAGCAGTAGAGTGTGCCTTTCTCAATGGTGTACTCATAGTCCTGAACTTCCCTGTAGTGGGCTTCCAGCTTGTCGCGCAGCTCGACGAGCTGGCGGTAGAGCTCTGGCATCTCCTGCCGCATTGCCTGCACCGGCTTGGGCGTGCGGATGCCGGCCACCACGTCCTCGCCCTGGGCGTTGACCAGATATTCGCCATACATCTCGTTCTCGCCGGTGCCCGGGTTACGGGTGAAACCCACGCCGGTGGCGCAGTCGTTGCCCATGTTGCCAAACACCATGGTCACCACGTTGACCGCGGTGCCATTAGCCATGTCGGGTGTGATGTGGAACTCCCGCCGGTAATCGATAGCGCGCTTGCCCATCCAGGAGTTGAATACCGCTTTGATGGCGATTTCCAGCTGCTCGAAAACGTCCGATGGGAAAGGTTTGCCTGTATGGCGGTGAACGACGTTCAGGAAGCGTTCGCTGACCTCCTTGAGGTGCCCGGCGTTAAGGCCCACATCGGCCTTGACGCCGGCCTGCCGCTTAACCTCGTCGAATTCCTCGTCGAACAGCGCGTCCGGAACGCCGAGAGCAACCTTGCCGAACAACTGGATGAAGCGGCGATAGGCATCGTAGCCGAAGCGTTCGTTATTGGTTTGCTTGATCAGGCCCGGCAGAGTTGTCGCATTCAGGCCCAGATTCAGGATGGTATCCATCATGCCGGGCATGGACATGGCAGAGCCCGAGCGCACGGAAACCAGCAGCGGGTTGTATTCGCCACCGAAACGCTTGCCGGTTTTCTCTTCCAACAGGCGGATATGGTTGCCGACCACCTCTAGAAGTCCCGCCGGCAGGGTTTTGCGGTCCAGATATTCCAGGCAGGCTTCCGTGGTGATCACGAATCCCGGCGGCACGTTAAGGCCAATCTGGGTCATCTCGCACAGATTCGCGCCCTTACCGCCCAAAAGATGCTTGTTCTTGCCGTCGCCTTCGGCGAAGGAATACACGTGTTTCTTGCTCATGTGATGGTCTCTCTCGTCATTTAGTTAGATAGGTGTCAACGCCTGGCGGCAAATTCAGACGGCAGCCAGGCTAGCGGTGGTGTTTGTGCAACTGGGTGATGCGGACGTGATCGAGGACCCGCAACTGGGCGAGCGCCTTGACCAGTTGCAGCTTGGCTTGATCACGCTCGGTGAACAAATGACTCTCCTTGAGGATGGCTTCCGCGTTGCGCTTGGCTTCGAGCGCCGCCTCCCGATCGATCTCCTCGGATCGCAGCATCTGGTCGGCGAGTATGGTCGCAGAGGTGCGCTGCACTTCCATGTAGCCGCCGGAGACGAAAAAGAAGCGTTTCTCGCCCTGATCGGTTTCCAGCCGCACTTCACCCGGTAGGAGCTTGGTCAGGAAGGGCGTGTGGCGCGGCAGAATGCAGACTTCGCCGAGCGCCGCCGGCGCCACCACGCTGCTGCACGGTCCGGAAAAAATTTGCTGGCTCACGTCGGCGATTTCGACCTGTAGTAAATGACGCGGCGATTCGATCATCCCGCAAGCCTCGCTTCGGACAAATCGAAGCCCGACTGTTGCATGGCCATCAGGATCACCGGCATCGCGCCTTCGGCGGGAATATGGTCGGTATTAATGATCAGATCGAAATTCTTGGCGACTTCCAGCGAGCAATGCTCGAAGCTGTCGCTGTACAGGTTCATTACGGACTTGTGCCGTTTGCTGTTGATTTCGTTGACCCTCTGCTCGGCTTCCCGGAGCGGAATGCTGAGTTCGGTGGCGATTCGATTGGCGCACACCGGCTCCGAGCCGACGATACGCACGCGAAACACTTTCTTGGCGCTGAGGATCAAATGCGCGCCGCGCCCGATAATCAGGCAGTCCTTGCGGGCGATGTCCAGGACGGTCTCATAGAGATGGCGGCGGTAACTTTCCAGGGTGGTCGTGGAACCGCTGAGGAGGCTATATAAAAAAGTGGTGACGCCGGCTCCAGCCTGCTCGTCATGGGCTTGTAAATAAAATTTGTCGGTCTTGGCGCGCTTAGCGACCATTTCCAGTATTTCCTGGTCGTAAACCGGAATGCCCAGGCATTCGGCGAGCTGCTTCGCGATGGTTTCGCCCAGTGCGCCGTAATCGCGCGACAAGGTGATGACGAGCGGCTCGTGCTCCTTCTTTTTTCGGCTTTTGGCGTATTGGGCGGAGACGTAATCCTTGGAAAGGAGGGTCTGCAGATAGATGAGAGGATCGGTAGGCATGGCGGCGTTTCTCTCGATTTGCTGATGGTTCCTTATGCTGTCCCAAGGCTGATGCTCATTTGATTTTGATCTGATCCGGGGCGGAAGAAGCCGTGGCCTCGAGAATTTTTTTCAGCTTCCACTCCCGATGCTTATTCATGATGTCGATCACTTCAAGCGGGTCATCAGTGACGGTAATGTAATTCAATTCGTGGGCTTCGATCAGATCGTTTCCCACCAGGTTCTTCTTGAGCCAGTCCAACAGACCCGACCAATATTCGCAACCAAACAGAATCAGCGGCATGGGGTGAATCTTGTGCGTCTGCATCAGGGTGAGCGCTTCGAAGAACTCGTCCAAGGTGCCGAATCCACCGGGCAAGCAGACATATCCGATCGAGTATTTGACGAACATCACCTTGCGGGCGAAGAAATAGCGGAATTCCAGGGCGATGTTCTGATAGCCATTGGGTCGCTGCTCACTGGGGAGCTGGATGTTCAGACCGACGGACGGCGCATTCTTCAGCCATGCACCTTTGTTGGCGGCTTCCATTATGCCGGGGCCGCCGCCGCTGATGATCGAATAACCATTGCTGGACAGGATTTCGGCGATGGTTTGCGCCGCTTGGTAATAAGGGGTCTCGGGCTTGAGCCGGGCGGAGCCGAATATGGACACAGCGTACTGGATATCGGCAAGCTTGTCGAAACCTTCGGTGAATTCGCTGATGATCCTGAACATGCGCCAGGATTCGTCGCCTTTGAGGTCTTCTATCATGGTTGCGTGCTGGGTGAGTGAGCTGATGAATAGAGGGCTGTCGCGAAGAATTATGGCACGTTTATCGCCAATGTCATCGGCGGCAGACGCCGTAAAACTGAGCTCAGGCCATCAACGCAAGTTGGGCCACCAGATCCCGCAGCGCCTTGCCTCGATGGCTCCGGCGGTTTTTCTCTTCCGGAGCGAGTTCGGCCGAGGCGCAGTGGGTTTCGGGAACGTAGAACAAAGGATCGTAGCCGAAACCGCCCGTCCCCCTGGGCGCCTGCAGGATGCGGCCTTCCCAGACGCCTTGGCCGATCAGCGGGTCGGGATCGTCGGCGTGACGCAGATACACCATGACACAGCGGAAACGAGCGGTGCGCCGTTCGTCGGGAATCCCCGCCAAGTCCCGCAGCAACTTGGCGTTATTCGCCCGATCGGATGCGCCGGCGCCGGCATAGCGGGCGGAAAACACGCCGGGCGCACCGCCGAGCGCGTCCACCTCCAACCCCGAATCGTCGGCGATGGCCGCAAGGCCGCTCCAGTGCGCCGCGTGACGCGCCTTGAGGATCGCGTTTTCGAGAAAAGACAGGCCGGTTTCCTCGGCCTCGAAGTCGACGAAAACCGACTGCGGCAGGATTTCCATGCCTCGCCCTGTCAGCATGGATTGGATTTCCGCAATTTTTCCGGGATTGTTGCTGGCGAGCACGATTTTTTCGGTCATGTTCCGTTCCCAAGCGATTGCGCAACCATTTTGGGGAGTCTAACAAGCCCTCTTCAATCGTAGCGAGCGGCCGTCAGGCGGGCGCGGCCGGAGCGCGGCAACCGGAGTGTACGAGGGGTCCATGACCATTTCTCCGGAAGCTAAAATGGGACTCCCGGTAAGGGTGAAAAACCTGGATGCTTTTCATCACCATCGCGAGCACCGCCGACGCCCAAATCACGGTTGCGCAGTAAATCTGAAGGCAGTTTCTAAGAAACTAGGCCTTTTCCCAGACTTCGCTGGGAAAAGGAGGTTCGCTTGTGGCGAACAGTGTTGGCCCATGTAGGT
>DATIXD010000053.1:0-7060 GCA_035518875.1 Methylococcaceae bacterium | reverse complement strand
CACCTGTTGCCACTAGCTTCCCTTGGTGTTGTCGTTGGGTACACCCGACGCTTTGCCACGACGCCGACTGAAGGCCACCAAGCCAATACCTGCGACGACGAGGATGGCGCCCAATAGCGCATACTGCATTTGTCCCGCCATAAAGCCCACCGGGAGAATATTGAACCCCTGGAGAATCCAGACAACGCCCATCAAAATCAAGAGCACGCCCACAATGGTCAAAATCAACTTCATGATAAACCTCCCTGATTGAATCGCTTTCACCTTAATAACCTACGTATCAGGCGCGAGAGAAGATTTATCGGCGCTGATCCTCCACGCCCACTATCGGACGGGTTCGTTTGCCCCTCGTCTCATTTCGACATACAATCAGCCCTGCCTAGTTGTGGGCACGCACATTCTTTCATTTTCCATTCAGGACATGGGTGTGACTTGGACAACGGCACGCAGTGTGCTGCAATACGCTATCATCTTGATCGTGCTAACGGCATGTTCGCCGCCCGTTCCACTGCCCCCCACGGCCTCGGTTGATGTTGTCCCTACCGCAACCGTAGCGGCCGACACGAATACCTCACCCCTTGCCACGCCGAGCGTGACCGCTGCCTCAACTGTGGCAGAATCACCGCTCCAGCCACCGGTAGCCCCAAGCCCTGTCCCAACCCCTATAACGCGCCTGGCGATCGTCGATCAATCCAGCGTCGTCGATACGAGCCGCGCCGGCTGGTGGTCGCTTCAAGCGCTCAAACCGATCGGCCAGACGTTCATGCCAACGTTCGCCGGTCTCGACGCGCTCGAGCTGTGGACAGAGGATCAAGAGAATGAAGAATGCTCATCAGGTGCAGGCGAGAGATTACAGGCCAACCTCCACGCGGCAGCACTTGATGGCCCGCTCGTTGGAATGAGCGAACCGGTCGTGATTCCCAGCTGCTTTAGGGGCATGACTTTCTTTGGTTTTCCATCACTCATCCCGTTAACACCTGGAAAAGTCTATGTCATTGAGATCGTCGTCATATCAGGGGATAACCTGGGGGTGGTGTGGCAACAAGACCCTGACGCATACCCGCGTGGCGAGTCCATTGTGCGAGGCCTAGCGGGCAAGACTGACGTCTGGTTTCAAGAAGGTCTGCGTACGTCAACTCCGCCGACGGAAGCCTATTGTCAGAATAACCTATGGCAGCAGGTTAAACGCGCCGACGGCAGCGCGTTCCAAAGTCAAGATGAGTGTATGCAGTATGCAACTATCAAACTGTCGCTTGTTCTCTCACATCTTCTGCAATCTCACCGAATTGCTCCAGCGCCGCCTGCAAATCTTCGATGATCTCCGTTGCTAATACATCAGGATCGGGGAGATTGGCGGTATCTTCCAGCGATTCATCGGTCGACTGCACGTTCCAACCGCACTTGTCGAGCAGGTCATCAATGTTTTGACGAGCGAGTTGTTCAGGAGTAGGCATAGCAAATCGGTGTCACTCGCAGGAATGACATCGATTATAGGCTATCCAGGCGGGAGAGGCAAAGGAGCAACTCATCTTGTTGTTGGACGCAAATGCTGACAAAGTGGTCAGCCTGAAAGCCATTAGTTATATTCGGCTAAATCGATAAATCCAGATATCTTAATTTGACTTGAGTATCGATGGCAAGTTGTTCACGTAGTATCCATTGACGTTGAGACACCAGCACAAAAGTTGTCCATCATCCGCTGGTGGAAAGTGGTCTACAAGATTTAGGGTCCAATTGCCTGCAGCATTTTCGTCCTTCAACGCGCTCAAAGGAGATTGAGGTCTGTATAAAGTCCCATAATAGGACTGAGGCGGAAACGAATTGGTATCCGTGAGGTAATCGCCATCGTCTCGAATATAGAAATTTGGGTTGATGTTTCCTGGCCCGCAGCTACTTCCAAAGTTGTCCCCACTACCGCCGATCCCATTGAATAACGGCACCTGAGTGCCATGTGGTGAAATAAGTGTGGCCTCTACATCTGAATCATATGTATGCGTGACAAACATCTCGAGGTCAGCGTTGATGATCCGCAGGTTATCAGGAAAGTATAGAATGGAGCTGAGAGAGGTGTGGAGTGTGCCTGGAACGTCAGCGCTACAAGCGTGCAAAATTGTGCCGCCCGGTAAGTTCCCCAACGAGCAGTTGTTAACTACAGACGGCCCTGGCACGTCACGCGGAATCTGACGATCCATTAAAGTGATAGTGACAGGTGTTCCGACAGACAGCGGTGTCGGCCAATGGAGGACTGAGAACACACTATAATCTCTAATGTTCTCAGGTAATGGCGGCAAATAAACCGTATGTGGCAAGGTCGTCACTGTCTTGGAAACAATGACAGAGTTGTTTAAGTTAAACACTGTGGTATAAATGCTCGATGGACCACTATCGGCTACCCCAAAATATATACCATCCGTGCAGACCTCTTGGGTGAGAAACTGAATGGTGGAGAGATGGAACCATCGAGCCTGAACAAGGCTGACGGTGAGGAGCATGACCGCTGCTACAACCAAAACTGCTGCCAAACTTAATACTTGCTTGCGCTTCATGACTTCCTCCCTTTATGCAGCATCTGTTTACGTGTGACAAGTCTTCATTGTGGACGCAGGAATCTATCGACCATTTCTAAATCACGTAGGGCACCTAAATTCGCAAATGTGAGCCTGGCCTCTTGCAACAGAGTTCGACTTCGCATGGCGTCTTCATTCGAGAGTAAGGCGATCCCCCAGTGCAACCTGGTTCGTCCAGCCTCATAGCGATCGTGATTCTCCAAGAGCGCCAAACTTTGCTCAAAAGCGGTCATGGCCTTTTGCGGCTCGCCATTCGCTGACGCTGCCTGACCCAGGACCCGTAGACTGATCCCCAGCTCTGCGCTCTCACCTATCTCTTGGGCAAGTTTGACCGATTGATTGGCCCACTCTAGAGCAACCCGGTTGTGCCCTGCCGCCAGTTCTATTTCTGCGCGCGCACCATAGATTTCGGGCAGGAGCGCTTGTGTATCGGTTTCCTGTGCAATGCGCTCAGCTTCTTGCAGTGACTGCTTAGCCGCTTCCCATTCACCCCTTCGGATATGCAGATCGCTCAAATGGAACTGCGCAATCCCTTCTAACAGATGGAGGTTACTCTGATGTGCTACAGCCAGACTGTCGCCAAGATGTTTCAAAGCGGTCTGGTCATTACCCATGTTGGTGTAAGCAATCCCAATATTACCTTCCGCAGCTGCTTTGATCGTCTGGCTCCCCAAGTGTTCGGCGAATGTGTATGCCTGCTGAAAATCGGCAATGGCATCAGCCCAATTGCCTTCGGTGAATTTGTAAATGCCTAGATTACTCAGAATAGTGGCGCTTTGAAAATGATCGTGAAGTTGATGGCTAATCTCAAGCGCCTTGAGGGCACATTCAATGGCATTCTGAACATTTCCCTCGTGATAAAAGTAAATTCCACCCAGATTCGTGAGCGTGGTTCCACGCAACTGGCTGGGAGATATCGGTAAAAGATCCAAGCTGTGTTCCAGAGCGCTTTTTGCGTCCGCGTAGCTTCCTAAGTTTATATGGACAATGCCGATGTGAATGTGCAGAGCAGATTCCTCCTGCCGGGAATCCTCAGGTAATTCTGCTAGTCCACGTTGCAACCAGTCTAATGCTTCCAGCGGCGATTCGTACTCCAATAATTCGCCCATACCACGGCAAGCTCGGGCCTTGAGTCCCCGTATCTCAAGCGAATCGGATAGCGTTGCCAGAAGTGAGTATCCTTGCTGGTAACTATCGCGAGCACGTTCACTCATTCCCCGAACGGCATAGACTTGGCCACGGGCGAGATTGACCTTGACCCAGAGTACCGCTTCCAACTCCTGCGCCGAGAAATGCTCGAGCAAATCCTGCAAGACAAGTAGCTGACCTAAGTTGATTGAGCCCCAGACATCGGTAGTGGCGAGCCGGGCCGCTTTGGCATGTTCCCCGGCCCGTTGAAAATGTATCGCCGCCTTCAGCAGATCGAGCTCGTCTGTCTCGTAATATCGGCCAGCCCGCTGATGCATGACTTTCCGATCACGTTGTCCTAACAGCTCATAGAAAAATGCCTGTACCATCGCATGTTGACTGTATTCGCGGTTCGCCACCCCTTCACTCGAAATCAGCAAATAACGATTGCACAGATCACGCAAGCTCAAGCGAATACTGCCTCCATCGAGGATCGCTTCAATCGCACCAGAAGCGGCGGGGTAGCCCAGCAATACTGCTACAGCACTCATGACAGCCCGTTCATCAGCCGTCAGCCGTTGATATACTTCAGCCACGAGATAACGTTCAATGTTACTAACTTCGGCTAGCCGCTCTATCACTTGCTCTGGATCATTTGCCCGCCGCAAAATTTCGATCGCGAGCGTCAGGAATTGGGCATTGCCGTCTGTGTAGAAATGAAGACGAGTGACCAAAGCATCAGGCAAAGCCAACTCGCGCGCAATAAGAAGTTGCCGGGTATCCTCGAGATTCAGACCAGCCAATGGTTCAAACTCAAAGGTTGAAGCGAAATCCAGCAGGCTTTGTGAAACGATGATGAGTTTGAATCTGCCCGTCGTCAGCGCATGGCGCAACCGCGTGAACAGTTGTTCCAGCAGAGGGTCATCGCTGACCAATTGCATATCGTCGAAGCAGAGAAGAACATCTTGGTCCTGCACCAGCTGGATGAGATAATCGAAAAGAGTTTCAGTCGGCGGAAGCTGACCACCCGTTTGTCGAGCTAGCTGCAGCATTTGCCACAGGTCTTCTAAACCGCGCCGGCCTAGGAACCCCGCCAATTGCCAGATGACGACTTGAATCCCTTGTGGCTCATGAAAAGTATGCCAGAAGATTTTGTCGGGGGCGGAGATACGGCGAGCTAATTCAATCGCCAAGGCAGTCTTCCCGGTACCTGCCATACCGCTGATGACGATCCACCGTTGCTCGATCAACTGTTTGGTATACGAAGCAAGTTCGGCCTCACGTCCTATGAATTGGACGATAGTCGGCAGAGAAGGTAAAGGTGGAGGAGCCGGAATTTCAATGGGGGCAGCAGCATAGAGGTGCACTTCACCATAGACATCGCCGAGGACAATTGGAGCATTGACGCTACCACTGACGTTGACGGTGCGTATGTCACGGCCTGCAAACGTACCGTGATCGCCAACTTCCATGGACTCTCCAACGTATGCGCCGCCACCGGTATCGATCTGCTCCGTATGCGTGATCTTGTCGCGTCCCACGACATCACCGCCAACGACGATATCGCGCTCTGCATCCATATTGACGCCACCGCTGATCGAAGCAACAGATGAAGTTGGAGGATCTATCTCAGGATTAGGAGGTGAAGTGTCCGGCATGTCACCCCTGCGAAACGGACACATCGTTGACTGATGTGACTATATCATCACATTTGACTAGAAGTCAATCCTCTTTGTTATGCGTTCTGGTTAGACTTTTGTTACATTACTCCATCCACACATGAGCATGAGGGTGGTGGTGCGAAGAAACTCAATAGATAATCGGCATAGCCTGTCTTGAGTGGAAACTCGCGCGTGACCCCGCCGCGTCCTACGCCGAGATTGATCTCCGTGCGGTCCTGCACAATCCAGCCGCACTGCCTCAACAAGTCGTCGATGTCTTTGCAGGCGAGTTGTTCGGGAGTGGGCATAGCAAATCGGTGTCACTCGCAGGAATGACACCGATTATAGGCTATCCAGGCGAGGGAGGCAAAAAATACCGCGCACCCTTTTACTGAGGGTGCGCGGTTTCATATCGACGAACAGATTACTTGGTCAATGCGTGTGCTGCCGCAAGAAAGCGAGTGTTTTTTGATTAAACTCATCGACCTTCTCATAGATTGGCGCGTGCGCGCAGCCTTCAAAGATCACCACCTCCGGATCCTTGATGCCGCTCGAGATGCGCCGCGCAAACCGGATGGACGTTACCATGTCATGACGCCCGAAGGTGATCTGGGTCGGGATGTCGATATTGGTCAAACGTCCTTCAACATCGTGGGCGATGACGGCGTTAGACCCTTGCATGAATGCGTCCAGCGGCTGGACTGGACGACCTCGCACGAAATCTGCCAGTGATTGAATGTACTCCGGCTTCTCGGCATAGAGGTCCGGTGTAAAGCACCAGGGGAAGATACCTAGGATCACCATTTCCGGTACGCTTCCGAGAGCCTTCGCTATGACTTGCCACCCCTCGACGGTGGTCTTCAGGAAAGGATCGGTCTTGGTCCAGCCGCTATGTAATGACAGCGACTTGACCTTCTCTGGGTATTTGGCGGCCAGCCACATCCCCGTGGCCGCACCTAACGATAGGCCGCTGACATGAGCCTTGGGAATATCCAATGCCTGCATGAAGGCGGCGACATCATCGGCAAACAATTCGGTCGAATAGACTCCGGCAGGTTTGTCGCTTTCGCCCGTGCCGCGCAGATCGATCGAGATGCAGGTGAAGTGCTTGGCGTATTCAGCGACTTGAAAGGCATAACAGGCGTAATCGGCCGCTAGGTAAGGAATGAGAATCAGCGGCTCACCGCTCCCTTGTTGATCGTAGTTCAGCGTGATGTTGTTCGCTTTGACTTTCGGCATGGTAGTTACTCCTTCTACTATCTTCAATTGAAAGAATGAACTGCGCCGCGGCAACGATCCACCGCAACTCACACGTGGTTGTCGCGCCAGTCTTCATTTTCAGTGTATACCCGTTGTCAAGCGCTGGCTGATATAGTCAGGTTACCTGCTTAAAACAAAAGAACACGCACCCTCTCGCGAGACTGCGTGTTCTTGCGCCTGATTTAGCCCCAATCAAATTACATCTTGTGACCGCCGTGGCCCTCCATGGGCGTGAATGGCTTTTTATTCGGCCCCACGTAATCCTCCGGCTTCTCGTCAAACGTGAACTTGCAGCCGGGTGCACAGAAATAATACGTCTCGCCCTTGTACTCGCTCTTGTGCTTCGCCGTCTTTTCATCAACTTCCATGCCACACACCGGATCGATTGCCATTGTTGTCGTCTCCTCATTGAAGGTTTTGAAAGGCCTCAATCGCCTTGTCTAC
>DATIXD010000052.1:0-3505 GCA_035518875.1 Methylococcaceae bacterium | reverse complement strand
TGGGATGAAGCCTCCTCTTTATTTGCCCTGCACTTGGAAGAAATACTTGCCGCTGACCACATGGCCGTCTGCCGAACGCACACGGTAGCGAACCGTGTATTTGCCCGGCGTCAATTTCGCCACCGAAGCCCTTGGTGAGAGTGGCCGGTAAAGTCCAGCTTGGCGTCGTGGTTGTCGACCCTTTTTCCAGATTCATCGATGACGGCCGGGGCGAGAAACTCCTGTCCGACGCCGTCATTGAAGATCAACAGCACTTTCTCGGGAACGTCGGTAATGACCGCTTCCCGGTTGGGTAGGGCCTTAACCAGAATCGCGTGGGCCAGGTGAATCGGACGGGTTCCTGTCGCGGCACCGACGGCAAAAGGCTGCATGGGTTCAGCAATGCTCGCTGAAGAATCGAGGAGGTTGAGGCGCGAGCTGCAGGGGGTGCATGTTCCCATCAACGCACCCGCGGGAATGCTCGCGGTCGCCAGGCTCCGGCTGAGGAGCAGTGCAAAAGCGGTCTTGGTCATGATTTCCTGCTGGTCAGCTTCGCTCTGGAAACCCCATCGCCCAGACCTTCGTTCCTCCCGGACGGTTTTCCGTCCAGAAAGCCCAAAGCCCCAGCGCGGTACTCAGAATGCGGGGATCATCGGCATCAACGCCGGGTGTGGTCAGTGGCCCGGGGTTCGACCAGGTCCTGCGGCGGTCAGTCGAACGGATGAAACGGATGCCTATGCCCTCTGCACTCCTTTCGCTAAAAACCACCGTCAAGCGGGAGGGGGAGGCCGCGGCGATGTCGGCCTCCCGGCTGAGCCCGCCGCCGATCCGTCGGGGTTTGGACCAGCTTCTTCCATGATCCCCAGAAGAGAGGTAGTACAGGCCGGCGGAATTTTCCTGGCCGGTCCATACCACGCTGTGCAGAACCACGCCTTGTGTGCCGCGGATGGCGGCGAGTCCGCCACTGCAATGGGGGCAGCCGGTAAATTGCCAGTTAAACGCTCCGACTGCACCGAGTCGTTGCCACTGTCCCACTGATTAGGAACGTTCGCCAGCCTCATGTCGTGGGGAGTGTCGTCCCGATAGAGCACGGAAACTGTCTGGTCGGGTGATACGACAAGCCGGTTCCAGCCACAAGTACAGACGGCATCGTCAATCGTCGTTTCTGCAAGCCGACGGTGGCCACCATCCATTGAGCGGGCGTAGCGTAAGCCTTGCGTATTGCCTTTTTCCTCTCGGTCGTCCAGCCACGCCAGGTGAAAACGTCCCGTCCTATCAACCGTGAGGTCCATATAGGACTGATTGCGCGAGGGATCGCCGCTGGCCGGGCTTTCTCCCCGTGCCCAGGTCAGGCCGCCGTCGCCCGAATAGGCGACCACCATTGGCCCCGCCCCCGGAAATTCTCCCCGAGTCTGCCAGACGGCAACCATATGCTTGCCATTCGTCGCCAACTGGGCGTCGTTCCCGCGCCTGGAAATCACCGGTGTTTTGTCTTTTCGGGCGAGACTTACCGGTTTGCTCCAGGTACGGCCGCCATCAATGGAAAAAACGTAGAAGGCGGAGACCTGAGCGCTGGTGCTGAACTTAGCCACGAGCAGCGCATGGAGCCTCCTTCCCTCGACGAATACATCCATGCTCTGAACATCGACCAGACCATCCACAGACGGATAGACCGACACCCCGCCTCCCGATGGTGCTGCCTGCGCACCGTAGGACTGCATCAATGCGAGCAGACACGGCGCCCAGGCCGATGCGAAGAACGCTGTCTTAGGCATAAAAACCGAATGACATCGTTGAGTGTTGCTCTCTAAATAAAGATGTTTGGCTGTCAGCAGTACGACTAAGTGCTGCGACAGCATCCACGTTCGCGAGCTAATAAGAAAGCCGCGGAGGTCCGAAAGGAATCGATGAAATCCGCCGAGCTATACGTCACCGATCAAATTATGTGCCATAAAAATACGCCAAGAAAACAATAGCTTATTGATCATGCTTGCTGGCGGCTTGAGGCAAATAGCGGAATGATTGCGGGAAATCACTTGATGGGGAGAGGGCGGCAGGTCAGCCGGATCGGTTCATCGCGGCCTCCGGTAGTCGACAGTTAGGGCAGGGAAGGGGGTAAAACCTCTCCGTCAGACGGGGACTTATGAACCAAGTTGAATGAAGATTGCGGCTCTTTGAGTGTTTCCACTCATGCTATGGGGCATTTAACCGAAATTTAATGAGCGCTCCGTTTTTATCGACCACTAACTTATGGAAAAACAACAAATACATCGGCTGGTATGTTGTGTGCTGCGTAAAATATGCGCATAACCTTTTCACCGGTGGCTGAGGATCACGATTTTAGGGACGAACTCCTCTAGCAGCGCTTGCAATCCTGAATGTCGTGATTTGCCATCGTTTGCAGGCAATCGGCCGCCGGTGACTTTTTTCGTGTCAATCTGTCGCTCGAGATTTCGATCAACGAGAGTCCTCCATATTACGCCGGTGCTGCAGAAACCTGGCATAAGATCGGCAGGTTTCCCGCGTCATCAAAGCGCTATCGGGTTCTGTGTACCGACATTTGCGCAGGTCCATCTGGTGTCTGACTGACTTGCGCCAAACATATTGAATGCCACAGTAGCCAAGGACAGCTCCCAGATGCATCAGGATCAAACAGCCCACGAGAAAGGGTGCGCCCAGCTCCCATACCTTATCGATCGTAAACAGTTCAGAAAATTGGTCGAATGTGAACGCCGCCTGCCCCATGGAGAGAGCGCCCACCTTATAGGCGAAGTAATACATTGGACCCCAGGTGATGGGATTGGTGATCCAAACCAGGGCTACGGAGATGGGAAGATTCGCGTTGAAATGGACCGCGAATATCGCGGCGAGAATCTGTTGCACCGGCAGGGGTGGGGTAAACATCGCCCAAAGGCCGATCGCAAATGCGCGTGACACCGACCGTCGATTCAAATGCCATAGATTCGGTCTGTGGAGTTTGTCTCCAAGGAAGTCCAACACCTTGAGTTCTTTGATTTTTTGCGCATTCGGCAAATAGCGCCTGAAAAACTTCTTTGGCATAAGAATGAGTCCCTCAAGTCAATAGACTGTTTACTGGTTGGCTATTTTAAAGCTCCCTATGTGAAGTTTGGATGACAGCCTCCCCCCATCGCATTTTCGTTTTCCTTATTGCCTGGGGCGGCAGAGTAACGGGTCTCGTGGAATTGCCGCCATCGCCGTGACAGGTGAGACCGAGATGATGCCGAACGGTGCAGCATCACAGAAGCGGGGCAGATGCTTCCCTAGTGAGGATGGACATGATGCAAGTCCGGCGCATGGGGATGACTATGGCGAACCGGTTCGTGTGTATGCAGATGACTATGCATGCCAGCCGGCATCGGAGTGTGGGTGTGGTCATGGTGGCCGTCGTCGTGGCTATGGGCGTGCTCATGCTCCAAGGCATCGTGCTCGTGTTCATGCTCGTGCCGCTCGGTAATATGCAGCAGGACACCGGCGATCATGAGCGCCGCGCCTCCTAGCGGCAATA
>DATIXD010000051.1:0-5424 GCA_035518875.1 Methylococcaceae bacterium | reverse complement strand
GCCGGGGTCGCCGCTGAGGTCGGTTGCACCGTTACGGCCGTCTCGCCATGGGTGGGCGGTTGGCGCACTGGTGCGGAAGGCATGGCGTTCGCTGCGGCAGCTTCGGCCGGTGCTGACGTAGCTGTGCGTGCGGGAACGATTTTAGTACCCGTTGAATCAGACGGCGGCGCAGTAGCCTTTTGGGTTGGTGAGACCGGTGCCGTCTCCTCGCTGGGAGGCGTTGCCGCACTAGGTGATGCGGCTTCCGGCGCAATGGCTGGACCCACACCGGATTGCGGGTGGGGCTTGCCCGCCTCGCCGAATTTGTGGCGCACCTCATAACCTGCCCAAAGGAACAACGACACACCGAGTGCAGCTACTAAGAGGTAAACGCCCCAACCGGCATTTGAGTGCTCAGAACTTTGCGGTGTCACCTCCACAGGCGGGTTTTCCGCGCCGACAATCCGGTTGTAGGACTCCAGCAGAGGTTCGACCGGCAGGTTTACTAGCCGGGCATAGTTGCGGAGATACCCTCGCACGAACACCGGCATCAGTTGGCTGAAGTCGTCCTCCTCCAACGCCTTGATCACTTTGGGATCCATGTGCAGCTGCAAGGCGACCGTCTCGATCGAAAGTCTGCAGATTTTGCGGGCCTTGCGTAGTTGCAGCCCGATTTGCCCACGGTTTTCGGTTTGCGGAGCGGGGAGCTCCATTTCGTTTGCGTTGCTCAAGGTGTTATCAATGCATTCGCGGTTGGTTAATGGTGCTGAGATACTACTTAGGAGAGGCTGTCCTGACAATGACATTGTTAAGCTATGGGGCGAGGGAATAAACTGGCCGAGTCAGTCGCACGGGATTTATTCCTTTTCATGGAGGGCCAGTAGATGCCTCGATGAAGCGGACGGAACGACTCCAGGATATCTGGGCAATGCGCTATGGGCAGGTGAAGCGGAAACGCGAACCGGTTAAACTCGATCCATGAAGACCCCAAAGATCACCCTCGTACTTTTGGTTCTCCTGGTTATCCTCGGCACCACCACCGCCATCGCTTTCGTGCGGCCACGATCCGTTGCGCCGCCAAGCTCCAATCTCACGGGTGAACTGCTGGTGGCTAATCGACAGCTGGTCGATCCGAATTTCGCCAAGTGTGTCATCTATGTGATTGCCCATTCCGAGGACGGAGCGATGGGACTGATCGTGAACCGGGTTTACGGGACCATGAGCCTCCAGGAGATGCTCGGCGCCTTTGGGATCGAGACCCGCGAGAAACGGAAGGTCGAGCTGTACTATGGCGGTCCGGTGGAAATCCGCCGCGGCTTCGTCTTGCACTCGGGCGATTACACCGGCGTCAGCACATTATTGTTAGGCAAGGATATGGCTCTATCCACCGGTCTCGACGTCATGCAGGCGGTGGCTGAAGGTCGCGGCCCGGAGCGCACGCGGTTCCTGCTCGGCTACGCTGGTTGGGGGGCGGGGCAGCTGGAACACGAACTGGCGCGAAGCGACTGGCTGATCGCTCCGGCAGACCCCTCACTGATTTTTTCATCCGATCCCGGCGCGGTCTGGGAAAAAGCCTTACAGCGCGCAGGTATTGCTCTGTAATTGACAAAAGGCAGATCAATAGGCACCAAGGCCGCCGACTCACAATCCCGTCTGCCTCGAACCCGTTGGGAAGCCGCTTGTGTCGTTCCTATCGTCAGGTAGATTTACCCGGCCCCTAGGGGGGCTCACGCCTCGACCGTGTTGAAAATGCCGACAAAACCCAACCGCGTGAAGGCATCGTGTGTATAGCAACGAAATCTGGATCGGGTGGGATAACCGTCGCGGACCGATGCACCGAAGGCTCAAACCGGAGTCCCTGGGACTCGTAGTCACCCTGTTTTTGCTGTCGGCCTGTGGCTTAAGCCTGCGGCACGCCCCACCCGAAGAGATTGCTCGGATGACCACCAAAACCCCGATACCCGGTCAACCCGCCGTCGAGTTGCGGGCGCCGCTTTTGCGCGTCGAGCATTGGCGGGTTTCCCTAGGCGGTCAGGATACCCAGAGTTTCCGTCTGGTGGGCCGCATTGAAACCGGTAGCCGTTCGCCAGTTCGGAATTGGCTGACGGTCGAAACAGAATACGGCGGCAAACCAGCCGGTTATCGTGCCGCGCGATTCCCAGACGGGTCTCTGCGACCATTATCCGACGTTCATCATACCGTGTTGCGATGCCAGGAGTTCAATGCTCTGCAGTCGGCTTGCCTCTATCGTGACCGCATGATGATTGATCTGACCGGGGACGAAATCGACCGTTACGCCAAAACAGGTCTGATCGTGAGGCTGGTGGGTAAATCTGGCGATCTTGAGAAAATTCAAGTTCCTTCCAACTATCTACAAGGCTATTTGTTGTCCCTGAGCGTTTGGCCAGTGCAATGACAGCGGCTTATCGCGGTCTTTGCCCGACACGAACGACCGACGATGAATCGTGGACGGATTCAAGGTGCCGAATCCTGATGTTCCAAAGAAACAGCCGCGGCCACGTCTTGCAACTGCTGCAGATGCGTGATGTTGTCCGGAGTGCGGATCACCTCTTCTTCCGAAAGCGGCGGCCGGCAGCGGATCCGAGTTTTCGCAGGCCGACTCGGTGTGGTCCGGAACGGTTAGCGCTGCATTCTTTGTGGCCCCCAATGCAAGAATCTGCGCAAGCAGTTGGCCGATCGCTCCGATAGCGTCGGGACAGCTGAGCTTTAAGCTCCGGTTGTGCCATCGCGCCGTACAGACAAATCGCAAGCAGCGGCCTCTTTGTTAGGTTGAAACGGATCGCATACCGGGAAGATGCTTCAAGCCTTGCCCGCTGGCTCTTGGTTAGTAACAGGTTGAGTGCGTTTTCAAAGCCGCCGAGCCCCGATGAACTTTTGTCTTAATCCTTACATTTTGTAAGGTTTTGTCATAAAAAAGACATAATCCTGGAACTTCAATCCTTACCCCGGTACTTCAGTGACTGGGCTTTTTCGCTGGCACGATCTCTGCCTTTAAGCCGGATGGCATGGTAACGCCGCAGGGCAAAAGCCACTGCAAGACCAGACGGCCGGCTCAGCAAACGGATTCGCCACGCAGCTTCGGTACGGGTACTCGAGCCTCCGGTATAGACGTCCAGAACACGGGAATCGGCTGCCGCAAAGTTCGGGACTGCCCGGCGTCGCGAGACCACAAAACTCATAAAAGCACTCATGGAATGACGCTCATCAAACGAGAGAGGAGAAAAATTAGCCATGACCGAAACCTTTTACGAGGTGCTGCGTCGGCAGGGTATCACCCGCCGCAGCTTCATCAAGTTCTGCAGCCTCACGGCGTCTTCTCTGGGACTGGGATCGGCGTTCGTTCCGAAGATCGCCGCAGCCCTGGAAACCAAGCCGCGCACGCCGGTGTTATGGCTGCACGGCCTCGAATGCACCTGCTGTTCGGAATCCTTCATCCGCTCGGCCCATCCCCTGGCCAAGGACGTGGTGCTTTCCATGCTGTCCCTGGATTACGACGACACACTCATGGCGGCGGCGGGACACCAGGCGGAAGCCATCTTCGACGAGATCATCGAGAAGTACAAAGGCAACTACATCCTCGCCGTGGAAGGTAACCCGCCCCTTAACGAGGACGGCATGTACTGCATCCATGGCGGCAAGCCCTTCGTCGAGGTGCTGCGCCGGGTCGCCAAGGATTCCAAGGCCATCATCGCCTGGGGCTCCTGCGCCTCCTGGGGCTGCGTGCAGGCGGCCAAGCCCAATCCCACCCAGGCCACGCCGATCCACAAGGTCATCATCGACAAACCGGTCGTCAAAGTGCCGGGCTGCCCGCCCATCGCCGAGGTGATGACCGCCGTCGTCACCTACATGCTGACCTTCGACCGCATCCCCGAATTGGACCGCCAGGGCCGGCCGAAAATGTTCTACGGCCAGCGCATCCACGACAAATGCTACCGCCGGCCCCATTTCGACGCCGGCCAGTTCGTGGAAAGCTTCGACGACGAATACGCCCGCAAGGGCTACTGCCTCTACAAGGTCGGCTGCAAGGGCCCAACCACCTACAACGCCTGTTCCACGGTGCGCTGGAACAACGGCGTGTCGTTCCCCATCCAATCGGGCCACGGCTGCATCGGCTGTTCGGAAGATGGCTTCTGGGACAAGGGCGCGTTCTATGACCGGCTCAGCGGCATCCAGCAATTCGGCATCGAGGCGAATGCCGACACGGTGGGCGGCATCGTCGCTGCCGGCACCGGCGCCGCCATCGCCGCCCATGCCGCGGTGAGCGCCCTGAAGAAGGCCCAATCCAAGCCGTCCGATAATTCGAACCACCGGGAGAAGAACTGATCATGGCCGCTTATGAAACCCAAGGCTTCAACCTCGACGACAGCGGCAAGCGGGTCGTGGTCGATCCGGTCTGCCGGATCGAGGGGCACCTTCGAGTCGAGGTCAACCTCGACGAGCACAACGTGATCCGCAATGCCGTGTCCACCGGCACCATGTGGCGCGGACTGGAAGTAATCCTGAAAGGCCGCGATCCCCGCGACGCCTGGGCCTTTACCGAAAGGATCTGCGGCGTCTGCACCGGCACCCACGCCCTCACCAGCGTGAGGGCGGTGGAAGATGCTCTCGGCATCAGCATCCCGGAGAACGCCAACAGCATCCGAAACATCATGCAGTTGACCTTGCAAGTGCACGATCATCTGGTGCATTTCTACCATCTGCACGCTTTGGACTGGGTGGACGTGGTCAGCGCATTATCGGCCGATCCCAAGAAAACCTCCGAGTTGGCCCAGAGCATCTCCTCCTGGCCCTTGTCCTCGCCCGGTTATTTCCGCGACCTCCAGAGCCGCTTGAAAAAATTCGTCGAGTCCGGCCAGCTCGGCCCCTTCATGAACGGCTATTGGGGAAGCCCCGCCTACAAGCTGCCGCCCGAAGCCAATCTGATGGCGGTGGCCCATTACCTGGAAGCCCTGGATTTCCAAAAGGAGATCGTCAAGATCCATACCGTGTTCGGCGGCAAGAACCCCCACCCCAACTGGCTGGTGGGCGGCATGCCCTGCGCCATCAACGTGGACGGCACGGGCGCCGTGGGCGCCATCAACATGGAGCGGCTCAACCTGGTCTCCGGCATCATCGACCGCAGTATCGAGTTCACCGAACAGGTCTACCTGCCCGATCTCCTGGCCATTGCCTCCTTCTACAAGGACTGGCGGTACGGCGGCGGGCTGTCCTCGAAGAGCGTCTTGTCCTACGGCGACATACCGGACCGAGCCAACGACTACTCGCCCGGGAGCCTTCTGCTGCCGCGGGGCGCGATCATCAATGGCGATCTCAGCAAGGTCCACGCCGTGGATCTGCGCGACCCCGCCGAAATCCAGGAATTCGTCACCCATTCCTGGTACAGCTACGACGACGAGCAGAAGGGCCTGCATCCCTTCGACGGCG
>DATIXD010000050.1:0-2555 GCA_035518875.1 Methylococcaceae bacterium | reverse complement strand
GCCGCCCGGCACAGCATCGCCAACAATTCCGGCGCAACGAGCCCTCGTTTGCAGCGCCTACTCGCCGAAGCGGCCTGCGACTGGCCCTTCGCGCTAGGCCGGATGCTGGCCGGCGCACCTATAGCCCGGCGGTACCAGCCGGTGCCATCCCCTGGCGACGAGGTCTACAGCCTCGTTTCCTTCGCCGCAGTGTTGTGAGCGACCGATCATGATTTCCGCCCCGGTTCTGCCACCCGGCATCACGCGCGAAGCGTTCGAACAGGCTGTGGCGGAATTCCGAGAAATCGTCGGCGCGGAGAATGTGATTGTCGAACTCGACCGTCTTGCCCCCTACACCAAAATCATGATCCCAGATGAGGATGCCTGGCATCAACCCGCTTGCGTCGTCGCCCCCGTCTCGGTCGAGGAGATTCAGGCGATTTTGCGCATCTGCAACCGCGATCACATTCCGCTCTGGACGATTTCGACGGGCCGCAATTTCGGCTATGGCACGGCTGCGGCGGCAACACCCGGACAGACAATCCTTGATCTGCGCCGTATGAACCGCATTCTTGAGGTCGACGCCGAGATGGGCACGGCGCTCGTCGAACCTGGGGTAAGTTACGCCGCGCTGCATGATTATCTCGAAGCCCGCAATATCCCGTTTTGGCTGAGTTTTCCCTCTTCCGGCGCCCTCACCGGCCCGGTTGGCAACACGCTGGATCGCGGCATCGGCTATAATCGCTATGGCGAACATATGGCGCATTTTTGCGGCATGGAGGTGGTGCTGGCCGATGGCAGCGTGGTGCGTACCGGCATGGGGGGCGTAGCAGGCTCCAATAGCTGGCAATGCTACCGCTGGGGCTATGGCCCTTGGACGGACGGGCTGTTCACCCAATCGAATTTTGGTATCGTCACGAAGCTTGGCGTGTGGCTGATGGCCAAGCCCCCCGCGCACAAAACTTTCGGGGTCGCCTGGGACGATGCCGAAGACATGGCCGCCGGCATCGATACGGCGCGCCGCCTGCGCCTCCAGGGCACGATCGAAACCTTTAGCATCGGCAACGCGCTCTCCGGAATCGGCGCCGTCATCCGCCGCGCCGGGATCTGGTCAGGACAAGGCTCTATCCCCGACGATGTCATCGCCGATTTCTGCCGTGCGCGCGGCGTCAGCCTGTGGGGCGCAACGGCCACGCTTTACGGCACCACGGGGCAGATCGCGGTTAACCTCGCCCTCTGCCGCGAGGCTTTTCTTGCTACCAGAGGCAGCTTCGTTACCGAAGACAACTTTCCTGCGGACCGGCCATCCCCCCTGACGCCCGAGATCAACCGGACGACCGGCCAACTCGACCTCTCCGCCTTCGGCATTTACAATTTTCGCGGTGGCGGCGGTTCCGCCTGGTTCGGGCCGGTGCTGCCGATGCGCGGCAGCGACGCGCTCAAAAGCATCGCACTCGCCAAGCCGATTTTCGCCGCATTCGGCTTCGATTTCATAGGCAGCCTCACCATGGGCTATAGCGGCCGGCACATAGACCACATCATGGACCTGCTCTTCGACCGCACCGACGCCGCGGAAACGGCCCGCGCCCATGCCTGCTTTACCAGCCTTGTTGAGACCTTCGCGGCAGCCGGCTATGCGCCCTACCGGACTAATATCGGCTTCATGACCAAGGTTGCGGAAATCTACGGCCCGGAACAGCAGAGTCTGAACAGACGGCTGAAACGGGCGCTCGACCCAAACGGGATATTGGCACCGGGCAAGTCGGGGATATTTTAGGATGAGCCATATCTGCTTTGGTCGGTACAATCCAAGCTGATCTGACTCTAAGAGTCCGTTTTGAAGCTTGGCCTGCTGCGGCTTTGATGGACAAGCGGTTTAGTTTCCAGCGTCTGCTTCTCACTCAATGGCACCGGAAGCGGACCAGCCTCATCCGATGTCGTCTAATCGCTCCGCTTCAAGAGGAGGGGCGACATTGTTCGTTCGTTCAACCGAAGTTCGTTCGTATGCCGGGTACACGGTCGTCTACGCGGTCGATGCGAGGCTGATCGCCGCAGGATGGGTTTCGCGGGTGAGATCTTCCTATGTTCGTGACGCAATCTGCTAGCGAGGCAATTGCTACCCGCTACGCGGAATGATCTCAGCCACGTCCCGGCAGGGACGGCTCGGCGCGCCCTGTGGGGACGCTATTGGTCGAACATTATGCCAGGATTTGCTGGCTTAGCCTGCGGTGATTGCCCCGGCTCGCGGATCAAACAACTCGCCTGTCTTCAGCATCGTATGCATGGTCACAGCAAGCTTACGTGCCAGGGCCACGGCCGCTCGCTTGAAGCCAAGTCGTTTCTTCAGCGCCAACGCCCAGGTCCGCAGAGTACTCGTCGCCGTCGACCGGTTCAGGATGACCGCGGCGGCCTCGAAGAGCAGATGTCGCAACTGGTTGTCGCCACGGCGTGAGATGTGTCCATCGTAGTCGACCTCGCCGGACTGGTAGCGCCTGGTGGTTAGGCCAACCCATGCGCCGACCGCGCGCGAGTTCCTGAAGTTCGCCGGATCCTCGACTGCCGCAGCAAAGGCGGTG
>DATIXD010000049.1:0-19002 GCA_035518875.1 Methylococcaceae bacterium | reverse complement strand
ATGCCAAGGGGTTTCGCGTGTTGCCAGCGCTTTCTTTATGTGCTCGCATGCTTTCGCCCGTTTCCCCAGCCGTATCAGCCTTCCCCGAAAGGGTGGTCGGGGCGGTCTGCGCATCGACCTTTTCGGGGCTTGCGCAGCGTTCATTCTCGTTACGGCCCGCACACTCGCTGGATCGCCTCGAGCGACTCCTTGCATCGGATGCTTCAGCCATTTCCTTACCTCCATGACGGCTCCGATTGCTGCCTACCGGAGCGAATGGGCCGGGTGGAACTTTAACCCACGGAAAAGTGCCGCCCTCGCACGGCGCACAAGACAAGGAGACATTGGCATTCTCCCGCGAGATTGAAAACCTTTTCCCCAGCTCGGCAGGTTGAATTTTTGAACTACTCGCTGTCGCGAAGGCGGTAACCCACACCGGCCTCGGTCAGGATATAGAATGGCCGCGCGGGATTGGCTTCCAGCTTGTGCCGGAGATGCCCCATGTAAACCCTCACATAATGGATTTGATCGAGATGGGAGCCACCCCAGATTTCGGCCAGCAATTGCCGGTGGGTGACCACCAGCCCCGCGTGCTTCACCAGCACCGTCAACAGTTGGTATTCGATGGGTGTCAAATGGACTTCCCGGTCCCCGATATAAACTTTGCGCAAGGCCGTCTCCACGCGTAAGTCCCCTACTCGGAAACTCTCGCCCTGCCGGCTGGCCAGTCCTCCCGCGGAACGTCGCAGCACCGCGCGAATCCGGGCTAGCAGCTCGGAAGTATTGAAGGGTTTGGTCAGATAATCGTCGGCTCCGCTGTCCAGGGCTGAAGTAATATCGCTCTCCCGGTTTCTCGCGGAGAGGATGATGATCGGTAGTTCGAATCGCCTCCGCAAAAAGCCCAGCACATCCGAACCCTCCATGTCCGGCAGGCCAAGATCGAGTATGACCAAATCCGGCTTGTAGCCTCTCGCCTGGGCGAGTCCGATTCTTGCCGTCTCAGCCGCCATGGTTTTCCACCCCTGTTCCACCAGGCAGGTTTCCAGAAACCATCGCATTTGCGGATCGTCTTCGATAATCAAAATTCGGGGGATGACTACCGACATGATGGGTTATTCCTCGGATGGGGGAACGAGCACCGGCGGTGATTCCGGCGTGGGCAGGATGATCTGGAAACAGGCCCCGCCGGTTTCCCGGTTCGTCGCATGGATTTCGCCGCCGTGGGCTTCGATAATCGCCTTGCAAATGGCAAGGCCAAGTCCCACGCCGCTTTGGGCGCTTTCCGCATGGACCTGGAAAAATTTTTCGAAGATTTTCTGCTCCAATCCCTCGGGAATTCCCGGTCCCCGGTCTTCCACGGTAATCTTGAGTGCATAGGGAGAGACCTCGGCGATGATGTCGATGGGGGTTTCCGGTGGCGAATACTTGAGGGCATTATCCAGGAGATTCAACATGACTTGCTGAATCAGTGCCACATCCACGAATACGAGTTGCAAGCCATCATTGATACTCACCTGCAGAGACCTGCCCTGCAGCGCCTTTTCCCGTTGTTGCAGGGCGCTCCCGACAATCTCTTCCGCGACAATCCACTGCCGGTTCAAAACCACTTTGCCGGATTCCAGGCGAGCCATTTCGAGAATCTTGCCGGTCTGGTCCGCCATGCGCCGGGCTTCCTCGTGCACCGCGCGGATGAGCTTGCGCCGACGCTCCGGGTCCATAGTGTCCACCCCCTCCTCCAGCCTGCCGGTGGCGCCAACGATCATGGCCAAAGGAGTTCTAAGATCGTGAGAAATCGAACTTAGCAGGGAGTTACGCAGGGTTTCGGCTTCTATTTGGATCGAAGCGAGTTTGGCCTGCTCGACGGACCGCACCCGCTCCAGGGCCTGCACGATTTGATGGAGGAAAGTATCCAGTAGGCGCTTTTGTTCCGGGAGGAAAACCCGCCGGAGATTCACTGGCTCCATGACCCAGACGCCCAAGGTTCCCTCCGACCCGTTCAGAGGAAGATACAAGGCGGGCTCGCCGGGCAAGGTGTCCGTGCCTCGCCCGGCGATCATGCCGTGATTCATGACCCACTGAACCACCCCGAGATCGGCGCCTTTTAGCGATATGGGCAGCGGCTCCTCCCGCGGGTACCGGGGATGCCTCTGCTGATCAGGGAAGATGATGGTGTTGGGGCTCTCGAACTCGGCGTGCAGATGGTACACCGCGATCAGAACGATCTCATTCTCCCGACGGGCGCTCGCCAATTCCTTGCTCAACTGGTACAGCACCGAAGCCCGCCGTTCGCGCTGGGCCGCAATCCTGGCCTGGGAGCGCACGTTCTCGGTCAGATTGCTGGTGACCACCGCCACCACCAGCATGACCGCCAAGCCGATAACGTTTTCCGGTTCCGAGATGGCGAAGGAGAAAATCGGCGGCGCATAAAAGAAGGCGAAGGCGGCGGCGGTCAGCACGGACGCGAGTATCGAGGGTCCCCGCCCGAACTTGATGGCCACGAAAAAAACGCCCAGGAGATAAACCAGGAGCATGTTTGCGGGCTTGACCGACTCGCGGAACGGCCAGGTCAGGAGAGTACAGACCAGGGGCGCCGCCAGCCCCCCCAAATAGGCTCTGTAGTTTCCCTCAGGGGCGGGAGGCGATTGCATCGGCGGGGATTTCGCTCCGACCGGCTTGCTGCCGTCTTCATCGAGTTCCCTGCCCAACAGGTAAAAGTTCAGGTCCGGCGCCTGGTTGAGGAGGGTATCCACAACCGAACCCAGGAACCAGCGCCGCCATCCCTTGCGGCGCGGCTTGCCCATCACCAGCTTGGTGACGTTGTGTTCCCGCGCGAATTTCAGGATTTCGTCGGTCATCACGGTGCCGGACAGGGTGACGGTCTCCGCCCCCAGCCCTTCGGCCAACCGGAGCACCCGCATGATCGCGTCGCGCCGTTCCGGCGGCAGGCGTTGCAGTTCCGGCGTTTCCACGTACAGCACGATCCACGCCGCGTGAAGGCTGGAAGCCAGGCGCTTGGCGGCTCGAACTAAACGCTCGGCCAGAGGACTGGGGCCGATACAGACCAGCATGCGTTCACCGGACTGCCAAACATGTTGAATGGCATGATCTACCCGATATTCCCGCATCTGCGCATCCACCCGCTCGGCGGTGCGCCGCAAAGCCAACTGGCGCAAGGCGATGAGGTTGCCTTTGCGGAAGAAGTTTCCGATCGCCCGCTCGGCGCGTTGGGGCAAATAGACCTTGCCTTCTTGCAGGCGCGCCAGCAGTTCGTCCGGAGAGAGATCGACCAGTTCCACTTCCTCGGCTTCATCGAACACGGTATCGGGCACGGTCTCCCAAACCCGAGTGCCGGTGATCTGGCCCACGTCCTCATGCAGACTCTCCAGGTGCTGGACGTTCAGGGCCGTGTAGACGTCGATCCCGGCATTCAGCAGTTCCTCCACGTCCTGCCAACGTTTGGGATGGCGCGATCCCGGTGCATTGGTGTGGGCCAATTCGTCGACCACGATGAGCGAAGGCTCCCGTTGGAGCGCCCCGTCCAGATCGAATTCCCGGATGGTGATGCCCCGGTGTTGTACCGTCAGGGGCTCCAGTACCTCCAGGTTTTCCAGGAGCGCCGCCGTGTCCTTGCGGCCATGGGTTTCCACCACGCCGACTACCACGTCGTCGTGCTCTGCGTGCCGATCCCTTGCCGCGAGCAGCATGGCGAAGGTTTTGCCGACCCCGGCCGCGGCCCCGAAAAAGATTTTCAGCCGGCCGCGCCGCTTCCGGGCTTCGGAGCGCGCCACGCGGGCCAGCAAAGCATCCGGGTCCGGTCGTTTTCTCGTCATATCACTATCATCGGCCTCGCTCCATGATGAGGCGCCTGATGACTCGTTACCTCTCCGGCGAAATGAGAAGGGTCAAACACGGAGCGATCCCTAAGGGTTGTCTTCTAAAAAGTGATAACCACGTCAGCGGAAAATAGAAATTGGTCCTTTCGCTTGCCAGAATCGAAAATAGTGATATGGTCCGACCAGTCGTAGCGGACGTTGGGACGCAACGCGACCCACTTTAGCGGCTTCCAGTTTAAACCGGCGGTAATGGCATAGTAACCGCTGCCCTGGAAGGGATAGGCCGCCGTGAAGTTGGCATTGCAGGCATAAGGCTGCGCGGTTCCACCACCGTCGATATTGATGCTTCCGCTGCAGCGTGGCGGGCCGAACACCCGGAAACCATTATTATCGCGCCACCACTCGGCACGTAGCCCCACGGCCAGGTCGTCCTTGAGGTCGTAAGTCAGATACTGGTTGATCCCATACCATTGCGCGTCCTCCAGTTTTCCGCCGTTGCGGATGAAGTTGGCGGTTTGCACGTTATCCGCGAAACCGTGGTCGTGCTGAATGACATAGTGCAGCGTGTTATCCAGGAAGTTGGCCTTGCCCACCAAGCTGTAAATGGCCCAGGCATCGCCGAAGTGTTCGGAGCGCCCGCCCGCCGTGGACGTGAGGGTCAGCGAGTAATTCTTGTCGTCGCTGGTCCAGGTGCCGCCACCGAGAAAATCCCAGTTGCCGAGTTGCCGGTCCCAGCTGCCGTCCCAGCCGCCGGTGGCGCTGCCAGTGATGGCGCCTGCCGAGACGCTCCAATTGTCGTTGATCGTGTAGCTGCCCAGGAGCCCTGTGTGCGTGAAGGGGCCGAATTGAAAGGCGTACGACTTCGTGACGAAGAAATTGTCCGGCGCCGTGACCACTTCGTAGCCCACCGGCGTATAGAAATGACCGGCCTTGATATTGAGGCCGTTGCCGATTGGGATATTGAGTTCGGCATAGGCTTGGGGCAGCGCGATGGCGTAGAAACGGTCACTGAAACTCGACAGATGCAGATCCCAATGCCCCCGGTTCAGGGGCAGGCCGGTTCTGGGATCGACGAAAGGGATACCATAGGCTTGGGTGAAAATCGAGTCGCTGCCGTACAGAAAGTCGAACCTTCCGCCAAAATCCCAGCTTTCGCCACCCGTGTTCACCGGCCGTTGCAGGTAAAGATAAAGCTGGTTGAGCTGCAATTCGCTGTCTCGGTCGTTGAATGTCACCGGGCCGTTGAATTTGTCCGCCGGGCTGCTGGCGTTGTAGGTAATGCTGGAATTGAGCCAGCCGCCCCATTTCAAGCCCAGATCCTTCATGAATGCGCTTTCGTTGATGTCTCCACCGAGTAAATAGTCGGAGAGTCCATTGGTTTCGCCAATGGGTTTTGCCTGTGCGGCGCCCACCGCGAACGCGACGAGTGAAATGGCTAAGACCGGCTTTAAAGTAGTAGCCCCGCAAGGATGATTTCTCATTATTCTCTATACTCCAAAGTTGATCGTTAATTGACGGATTACGTGTGTTCCAGGAAGGTATTTCCGCCGCAGGCCGTTGGTCTTGTTTATCACCACCTGCTGACGAAGAAACGCGAGAGGATTACTCGTTCTTAGGCCGGGCGTGCCAATGCGCCAGAAATTTCATGTAGGATCGATGAGTTTCCCGAACAAACAAGGGGGTATTGGGGTCGGCATCTCGGACTTTACCAAGCTCCTGCGAGTGTTTCACGTCGCTCTTTGTCAGATTCGACCGCCAAAACAAAATACAAACTGCAGCAACCAGAACCCCAAAAATAATCAGTTCGTATTCCTTTGTTCCATGAAACGTCAATTCGGCAACATCGCCGAATTCATACCCGGCATAGCCGAAGGCAATCGCCCAAATTAACGCGCCTAGAAAGTTCAGGATAAAAAACCGGAACGGACACAACCCGGCTGCTCCGATGACGAATGGAGTGACATTCCTGATCCCATAGAGAAAACGGAAGCCTAAAACCAGAGGAATCTGGTGTCTGTGAAGCAATGCGAATGTCTTTTCGACCTTGCGTCTCCAGCCTCCCCGTTTTTCGAGAAATTGAATGCCTTTGGTGCGCCCCAGATAAAAAAACGTTTGATCGCCGGAAAAACTGCCCAAGAAAGCGGCGATGACCACCCAAGGCAGATTAAGGTATCCAAGACTGGCAAGGAATCCGGCTGCGATTAGAATCGTTTCACCCTCCAGAAAGGTGCCGATAAACAGGACGGCATAGCCATAATGGATGATCAGTTCTTGTAATGACATAGTTGATTCAACATGGGTGCCCCGATTGAGGGAAAACCATTGATGCGGCTACGCGGGATTAATCTCACTGGCGATTCCAAAACATCCAGGACCAGCCTTGCTGATTGCGGGTCGGAAACACCTTCGTTTGCAGGTCGCTACAGGTAAGAAACAGTGCCAGCGTAGAACGCCCGACCGCGAACAACGCAACTACGCCTGTTTTTTGATGCTGACGGCCTTCGGCCGCGTACGCGACATCGCCGCCACGCGGTAGGTCAGCGCTCCATCCTGGAGCTCTTCGCCCACCTTCGGACATCGGTGGAATTTGTCCTCGACGAGGTCGCCGATGGTGCCATCGTAGGCGATGGCGGTCTTGAAGAAATGGTTGATCTTACGGACATCGGTGGCCTCGTCGACCAGGATCTCGTGCTTCGAAACCCGCTTGATGGTTTCGCGGCGGACGTCCGTCTCGTCGGTGATCTCGCCCACCAGTTCCTCAATGACGTCCTCGAGTGAGACGACGCCGACCATGTGCCGCATGTCGTCGACGACGACGGCGAGGTGCTGTTCCTGCTTCTGGAAGATGGGCAGGAGGTCGTCGGCGGCCAGGTCGCTCCGCACGAAAATGGGCTCTTGGACGTAGTCGAGCACAGTGGTCTCGAACTTGTCCTGCGCCACGGCGGCGAGGAGGTCGCGCAGGAGCACGATGCCGAGAACGATATCCGGCGAATCTCCGATGACCGGCAGGCGCGAATAGCGGACGTGCAATAGCCGCTCGCGCACGTCGCCGAGCTTCACGTTTCCGGGGATCGTCTCGACGTTGGCCAGCGGCGTCATCATGTCGTCGGCGGTGATGTCGTTCAGCTGGAAGACCTGGTGGATGAGCCGCGCCTCCCCCGTCGCGATGTCTCCGCTGGCGATGCCCATCAGCGCCATCATCTTGATCTCATCCTCGTCGACGCGGTCCTTAGCGGGCGCGGGGAGGCGGAGGTGTTGAACGATCCGGTTCACCAACCAGAGGACCGGGCTGAAGACGTCGATCAGCATGAGCAGCAAGGGCGCAGCCAAGGGGGCGAGGCGGTCGGCGTGGGCTTCGCCGAGGGTCTTGGGGATGAGCTCGGAAAAGATGATGATGGCCAGCGTGAAGAAGAAAAAGAAGACGCCGATGGCGGCCGACCCGAATAGGTCGTGTGCGATGACGCCGACCACGCCGGAGCCGACAATGTTGGCAAGGTTGTTGATGACGACGACCGTGCCGATGGCCTTGGTCATGTCCTCCTTCACCCTGAGGAGGGCTTTGGCGCCAGGCTTCCCGGCCTTGGCCATGGACCTGGCGCGGCTGTATGGCACCGTGAAAATAGCGGCTTCGACGCCTGAGGCGAAGGCCGCGACGAGCATAACGAGCAGACTGACGAAAATCAGCGTAACCATAACGGGCCTTAAAGGATAGGAATTTGGGGTTTGGAGAGCAACGGAATCACTTCAAGATTCGCTAAAGTCACGACCAATGCAGCTTGAGCCGAGGCCGAACGCTGTGCCGGAAAAAATCGGCCACGGCGAGTAGTGAGGCGCGAAACGGACCGAACAAGGCCGTCTGATGCATTTTGTAAAGGGAAAGGTAAACGAGTCGGGCGATGAATCCTTCGATAAATACCCGGCCCAGCAGGTTCCCCATCAGAGTGCCGACCGTGCTGTATTTGCCAAGAGATATGAGGCAACCATAGTCACGGTAACGGTATTCCGACAGCTTTTTTCCTTGAAGGCGTCGGAGGATATTTTTGTGGGCGAGCGACGCCTGCTGATGGGCCGCCTGAGCGCGGGGAGGCACGTTCCGGTTCAGGTGGGGTTGCGGACAAGCCGCGCAATCGCCGATGACAAAAATATGGTCGTCTAACGTGGTTTGCAGGGTCCGTCGTACGATCAATTGATTGATGGCATTGGTTTCGAGGCCATCGAGTTCCCGGAGAAAGGCCGGCGCCTTGATGCCGGCTGCCCATACTTTGATATGCGCGGGGACCCAGGGTGATTTCGCAGTTTTAAAACCCGTCTCGGTGACCTCCAGGACCCGTTCGCCGGTGTGGACCATGATGCCGAGCTTTTCGAGTTGACGTTGAGTGGCCGTTGAGAGGCGAAGCGGCAGCTCCGGCAACAGTCGGTCCGTCGCCTCGATGATGTGGATACCCACCTCGGTGGAACGCTCGCTGCCGTGGCGATACGCGTTGAGTTGGTTGAGGATACGCACAATGCGGTGCAATTCCGCCGAAAGTTCGATCCCCGTGGCGCCGCCTCCCACAATAACGATTTCCAGGCGCTGGGTTGACTTCTGCTGGGTCTGGGCACGCAGGTAAGCCTCCATGAACTGCCGGTGGAATTGTTCGGCCTCGGCTTGAGTGTCGATAAACAGGCAATGCTCGGCGACACCCTTGATGCCGAAATCGTTACATAGACTTCCCACCGCCATGACCAGCGTGTCGTAGCGGATGCACTGTTCGGGAATGACTTCTTCGCCTTTCTCGTTCCGAACGGGCTCGAGCCGGATCTCTCTTTTCCTCCGATCGAGCCCACTCATGCGTCCCAGTAAAAACCGGTAACGGTTCCCGGCGCTGTGGCCGAGATATTCCAACGCCTCGTCGTGCGGCTTGAGGGTTCCCGCTGCCACTTCGTGAAACAAGGGTTTCCAAACGTGCGTGGGGTTGCAATCGATCAAAGTAATTTCGGCCTCGCCTCGTCGGCCTAGCGTATTGCCCAGACGGGTCGCCAATTTCAGCCCCCCGGCTCCACCCCCCACGATAACGATACGATGCGGTTCGCCGGCAATAGCGGGATTCATGGTTTCTGCTCCTTCCGTTTGCATAGGTCTAACCTCGATCTTTAGAGAAAAATGGCGGCCGCCGATCCCAAAAAGATGGATAAAAGAATCGCTACGGGTATGGCGGCACAAACAAAAGCGGCAATCATCAGGTATTTAGCCAAGTCGTGGAGAGAATCCCACCATAGGCATTTGGCTTGCCACCATGCCCTGGCGGCATCCACGAACGCGAACAGGGTTTGCCGGGCCATTTCCAGCAGCTTCATACACTGGCGCGCCAGCCAGTAGGCCAGCACCAAGGCACTGGCGAGGCCGATATAGGCCGTGGCCGTTTGCGCGTTATGGGGACTCAGTCCGACCCAAGTTTCCAAGACGCTATCGAGCGTCTGTTCCATGACTTCCAGCGCAATGGGCACGACCTCTTTAATTAAGGCCCATACCGCATCGGCATTGGCTAAAAAAACCAGGCCCATCACGCCCAAAAAAACTCGCCCATAGTTTTTCCTCAACCATGTGGCATTCTCGGTTTTGGTTTTCATAGGGAATAGGCCGGATTGAAATCGGCCCGGTAAGGTACTCATTTCGATATCCTCCATCTGAACGATTGAAGAACCCTTATTTCGCCGCCAAGGGCTTCGCGGGCGGACCCAAACCATCCAAGGCCAGGTTCAGTTCCAGCACGTTCACCCGAGGTTCGCCGAAAAACCCCAAGGCCCGATGCTCCGTATGGGACAGCACCAGGTTTTTCACCGTGGCTTCGGGTAGATTGCGGGCGCGGGCCACTCGCGCCGCCTGATATTCCGCCGCCGCGGCGCTGATGTGGGGGTCCAGGCCGCTGGCAGAAGCGGTGGCGAGGTCCACCGGCACCGGTGCGGATTGGCTGGGATCGGCTGATCGCAGAGCGTCGACACGGCCCTGCACCGCTTGAACCAGTGCGGGATTCAGCGGCCCCAGGTTCGAGCCGCCGGACAAACCGGCGTTGTATGGAAAAGGCGCCGTGGCGGAAAGCCTTCCCCAAAAATAGCGGTCACTGCTGAAGTTCTGCCCAATCAGACGGGAACCCACAGATCTTCCGTCCCTTACGATCAAACTGCCGTTCGCCTGCTCCGGAAAAAAGACTTGCGCGATCCCGGTGACCAGGAGGGGGTAACCCAGCCCGGTGACGGCGGCCAGAAACAGGAAAGTCGTCAACAGAGGTCGAAGTAACGAATTCATGATTAGGTCCTCAGTTCATAGCCTGCCAAGAAATTCCAGCACAAGGTCAATCAGCTTTATCGCGATAAATGGCGCCACCACACCGCCGAGGCCGTAGACTAGGAGATTCTGCTGGAGCAATTTGGCCGCGCCCAGGGGCCGGTAGGGGACGCCCTTCAGAGCCAATGGAATCAGGCCGATGATGATCAAGGCATTGAAAATGACCGCCGAGAGAATCGCAGAGGCCGGGGTGGCGAGGCCCATCACGTTCATAGCCCCCAGTTGCGGATAGGTGGAGGCGAAGGCCGCCGGGATGATGGCGAAATACTTCGCCACGTCGTTGGCGATGCTGAAGGTGGTCAGCGCGCCCCGGGTCATCAGCATCTGCTTGCCGATCTCGACGATCTCGATGAGCTTGGTGGGGTTGGAATCCAGGTCTACCATGTTGCCGGCTTCCTTGGCGGCCTGGGTGCCGCTGTTCATGGCCACCGCCACGTCGGCCTGGGCCAGGGCCGGGGCGTCGTTGGTGCCATCGCCGGTCATCGCCACGATTTTGCCCGCGGACTTGTGCTTGCGGATCAGTTCCAGCTTGGCTTCGGGCGTCGCTTCCGACAGAAAGTCGTCCACTCCGGCCTCGGCGGCGATGGCGGCCGCGGTCAGATGGTTGTCGCCGGTAATCATGGTGGTCTTGATGCCCATGCGGCGCAGTTCCGCGAAGCGTTCCTTGATTCCGCCCTTGACCACGTCCTTTAGTTCCACCACGCCCAGCGCTATGGGGCCGTCGGCCACCACCAGAGGCGTGCTGCCCCGCTGGGCCACGTCTTCGGCGATCAGGGTGATGCTCTTGGGGAAAGGCTTGCCCTGGGCTTCAATGAATTTGCGCACCGCATCCACCGCGCCCTTGCGGATGCGCCGGCCCTGGATGTCGACCCCGCTCATCCGGGTACGCGCGCTAAAGGGGATGATGTCCTCGGCGTCGGCCTTGGTCAGCGTCTTGCGGAGATTGAACCGTTGCTGGGCGAGCAGCACGATGCTGCGGCCCTCGGGCGTCTCGTCCGCCAGGGACGACAGCAATGCCGCTTCCGCCAGCAGGGCCTCGGCCACACCGGGTCCCGGATGGAAAGCGGAGGCATGGCGATGGCCGAAGGTGATGGTGCCGGTCTTGTCCAACAACAGCACGTCCACGTCGCCCGCGGCTTCCACGGCGCGTCCGGAAGTGGCGATCACGTTGGCCCGGAACATTCGGCTCATGCCGGCGACGCCGATGGCTGAGAGCAGCCCGCCGATGGTGGTGGGAATCAGACATACCAACAGGGCCACCAGCACCGTAAGGGCCACCGGCTCGCCGGTGTTGGCCGCGTCGGCGCTGAAAATCGAGTACGGCAAGATGGTGGCGGTCGCCGCCAGGAACACAAAGGTCAGGGCCACCAGCAGGATGGTGAGGGCGATCTCGTTGGGCGTCTTGCTTCGCTTGGCGGTTTCCACCATGCCAATCATGCGGTCCAGGAAGCTGTCGCCGGGATCGGCCGCCACCTGCACCACCAGCCAATCCGACAGGACCACGGTGCCGCCGGTGACCGAGCAAAAATCGCCGCCGGATTCCCGGATCACTGGGGCGCTTTCACCCGTGATGGCGCTTTCGTCCACGGACGCGGCGCCTTCGATGATCTCGCCGTCGGCGGGAATCACGTCCTGCGCTTCCACCAGAAACAGGTCGCCCCGCCGCAGCTCGGTGGCAGGCACCGGGTCCCAGGGCGCACCGTAATAGTTAGATTGGAGCCTTTTCGCCTCTACCGTCTTGCGCATCCCACGCAACGCGGCCGCCTGGGCCTTGCTGCGGCCTTCGGCCAGGGCTTCAGCGAAGTTGGCGAACAGCACCGTGAACCACAGCCACAGGGTAATGGAGAGGATGAAACCGATGGGCGCTTCACCCTGGCCTCCCAGGGCTTTCAGCAACAACAGCGTGGTGACGATGCTGCCGACGTAACAGACGAACATGACGGGATTGCGGATCTGCACCTTGGGCGACAGCTTTCCGAAGGCACCGAGTAGGGCCGGCTTCAACAGTTCCGGATCGAACAGGGGGAGGATAGGTCGGTTCATGGGGTCTTCCACTGCGAAAGGGGCCAAAGAATGAAATGTTCGGCGAAAGGCCCCAAGGCGAGGGCCGGAAAATAGGTCAGCGCGCCGACGATGAGCACCGTCGCCATCAGCAGAACGACGAACAGAATTCCGTGACTCGGCAGGGTGCCTTCACCGGGTTCGAGCCGGTGCTTCTTGGCTAAAGACCCCGCGATGGCCAGATAGGGGATCAACGCGCCGAAGCGGCCGAACCAGAGCGCCACGGCGAGCATCGAGTTGTAATATGGGGTGTTCGCCGAGAGCCCGGCGAAGGCGCTGCCATTGTTGTTGGCGGCGGACGAAAAGGCGTAGAGCACTTCCGTAAAGCCGTGGGCTCCCGGATTCAGGATGCCCGCCTTGCCCACTGCCAGCACGACCGAAATTGCGGTACCCACCAATACGAGGAGCGGGGTGATCAGGATCGAGATGGACACCATCTTCATCTCGAAGCTCTCGATTTTCTTGCCGAGGTATTCGGGCGTTCGCCCGATCATCAAGCCCGAGATGAACACGGCGACGATCGCAAAGATCAGCATCCCGGCCAAGCCCACGCCGACGCCGCCGAAGATGACTTCGCCCACCTGCATCAGCCAGAGGCAGACGAAACCTCCGATGGGGGTGAACGAATCGAGCATGGCATTGGCCCCTCCGGTGCCGGAGGCGGTGGTGATGACGGCCCACAACGTGGAACCGGCGATGCCGAGCCGGAGGTCCTTGCCTTCCATGTTGCCCCCGGGCTGCAGGGCGCCGGCCGCCGTATCCAATCCGACGGCGGTCAGCAAGGGGTTGCCGCTTTGCTCGGCGATCAGCGCCACTATGGCTGATCCGACGAACATGAACGTCATCGCGGCGAGAATGGCCCAGCCCTGGCGGGTATCGCCGACGATGCGCCCGAAGGTGTAGCACAGCGCCGCCGGGATGAGGAACATCGCCAGCATTCCGGCGAAATTCGTCAGTGCGGTGGGGTTTTCGTAGGGGTGCGCGGCGTTGACGTTGAAGAAACCGCCGCCGTTGTTGCCCATGACCTTGGTGGAATCCAGGGAGGCCGCCGGTCCCATGGGCAGGGTTTGGGTGGTGGTCGTCACGGTTTCCGTCATCGGCTGCCCTTGGGCGTCTTTCAACGGCTGACCGGATTCGTCCAACTGCGGTTTCGAGTAGGCGGTTTCTTCCAGAGTATGTGATTCCACCCAGGGATTGAAATTCTGGATCGTGCCCTGATGGGCGAGGAACACAGCCAGAATGAGGGAGAGCGGCAGCAAGACGTAAAGAAAGGAACGAATCAGATCCACCCAGAAATTTCCGATCAGCGAGGTCTCGTGCCGGGCGAAACCCCGGAACAAGGCGAAGGCGACGCACAGGCCCGTGGCGGGCGCCACGAAATTTAGAAAGCCGAGGCCGAGCATCTGAGTGAGATAGCTCATGGTGACTTCACCGGCGTAGCCTTGCCAGTCGGCGGCGGTCAGGAAGGAAATGGCGGTGTTCAAGGATGAATCCGGGCTCACCGCTCCAAGTCTTTGCGGATTCAGGGGTAGAAAGCCCTGCAGACGCTGTAGTCCATACACCCATAAGGTCGCCAGGGAATTGAACAGCAGGAGGGCCAGCGCATATTCCTTCCAACCCATTTCCTTTCGCGGGTTGATCCCGAGCAGGCGAAATAACCGTACTTCGAAAGAAGCGAGAAATCGCAGGAAGCGGGATTCTCCGGCCATCGCATGGGTGATATAAATCCCCAGGGGTTTGACGGTAGCCAGCAGGATGGCCAGAAAAACCACCAGGAGAATGACTGAGGAAAATGTCACGTAAAATCCTCCGGATTCACCAATACGACAATGAGATAAACCATGAGCACCACAGCGGCGATCAGGGCGATGGCATATTCAAGACTCATGATTTCTTCTCCAATAACTCGCAGCCCTTGAGCAGGGCCATAGCCAGCAGGAAAAACAACGCGAATAATGACAGATATTCCAGGTCCATAGTCTTAGTCGTTAGTTGATAAGGATCATCCAATGGGCGTATAAGCATTCTGGCCGATAGGATTTATGTCGAGGGTTGAAGTGCACGTAAAACCCCTACAATCAGCGCATAGGATGCAGGTATTTTCAAAGTCGTTTAATGGCAGTGAGAAATGCCTTGCTGCGGTATTGATCGAAATCGAAACGCTCCTCGTAAATCAACAAAGCTCCGAGCTGTTCGACTTGAGCGACCTTCGCGGCCTCTTTTTCCCCCAGGCACAGCAACGTACTGTTCCAGGCCGCGGCCCATACCGGGTCTTCATCCAGCACGGCAACATGACGCAGGTAATTGGACACCGGTCGTCCGGTTTTGGGATTGAAAACGAGAATATCTGACTGCGCACCTACTCGAGAAAATGGATGGTAATCACCCGTGGCCACGAGGCTGACGCCTTCAAGCTCGCGTTTTTTGAGAAGAGTTACTTCGTCTAAGGTAAAGGGTTTGGTGGGCTTCATGGCATCGATCGCGACCCGCCAGGCTTTGCCATCGGCTTTGTGTCCCTTCACCTTGATTTCGTTATCCAGTTTGATCCAGTAGTTTTGGATCCCTTCCCGTTCCAGGAAGGAGGCGATGGATGAAATCTTGTACCCCGTGGCCAGCGGGGACAAATCGATTTGTATTTCCGGATCCTGCTTGCGAATACGGTGATTTTCCGGATCGATTTCCACTTGCGACATTCCGACGTGGGCCAATACCCTATCGACTTCCTCCTGTCTAGGTGTCCGCTCCTCCCGACTTGCACCATCCCAAAGCTCGATGATCGGTCTCGCACTCAGGTCGAAACACCCTTCGGAGCGTTCATAAACCTGTTTACCCAGATTCACGAGCATGACTATCTCCGGGGAGACGGATACCCACTCGGTCGTTCTCGATCGATTAAACCCAGCGATCTCGGAATACTCGCCGCCATCAAATAGTTTAGAATCTATGTCGTGGATGATTTTCTTGATGTTTTCTTCGAAGCGATCAATCTCTCCTTTATAGTCCCTGGGATTCAAGGCGATGCGATAGCCGTTACCAGTAATTAGACCATTGAGATCTGTATTGCTGTTGTTCAGGTTGCACGCCGATAACAGCATGGAGCAGCACTCTATACCGGCCAAGAGAATGTTTTTCATGTCGGGAGACCCATACGCAGGACAGGGTCTCAAGATAGGTTTCCGCACCTAAAAATCGGATAAAAAATAAATGCGCACCCAGGAAACGCGTTGTTTCCTTTTGGTGAACTATTGGCAACGGAAGACGGAGTAGCAGAATCGGGGCGCGGAGTCCGGCAACCCGGTTGCTAATCGGTGGGCGAGAAGCGCTTTACAATGGTTCGAGCCGGACTGCCAGTTTGATCGTATCGGCTATCGATGGCACCAAATTACATCAATCCAACCGGCAGCCCCAGGAGCAGGCCGCCAATCAGCCAATTGCCATAACGCATCTGATATCTCGTAAATGAATTACGGGTTTACTGGGATTCGGGGAGGGCAGTTGATTGGGCTGCTGTATCTCGGGCAGCGGTGCTGTCAGTCTCCTGCGCTGTCGTAAAAGCGGAACTCAGGTATTCCTGCAGGGACTCTCCCTGTGCGTAAACCAGCAGTACCTTGAGGCGCTCGGCCTCGGCGATGCGGGCGGCTTCGGCCTCGCCCACGCACAAGAGGGCGGTATCCCAGGCATCGGCCCAAGTGGGATCGTCATGCAGGATAGTGACCGACAGGAGGTGATGGGTCACTGGCCGCCCGGTGCGCGCATCGAGGATATGGGAGTACACCTGCCCGTGATCCTCGAAAAAATGGCGGTACGTCCCGGCCGTCATGATGGCGGTACCGGCCTCCTGGTGGATATCCAGAATCTTCTGCACCTCGCGTGTATAGGGAGTCGGTTTCTCGATGGCGACGCGCCACGGACTGCCGTCAGGCTTATGGCCTTTCACCTTCATCTCGCCCCCGACTTCCACGAGATAATTCCGGATGCCATGCCTTTCGAGCAGTTGGGCGATGGCCCCCACGGTGTAGCCCTGGGCGATGGACGACAGATCGATCTGGATCTCCGGGTCCCGTTTGCGCAGGCGGCTGTGATCCTGGTCGAGTTCTACCAGCGGCATTCCGACATGAAGCAGGGCCTGGCTGATTTCCTCGGCACTGGGTACCCGGTTTTGATCCTTGGAAAAACCCCATAGATCGAACAGCGGCTTGATGGTAAGGTCGTAGCAGCCATGGGATTGTTCGGAAACGTGGCGGGCGATGCCAACGAGTTCGACGATTTCGGGGGAGACCGGCACCCAGTCGGTGGTCTTCTGTTGATTGAATCGGGAAATCTCCGAGTCGTCCCGGTAATTGGATAGCTTACGGTCGATGTCGTAGAAGGTTTCGTCGATCGCTGCTTGGATCGGCTTCGCATCGGTCGACGGTTCCTCCCGAACCACCTTGACGTGATAAGTCGTGCCCTGGATGTTTCCGGCAAGCTCGGTGATGTCTGCGGTGGGCTGGCAGGCAGATAAGCCGAACGCGATGGTACACCAGAACGAGGACACAAATTTCCGCAGGCCGGGAACGGCGAAACGCTCTGGCTTCAAACAACGACGGGGCTGATTTTGGGCCGAAATGGGGAATGTCACAGTGCGGGTATCCCAAGGACTGACCGAGATCGTGGCAGTATATTCCGGACAGCATAAAAAAGGCGTAACGTGCCGCCGGTTTCTGTCGTTCACCGATCATGGCAGCTGGTGAGGATCGATCCGGGAGCACACAGCCATGTCGTACTCACCATCATCTACGGAGTTTGGCAAGGATTCCGCCAACTGGTATAACTCAGCTGATTCAAGCCGACTACACCGAGACGTTATCATGGCTGACAGACCATCGCATGCCTTGGTCGACCTCGATCTGACCGCACCGATCTGGGATCGCTTTTTTACCGTGACCCCTCTCGTCGTGATCGGTACTCGCGAGGAAGACGGTCGCTATGACTTCGCCCCTAAACACATGGCGTTTCCCTTGGGCTGGGACAATTATTTCGGTTTTATCTGCACGCCTCGCCACCAGACCTATTGCAATATCGGTCGCGAAGGTAGTTTCACCGTGAGTTTTCTTCGCCCGGAGCAGGTGGTGCTTGCGAGTATCTCGGCCGCACCGCGCAACGAGGACGACGTGAAGCCGGCGCTGGCGGCCCTGCCGTCTTTTGCTTCCTCGGTCGTCGCGGGCGCTTTTCTACAGGATGCATATGTGTTCCTCGAATGCCAGCTCGAACGGATCGTCGATGGTTTCGGGATCAATAGTCTGATTGCAGGCCGAATTGTCGCGGCCCGGGTGCAGGAGGCGGCGTTGCGTATGAGCGATCGCGACGATCAAGAGGTGCTGCTCCAAGCTCCGCTCTTGGCCTACCTTTCCCCAGGGCGCTACGCGAAAATCGAGCGTAGCTTTTCTTTCCCGTTTCACACGGGGTTCAAACGCTGATGTCTACAGTCTCGGGGACGAGGGCTGCCGCGCGGCGACTGCGCGACTACCTCCAGCGTCGCCGCGGAGAGATGCGTGACCTCCTTGAACGCCTGGTTCGCGCCGAATCGCCCTCGACGGTTCCTGCCGCTCAGGAGCCGGTCCTCGACCTGCTCGAGAACGCTCTCATGGAACGTGGCTACCGGATTCATCGTCTGCGCGGACATCGGACGGGCGGGCACCTCTTGGCCATACCGGGAAGCCGCTCCAAGAACCAGCTTATCCAGCTCTTGATCGGCCACTGTGACACTGTCTGGCCGCTGGGGACTCTCGACACGATGCCGGTTCGCTGTCGGGATGGAAAACTCTACGGGCCGGGTGCCTACGATATGAAGGCCGGGCTGGTGCAGGGCATCTTCGCCCTCGAGGCGCTTGGGGTACTGGACCTGCAACCGGGAGTGGCGCCTGTGTTTTTCATTAATTCGGATGAAGAAATCGGCAGCGGGGAATCGACTCCCCAAATCCGGCGTCTCGCCCGTTCGGCTAACCGCGCCTTCGTTTTGGAACCGTCTTTGGGTCAAAACGGCAAGTTGAAAACCCAACGCAAAGGTGTCGGACGTTTCATCGTCCGAGTCGTTGGCAAGGCTGCGCACGCCGGATTAGCCCCGGAACAGGGCGCAAGTGCCATTCTGGAACTCTCGTTCGTCATTCAGCAACTCTTTGCCCTGAACGACGTAGAGAGGGGGATCACGGTCAATGTTGGAACGATCGACGGCGGAATTCGTCCCAACGTCGTCGCGCCGGAAAGCCACGCCGTGGTCGATGTTCGAGTGTTACGGCAAGAGGACGAACCGGCGGTTGCAGCGACTATCCGGGGGTTGCGGCCCACGACCCCGGGAACTCAGATCATCGTCGAAGGACGAATCGGGCGACACCCGATGGAGAAGACGCCGGGCAATCGAAGGCTCTGGGAACTCGCACGAGAGGCGGCGACCGATCTCGACATCGACTTGGAAGAAGCCACGGCGGGTGGCGGTTCCGACGGCAACACCACCAGCCTCTACACGCCGACCTTGGACGGGCTGGGCGCGGTCGGCGATGAAGCCCACGCGCCTGGCGAATTCGTCCATCTCGATAGCATGGCCGAGCGCGCGGCGCTCGTCGCTCGCCTCGTGCTGGATCCGCCTATCGCCAGAGAACGGGGGTGAGAAAGCTCGCATCGAGGCGGAGCAGGAAGCGGAAGCGGCTGTGCTTTGCGAAGCATGAGCAAGCGCTGATGTCCCTGAATCTTCGGCTGGACCATCGGTTCATCACCAATGTAATGACATCCCGGGCAGGGTGAACACCGTTGTTTCGGCGAGAACCG
>DATIXD010000048.1:0-2864 GCA_035518875.1 Methylococcaceae bacterium | reverse complement strand
CGTTGGGATGGTCAGTGGTCAGGAATATGCGCCAGGGATCTTCGGCCAACAGGAAGATTTCCAGGCCGATGGCCCATTGCAAAGCGTTGACGAAATTCTGATCCTTGTATTTGAACGGCACTACACCGCAGCCGGCGTCGCATTCGATGTCCATGCACACCCATTTGCCGCCGTAGGCGTGACTGGAATTGGCGAACTGGCGTTGGGAATCGCCGGAAGCGGTGACGGTCTGGCCGAACAGGATCTGGCCGACGTCTATGGTGATGTTCTTGTTCCGATTGAAGGACTCGGCGATCTGCGCGGCGCCGGAGGAGAACTTGCGGTCGCCCTCGGTACTGTAACTGTGAAACTGGATATGCGTCAGGTGCATCGGCAGTCCCTCGATGCCCGCGATGGTGTTCAGCGTAGTGTCGACATTGCCGGGCACGCCCAGGTTACATCCGTGCACATGCAAGGGATGCGGCACGCCGAGCTCATGCACCGCACGGGCCAGGGTCTGCAACACCTTGCGCGGAGTGACGCCATAATGGACATGCTGCTCGTCCAGATCCAGGCTGCGTTGGTTGAATTTGAAGGCGCTGATGCCGCCGGGATTGACCACCTTGATGCCGATGGCCTGAGCGGAATGGATAGTCCAGGCCACGTAGTGGTTGATTTCCTCCTGGCTCTTGCCGGCGGCCAGCATGCGCAGGAAATAGTCGTCGCTGCCCAGCATGACGTAACCCCCGACATCCAGCAGCGGCACGTCGGCCATTTCCATGTGCGCTTGGCGGGCGTTGATCGGCAGCACGGCGGGTTCGAAGCCCGCCGTGTAGCCCATTTCGGCGTAACGATAGCCGGTTGTCAAAGTAGACGGCACGGCATGGCCGCAGCCAGCGCGCATCAGGCCCTGGCGTTCCACCGGATCGCCGCGATGGTCTTCCGGCAGCATGTTGCGGGCGATGGTGACCTTGCCTCCGCCGATATGGGTATGCATGTCGATGGCCCCGGCCATCACGATCTTGCCGCGCAGGTCGTATTCCTGATCCGGCTTGGCGTCGCCGGGCGGGGCGATTATACGGCCCTCCCGCACCCAGATGTCGCGGACTTCGCCGTTGACGCCGTGGGCCGGGTCGTAAACGCGCCCACCCGTGAGTTTGGTCAGCATGATGAAATTCTCCTCGATCGTTTCGCAGGTTGGGTTAGGCGAAGCCGTAACCCAACGAACCCGCAGGAATTACAGCGCTTCCTCGATGGCGGCCAAGACCTCGGCGCCGCTCGGCAGCCCCGAATCGCGCAGCTTGCGCAGCGGCAGGCTGACCACGTTGTCGCAGCGGTACATGTGGCCGGCGTGGTCGATGCCCGGCGCCCCGACGGGAATGTAAATGTCGGGTTCCCGTTCGAACGTCATGCCGGAGCGACCGATCACGATCGTAGGCACGGCGGCCTCAGGCGGCGTCAATCTCCCATTGATGCTGGACACCCACAGCAGCGCATCGGCTTCGCCGCTGGCCAGCAGGCGTTCGGTCGAGTAATGATAAGGATCGTATTCCGGATAGCCGCGCGCATAGCTGACACGGGTCGGATACCCGGTCTGCCAGGCGAACACCTGGCTCGCGGTGCGATCGCCGTCCTGTCCGCCCAGAGGCAGGGCAGAGGAACGGGTGGTCTTGTTGAGGGCGACGATAAACTGGCAAATTTGCTGCACGGTCAAATCGGCATTGGGAAAGCTCAAGTGTCCGGCGGCCCAGGTAATGACGCTGTACTTAGCGTTCTTGAGCGTTTCCACCAATGTCTGCAGATCGCTCACGGCGATGCCGCCGATGGTCAGGGCCTGCAGCGATGCGCCATTTGCAAGGGCCCTCAGGGCGGCAGCGACCTCCGGCAATTTCTCCGGCGGGCAGGTCAGTACTTGCGCCTTCCTTCCGTCGGGCGCGGTCGAGGCATTACCGCTGGGCGCCCGGCCGACGTAGATCACCTTGCGCTTCGAGGTATCCTGATCGAACAGGGTTTCCCGATTCCAGATGAAACGCTCGTAGAAGCGGGGGAACTCGGCCTCGATGTCGCTGCCGAACACCACCAAAACGTCCACGCGGTTCTTCAGCTCGCCCAGCGTGGTCGCCATCCAGCCGGTATCCGCCAGCACCAGCAGGTTGCGCAAACCGCCCTCGGCGCGCGCCTGATCGAGCACGGCCCCGCAGTGATCGGCCAGCGAGAGCGCCGCGCGGGTGTCGTTGACATCGGTGCCGAAACCACCGAACAGCGGGAGACGGGCGTCCTTCAAAAACTTGGCCGCTGCCGCGACCGCTTCGACCAGAGAAACGACCTTGCCACCCACGCGAGGCTGGGTGTCGGTGACGGGTTGTTCGAACCCGGCGATGGTGACGGCATCGCCGTTCTCCAGGACTTTGACTTGCGTGCCTTGAACCTGAATCTTGAGATCATCCGAGGCGATACCGCAAAACGGGCTGGGAACGTTTTCCCAAACCTGGGTGCTGCTTTCGGTCATGCCCTTCCCTCTTGAGGTCGTTAGTCTGGTAGTGGAAGCCCCGCCGCTTTCTATCGATCCCAAAAGAGTCGAGCCGGGGAGCACTTTTCACGCCGGCCGAAAGCCCTTAGTTCCTGGAGTTTGGCGAGGCCGAAGGTCGGCAAAGAATAGGGAATTCATGGCCAATTTTCAACAAAGCGCGACAGCCGGCAATCCCCTCGACTCAGTCGACAAACAGGACACGATGCCATAGCATGGTGCGCGCCCGGAGGCTCTCTTGCCGATCGTCGTTTCATCTTCATCAAGCAGCGACTTTTTCCATGTTCGCCGTCCATTCATCCGATCACGAAAATCAGGTCACCGTCGTCGCGCCGGCGCGCCTACACATGGGCTTTAT
>DATIXD010000047.1:0-4758 GCA_035518875.1 Methylococcaceae bacterium | reverse complement strand
GCTGAAGCGTTTTTTCGATCGCCCCTGACATGCTGGGGACAGTCGTAGCGTATCAAAACGACTTTTCGGGCGACCCAGTGTCTTATTTGGACACACTGCATCGTAAAATCCCCGCTCAACTTGTTTTTTAGCAATAGGCTTTCCCGGCCGGTAGGATCGGCCTGTGTCGGGAACCCTTTCGGCGCCTTTTTACCCGGTTCGTCGAATCGGCTGAACCAGAGAGCGCATCTGCTCGATGCGTCCCGCCTTCACATGTCCCAGCGCCATGGCCATCATGATGGCCAGTGCCAGGCCAATCCGGGTTTTCATCTTGGCCTGGCCGCGGATGAAGTGCTGTTCGAACCCGTAGCCGTGGTCGATCCGATTATTGATGCGCTCCAGTGCACTGCGCCGCGCATAGCCACGGTTCCAGGAGGGACTGCCGTACGGGGTGGGGACAAAGATGCGCCGATTCTGTTCGGTGATATCGATGCGCACAATGCGTCCATACTTGCCCGGGTTGACCTGCCCCGCCGCGTGGCAGTGAGCTTGGCCTTGGCACTGAAGGCCATAGGCTGCTGCCGGACAGCGATACTTCAAGGTGTCCCGGTCGGCTTCGAAGCCCTGAAACGCCAAGTCCCGGTGCGTGCCGGTGATCGGGCAGACGCAATGGACGCTGCCCTTCTCGGTATAGACCACGGTATCCGCTCGATCCGGGTAGAGCGGGCGCGTGATGGGCTGGCTGGGGTCATAGTCCGGCGCCTGCTTTTCCTCCCGCCACAACTCCCGCGTGTCGATGAGCGGACGAATCCGATACTCATCCCACAGCTTGGCTTTGGTTTCGGCGCAGTCCAACCCGCGGTCCGCGCTGAAATCGGCACAGCGCTCGGCGAGTTCGGGGTGCTCTTCGAACAGTTCCCCAAGCATGACCCGTAACTCAACCTGCTCCGAATGGGAGGCTGGAGTCAGATGAAAGGTCACGGGAATTTCGTAACGGGTATCGGCAATCAGATGCAGGCCGTAACCAAACCAGCTCTGCACCTTCTTCCACAACTTGCCAGTGCGGGCGTCCACCCCGGAAGTTTCATGCTTACCCCAATCCGCATCCGGGTCGGTACGCTGTCCGCTCTCGCCATCGACGTGCCCGGTGCTGTAACTCTCGATGGCCTTACCATCGTAGCCCAGGTGTTGGCCAAAATCCGGCAACATCGCCATCAACTGCCGGCGCAACGCGGGAATCATCCCACTGACCAGGCCGTCTTTCGTCTCCACTGCGATCAGGTTGCGCAGAAACCGGGAGAAATTCCAACTGCTCGGCACCGCATAGCGGGGCGGCTCGGGGACCGGCCAAACCACCTTCATCCGGCCTGTCAGCTCATCCCGAACCAACTGCGCCACCGGCTTCTTTTGCAGCGGCAAGACCTCAAAGCCACAGGCCTGCAACAGGGCGGGGTTGCGCGACAACTCCCGCTTCAGCGATTCGATCGATGGATGTTGAAACACCACCCCCGCCACGACTGCATTCCACATCGCGGCCACCGGATAATCATCCCGTCCTTGTCCTCGTTTGACTTCCAGCGCCTGGATTAAAGCCCGGTCCGGCAGGTGATCGCGCACCAGGAAGAAACGTTCCAGATCGGAACGCGCCTCGACGGCATCCCAATCAAATAGCGACACTGCAACCTGAGCCACGATCCCATCTCCCATTGATTATCAATGGGTTAATTATCTCATGACGACCGCTGACCCGCCGCATCAATCTTGGGGTGAAAACCCGTCGAGAACCCCAATCTCACACCTCAAACCCAGGCTTTATTGCGAGAAATTGGGGTAAACGATTTTGCCGATGCGCTACACTCCACGCAAATCAATAGGTCCAGGACTACGCAAATGGCTCTTTTATGCACAGTATGCCTGGCGGCGGTCGACGTCAGGCCGATAGGATGGGGCTTCGGCCAAAGAAAGCGATTGGAAGACTGCGCATAAGTTCTTCAGTTATCACGACAGGGAGTTCGTTGATTGCCCTCTGGAGACCGCCATGGACTCAACTGTTTGCCCGCACCGGTGCCTCGCGCTGGCTTCTCGACAGCGCACTCGCGCCTTACATTGAGCCTACGCCAATGAAGGAAGCGGTTCTGGTAAGACCTCAAGAACCCAGTACGGAGCCGCCTCGATATTGCGCTCAAAATTCGCTAATCCAGTTTCTCAAAGCACCCTGATTTTTATGTGAGGATCGCGAGCGAGTTAAAACCCTGAAACCCAGGCCGCATCTCGCTCGCGGTTGATGCACTGAACATAAAAGGACACTTGTCATAATGGCTGACACCGGTCAGCAACGTGCAGGGCGTTATTTCCTTGCCGCCTCTATTTGGTCCCGCTTTACCCCTTGCGCCAACAGTACGCAGGTTAACACCCTCAGCCGACCGAGCCCTCGCCATGCTTTTCTGTAGGCTCGGGCGCGGGCACGTTATGGGGTCAACCGAGAAATTTTTCTTGTTTGGAAAAATCAGTGGCCCATTCCGAGGTTCGTGGTGACGCGTCTCAGCCGGCGAGGGGCAGCGTCAGGGATCCTGGCGCTGTTTACGGGCAAGGACAGAGCTGCCCTTGTCGGGTACCAACCACCCAGCGACGCACGACGCACTAGGCGAGCTTGTGAAACCGGTCATCAATCGACACCCCCAGTTGCGCCCACCCACTTTCAGGACCCGCGGCTTGTACGCCAAGCGCTTCAACTTGTTCCACAACACCCTGTCCGCGCGCCTGCGCGGCGGCTGGTCCATTGAGCGCGCCTTCACCGAGCCCGTCCGCCCGCGTGTTTTGCGGCGCAATTTACCTGTGGCGCAACGTTTTGCGCGCTAATGGTCCTCCCATAAAACGGGAAAGGCTTTGTGTGCGCGCTCGATATGTTCCTCCTCTACGTTTTTGCCCCGCAAGGTGACCATCAGGGAGTAAAGGTCTTGCGAGCTGACCTTGAAGGTGCGTTTTGGGTCCGCGCTGATGGCATTCGACAAGCGTTTGATCGACGATTGATAAGTCAAGGGTTTCGGGGCAGGTCGTGCCGGTTGCGCCAGTTCGCTATCGATAATCGCTTTTTCATTGCCGGCCGGCGCTTGTAAGGCCTTGCGCAATATTTCTTTGGCTCTAACCCACGAAAGTTCGCCGCTGGCCAATTTCTCACGCATTTCTGACGTAGTCAGCGGTGCAAAGCGGATGATGTCATCGATCCAACTGACGCTTTTGTCAAAAAACTCTGCGATGCGGTCCTTGGCCCAATTGGCGTTGTTGAGATAAATAACGGTCTGGAAATAATCCGTGATGCGCGTATCGACGCGGTCGGAATTCAGCTTGAGATTGAGCGCCTTGATCTCGTCCGGATGACCACTCACCAGCCGCGCGTCGACCCGGTCGAAGTAGCCTGGATTAGCGCGGCGGATGCCCTGAATTGCTTCCATGCGATGGAAGCCGCCCACCAGGTAGTATTCTTTAGCACTGCGTTCCCACACCACCAGCGGTTCGAACAAACCATTAGTGAGGATGTCCCTTTCAAGATGGGCAACCTTGGCCAGATCCAAATCGCGGTGATTGGTTAGCGTATGGTGAAATTCTATTTGGTCGATTGGCAAGTATTCGTAGCGTTTTGTGGCCAGCATGTTTCTTTCCTGTTGGCGGGTATAGGAGATAAGGTTTCAAGGCAATGTTATTTAACGCGGCCCTTAAATGAAGACCATCTTTGAGATGATAGCCTTATGATTTCAAAGACACGGCATGTCGTATATTTAAGGGCCGCATTAATAATGCCGACATGAGTTCTATAAAAAGGAGCTTTTTTCAAGAAGCAAGAAAACTAGCTGGGGAAAAGGTGCTGAGTAGGTCGGTCAAAAACCAGTCAGCTAGCCGGCGCTGAGACGTGGCCCCACAAACGGCAAGGGCGTACCTGATGATCATCACGAGAATGTTCGATCTTATTCGATGCGAGCCAGATTTTGAGGAGCAACGACATGTGCCACTCCTGGCAGTATCGCCCGGCGGGCTTGGGTGGCGGCAGTGCGCCGGTTAACCAACTTTAGCAAACGGAGCCCCATTATAGTTTTCTGTAGCCTGGGGCACGGGCACATTATATAGGGTCGACCGAGAATTTTTCTTGTGCGGGGAAAATCAGTCTCGCCGATTCTGAGGCTCGTGGGTGACGCGTTCGAGGGTTGAGCCGAAGGCAGGAAGCGAGGGGGCACCGCTTAAGCGAGGGTGGCGTCACAGGGACGCTGACGCCGTTTGCGGGCATGCGTCGCTGTCCTTGTTAGGTGCATCGCTGACCAGCCAGCGACGCACTGGGCGACCTTGTGAAACCGGTCATCGTTCGAAACCCCCCGGCGGTTTTCGCTCAACGCCGAGGTGTGGGTCCCCTCCTGGGATCGAGCCGGTCTCGAACGCCTGCTGCGCTATTGTGCTCGCCCGGTCTTCGCCAGCGAACGGCTGGCCGGGCTCGAACCGGATCAGCGCCTGGTCTACCACCTGCCCAAGCCCGACCCGGACGGGAAAGCAGCGCTGACCCTGACGCCCTTGGAGTTTTTGGATCGTCTCGCCGCCCTGGTTCCGCCACCGCGCAAGCATCGGCATCGCTACCACGGTGTGTTGGCGCCCCGATTGTGTCGCCATTTTTAGCGAAACCTTCTATGAGCCCTGCCTTGTCAAGTACTGAGGGTTGCAAAAGTAATATCTCTTCGTTTTCTATCCCCCAATTCCTCGGATCGGATTCAAGTATCCGGCGCTTCAGCCCTGGTC
>DATIXD010000046.1:0-13326 GCA_035518875.1 Methylococcaceae bacterium | reverse complement strand
CTGGCGGGAGCGGCCGTCGGCATACAACAATTCGTCCCCCCCCACCTGCTCCAGGGAGGTTCCGGGCAAGGGCTCGATGCGGAAGCTGCCGTCCGGAAAACGCCGGCCCACGTCGGATTCCGCTATGGGGTAGACCGAGATACCCCAGTCATCCGACACGAATCTGACCGGCACCGCATCGATCCCATCGTCGCCGTTGATGGCCACATAATTGGAAATCAGGAACCGTCGTGAGGAACCGGACAGGTCCGTGATCGTCAGATCCAGTTCGTGCCGTTCGGTGGCCGCGCTGCTGCGAACCTCCAGCAGCCCGTCAGCGTGTCGGTAAAGCCAGCGACAGCCGGAGGGCGTCATTTCATAGGCGGAAGGGACATCCAAAAGATGCCAGTCCTCCGCCAACTCCACGAAAATGCGCAGCCCATGGGTGCGGAACAAGCTCAGGTAAGAATGCGTGGTGGACAGGAAACGGTTGATGCTGACGTGTCCCTGGGTCACCATGGAGTGGAATATCCCGGCCATCCAAGTGGTGGAGGTCAGGGAAGCTTCATCCGGCGTGAGTGCATGGCCGGTACGCAGGATATGGCCGTGGGGCCTTAACACCTGCAACTCCTTTTGCTTCAGCACGACATGGGTATGTCGGCCGGTGAAGAAAGACAGTGTGTGACCATTTTCCCGCTCCGCTGCACGCAGTTCATCGCCGAAAAGCTCGGAGATTTCGGCCTCGTCCAGCGCGTGCGCCGTCAACAGCGGGGCTGTGGCGAACAGATTGGCCGAAGGCAAAATTTCCGTACTGGTTGAAGCGAAATCGGGCGGGGTCGCTTCCTGCAGGGTTAAGGTGCGATCTACGAGAACCAAGTCGGCCTCCAAGGTCGCTGCCGCGTGATCCGCTTCGAAACAGCCGAAGAAGCCGCAGGCCATGCGTTCGCCAGGCTCCAGCGTGAAAGGCGCATCCTGAATCGCCGCCAGAGCGTGCTCGTGCTGTCGCCGCGCCCCGGGAAGTCCATCTTGCAAGCCAAGGGGCATCGCGCCGGCCCGGGTCGCTAGACCATAAAACTGCAAGGCGTCGGTGGCGAAACTCACCCCTTTCCGCAATGAACCGATCACGCACCAGGGATACCTGCCACCCATGGACAAATTCTGCCTGGTGGCCAGGACGGCGCCCCGGGTTGGATGCTGGAGCGGCGTGTGATCCAGATATTGGCTGACGTAATATTCGTTGAGGCGCACCGCGCCGTAATGGGCCAGCGCCAGATCCTGGGTGTGGATCAAATCCAAGGCGACGGGACGGTCCCCGGTGTTGTCCAGTTGCACATGCCAAAACCAGGCGGACGAGGATACCGCGAGCACCAGCGATACCTTGAAACGAATGCCCAGCCATTCGCCCGAGGCGAGCAGTTGGCCCCGCGCGTCGAAATGAACCACCGCAGGGCTACGGGGCCCCAGCAGCGACACGACCTGTACCGGTTCCTCCAGACGCCGCAGGTAGATGTTCGCGGGCCCGCCCTCCACCTCGTTACCGGGAAACAGGTTGAGGATGATATCGCCGTGATCGATACGGCGGACCGATCCGTTCGAGTTGACCTGCACGATTAAGCCCGACGGACTCTCGATACGAACTGGAAAGGCAACTGGGTGTGGAGTCTGAGCAGTCATCGGTGTCTCCTCGAGGGTAGGTTCGAATGCTGTCCTGGTACCGCCGAATTCCGGTTTCAAAACCGCGCCGGGCAGATTGTAACGGATGTCGCCGAATTGTGTCTCCGCACCTCAAATGCCTTCTGGCATAATACGCGCAAAACAAGCCTGATGCTCAGGCTGGAGCCGATATCAGGCGAGGGGCGTAAACCATGACCGTTTCGGAAAATGCCGATGCCAGGGTACTGGTCATCAATTGCGGTAGTTCGTCCATTAAATATCAAATGCTGCTCATGGATGAGGGAAACGTCCTCGCGGGAGGACTGCTGGAGCGCATCGGCGAGGACGAAAGCCATCTGCGCCATCGATCTCGAAATGAAAACGGCGACCTGGTCGAAATCGACCGCGAGGTGACTGCCCGCGACCATCGCGAAGCATTCAGCCACATTGGCGAAGCCATGCGTACGTCCGGTGCGTTTGATGGCAGCGCAGGATTGTCTGCCATCGGCCATCGAGTTGTGCACGGCGGCGAAAGCTTCACACAGCCCACCCTGATCGATCCGGCGGTGATCGAGTCGATACGCGCATTGACACCTCTGGCGCCGCTGCATAACCCGGCGAATTTGCTCGGCATCAAAGTTTGCCGCGAGCGTTTTCCCCAGGTGCCGCAAGTGGCCGTGTTCGATACCGCCTTTCACCAGACCATGCCGCCCCGAGCCTATCGTTACGCGGTGCCCCATGACTGGTACAGCGATCATCGGGTGCGGCGTTATGGCTTTCACGGCAGTTCCCACCGGTATGTCGCGAACCGGGCGGCCGAGTACCTGAATCGTCCCGTTGACCGCCTCAACCTCATCACCCTGCATCTGGGCAATGGAGCGAGTGCCGCAGCCATCTCCGGCGGCCAATGCGTGGATACCTCCATGGGTTTCACGCCCCTCGAGGGATTGGTGATGGGAACCCGCTGCGGCGATCTGGATGCGGCCGTTCCCTTGCACATGCAAAGAGTCGGCATCTTGAGCGTTGAAAGCGTCGACCACGCCCTGAACCACGAGTCCGGCTTAAAAGCATTGTCCGGCACCAACGACCTGCGCGAGGTGTTGCTTAGAACAAAGTCCGGGGACAAAGCCGCGCTATTGGCACTGGAGCTTTACTGCTACCGCATCAAAAAATACATCGGCGGCTATTACGCCGCGCTGGGTACGATCGATGCCGTAATATTTACCGGTGGCGTGGGGGAAAACGCCTCTGCCGTTCGCAGCCTTGTCTGTACCGGCCTGGAGCGACTCGGAATTGAAATCGAGGAGACCGCTAACGCCTGTAACGAGGGAGCGGTCAGAGACATTGGGCGATCGGGCATGGCGGTTCGCGTGTTGGTGATTCGGACTAACGAGGAGCTTCAAATTGCCCGCGAAACGCTCACCGCAGTGCGAACTTCCGTTTAGGATCTCGCCGCTTGCTCGGCGATGATCCGATTAAGCCTGGGTTTAAGGCGAGAGACCGGCGACGTGCTGGCGGAAGCCGTAGCACGCCCAAGCCCGGCCAGGACCGAAAAACCGCAACGAGGTTGAAAATAGGCACCGCATCAATCCGGCAACGCCGAGAAAATCCCGCCATCGGCTCTGACCTGGCGGGATTTTTTTCCAAAAACGCCTTGATAATGTCGCGTGCCGGTGACGCGCACGCTGTCTCCCGGAGATGACCGATGCGGTTTTTTCTTACGCTTATTCTCGTAATCCTGGTGGGAGGTTGCGCCGCCTACAGTCGCTATCAATGGGACCAACGCTACGGCCAGGCTAACCCTGAGCGCTTCGATCACTGGCAAAGTCTGGTCTCAGCGGTGGATTACCGGCGCGACATCAAAGCCATCCTCGACAGGCGTTGCGTGGTTTGCCATGCCTGCTACGACGCGCCCTGCCAGTTGCAGCTCGGCAGTTACGAGGGCGTGACGCGCGGCGGCCACATGGACAAGGTGTACAACGCCGCCCGCCTGCTGGCGGCGGAACCTACGCGCCTGTTTCAGGATGCCCGGAGCAATGCCGAATGGCGTGAGAAAGGCTTTCATCCGGTACTCAACGAACGAAAGCAGACGCGCAAAGCCAATCGAGAAGGCAGTGTGATGGCGCGCCTGCTGACACTCAAGCGCAGCCTGGATTTTCCGCAAACCGGCTTGCTGCCCCATGACCGTTACGATTTTTCCCTGGACCGCGACCAGCAGTGTGCGGACATTGAGGAAATAGACCGCTTTGAATCGGAGCATCCCGAATGGGGCATGCCCTACGGCCTTCCACCGCTGTCCGAGCGGGAAAACCGAACCGTGATGCGATGGCTGGAGACGGGCGCGCCCGCTAAGCCCGCGCCTCCGCTGACACCCGCGCAGCGCGACCACGTCGCCGAGTGGGAAGCCTTCCTCAATGGTCCGGATCTTAAAACGCAGTTGATGAGCCGGTATCTGTACGAGCACTGGTTCCTGGCGCACCTTTATTTCGACGACCTTCTCTTGGGCGACTATTTCGAGCTGGTCCGCTCCCGGACGCCGCCGGGGCAACCCATCGATCTCATCGCCACCCGTCGCCCCTTCGACGATCCCGGCGTGGCGCGCGTCTATTACCGACTGCGCCCGCACGCCTCCACCCTGGTCTCGAAGACCCACATGCCCTATGCCCTCAATGCGGCGCGCATGACGCGCATCAAGGGCTGGTTCCTGGACGAACCCTATTCCGTGACGGCGCTGCCTTCCTACAATCCCAAGGTTGCGGCGAATCCATTCATCGCGTTCGAACAACTGCCGGTGCGTTCGCGCTACCGGCTGATGCTGGACGAAGCGCAGTTCACCGTCATGGGCTTCATCAAGGGGCCCGTGTGTCGCGGGCAGGTGGCGCTCAACGTCATCACCGACTATTTCTGGATCGGCTTCATCCATCCCGACCTTCCACTCTACGACGAAAACGCTAACTTTCTAGCCAGTGCACTGAGAAACGTCAGTTTACCGATCGAGCAGCAAAGCAATGCGCGCCTGATTAAGTGGCTGTCGTACTCGCGCGAGGAGACCGAGTATTTGCGCCGAAAATCCGAGCTCATGAACCAGCGGTTTCAAGGCAAGGACGGCCCCAACCTGTCCATGTTATGGGATGGGGATGGGGTCAACCGCAACGCGGCCCTGACGGTATTCCGCCATTTCGACAGTGCCAGCGTGGTGCAGGGCTTGATCGGCGACCGGCCACAAACCGGCCTCATCATGGGTTATGGCTTGCTGGAGCGCATTCACTATCTGTTGGTGGCCGGCTTCGACGTCTACGGCAACACCGCGCATCAATTGGAGGCGCGCCTTTACATGGATTTTCTGCGTATGGAAGGGGAGCTAAATTTTCTGGCCCTATTGCCGAGAGACGATCGCAACACCGTCGGCGACCGGTGGTACCGAGGAGCGAGCGACGACGTGAAGGCTTATTTTAATGGCAGCAAGGCCTATTTCACAGGGAATACCGGCATCGCTTACCAATCCGGCAATCCCCTGACGGAACTGTACGGCCGGTGGAAAGCGCATTTGGCACCCGTGCTGGATCATCGTTACGACCTGACCGCGAAGGGGCCGGACGGCACCAATACGGCCCTGCTCAATAAACTGGCTGCTTTGCGGGGCCGGGCGGTTTCCTATCTTCCAGAATCCAGCTTTCTGGTCATCCGCGGCGAGGATGGCCGCGATCACCATTACACCCTGATCCGCAACAGCGCCCACAGCAATGTCTCCGAGCTGTTTTCCGAGGAAGAACGGCGCCTGCCGGACGAAGACAGCCTGCTGGTGGTTCGCGGGTTCATCGGCGCCTATCCCAACGCCTTCTACCGGGTACCGAGCAATCGACTGGCCACCTTCGTGAATCTCGCCGGCAGTCTCCGTTCGGAACAGGACTACGCGGCGCTTGCCGCGCGCTTTGCCATACGCCGCACCGACCCGCGCTTTTGGACCCACAGCGATGCCGTGCACGAGGCCTATCGGCAGGCTGAACCGGTCGAAGGCGCGCTGTTCGATTACAGCCGCCTGGAAAACCGCTAGCGTTGCGACAAGTCATTCGGCGGGGGCTGGCTTTTACCTCACAGACAGGTGATGATTTGAATGTCCTATCGTTGATGCCGAATCGACGCCGGGCCATAAACGCAAAAAAAACCACACTCTTAGGAGAATATGACAATGAAGAATATGATGGGATCCCTACTCCTGATTCTGGCGGCGATGCTGCTCTGCGGTTGTCAGTCGACGGGTGGCGAATATTCGGAAGGCGCGACAACATCTGCCGCGGATATCGACCGGGACGTGGACAGCGCACTTGCGTCCCTCTACCAGACTTCACCCGAAGCCAAAGCACTTTCCAAGCAAGCTAAAGGCATTCTTGTGTTCCCCAATGTACTCAAGGCCGGCTTCATCGGCGGCGGCAGCTACGGCAAGGGCGCCTTGCGCATACGAGGAAGAACCACCGGGTATTACAACACGGTCGCGGCTTCTTACGGTCTGCAAGCCGGGGTACAAAAATTCGGCTATGCGCTGTTTTTTATGGACAAAGCCGCACTGAACTATCTGAACAGCAGCAAAGGCTGGGAAGTCGGTGTCGGGCCGAGCGTCGTTGTGGTCGATGCGGGCGTCGCCCGCTCATTGACGACGACGACGGCACGGGAAGACGTTTATGCCTTCATCTTCGACCAGACAGGCTTGATGGCCGGATTGGGCATACAGGGTTCGAAGATCACCAAAATCCAACCCTAGCCGGCATAACGGCGGTACAGCGAAAGCCGGGCACTCGCTTGGCTCGAGGGCATCGCCGACCGCTGCCCGACATATCGGTCGCGATGCCCCAGATCAGTTGGGTTGAGCGTTCGCAGCGATCAGAGTTTTTCGTTCTTGAAATCTTCGATTAAAGCCGCCAGTGTTGCGCGGCGACGAATCCTGCCGATTTTCTCCTCCAAGCCCTCAGCGCGCAGAAGGTCACGGGCTCGGGCATGGACGTTGACCAGCTTGAGCACACGGTGCTCCTTAGCCAGTTGAGTGTCCAACGCCGCCAGCATGCGCCCTCCGGCCAAATCCAGGTTCGGTGAGCACGACAGGTCCGCAATTACCAATTTCACGTTGCCGCTCTCCAGTGCAAGTCTTTCCAGCACTTTCTCCCGAACATGCTCCACGTTGAAATACAGCAAATGTGCCTCAACCCGGAATACCAATACTCCCGAAATTCGCTCGTTTTGGGGATGTCTTTCCAAGTCGGAAAATTGGTCCGTTCCGGGTATCCGTCCCAGGAAGGCAACATGAGGGTGCGACGCCCTGCGTAGCAAGAGCAGGATGGACAAAATAGACGCCAACAACACGCCCTTAAGAATGCCCAGGAGCAAGACGCCGACCAGGGCGCCCATGGCGACGTTGAAGTCGAATCGGCTCACCCGGCTGACATGAATCAATTCGCGAACGTCCACCAATCCTTTGATGGCCACAAGGACGATGGCTGCCAAAACGGTTTCGGGCAGATTGCGAAATACGCCGGGCATGAAAATGAGGACCAGTCCGATCACTCCGGAAGCCAAAAGAAGGGCTAATGCCGACCGAGCGCCGGCCTTTTCGTTAACCGCTGACTGGGATAGCCCACCGGCAAGGGGAAACCCCTGTGCCAGACCACCCAGAAAATTTGCCGCACCCAAGGCCAGCAACTCGCGGCGAGGATCGATTCGGTAGCCGTGGCTGGCCGCAAACGTGCGCGCGGCCGACACGCTCTCCACGTAAGAGAGCAACAGGCAAGCCAAAGCCAGGGGAATGACCTCGTCAACGTCGTCACGTGTGACCATGGGAACCTGCAGGACGGGAAGTCCTTGCGGCAACAACCCCACTACCTTGATGCCGTGTTCCCCGAGCGAGGTGAAAGACATCACCACTAGGGAGCCGACGACCGCAAGTAGAGCGACGGGACGTCCGGGAAGCCATCTTTCGCCCGCCAGAAGCAGGACAAGAACTGCAAAACCCAACATCAGGACATAGGGGTTCGTCTCGCCCACATTAAGGCACAAGGCGTAGAAGCGAGTGAAAAAGTCATGCCCCTCGGCCGGAACGCCGAACAGCTTTGGCAACTGGGTCACTGCGATGCTGAGCGCTGCACCGGCCTTGAAACCGAGAAGCACTGTTTCGGAAATGAAATTGACCATCTGGCTGAACCGCAGCATCCACCCGAGAATACCCATCGCCGCCGTTACCAGGGCGGTCAAGGCAGCCAGCGAGGCGAGCCGGGCAGGATCGTCCGGTGCCAGTTTGACTAGCGTGGTGCCCACCACCATCGAAATTGCGGCGGTCGGTCCGATAGCCAATTGACGACAGGTGCCGAACAGTGCATAACCTAAACCACCGAAAACGTAACAATAGAGCCCCGCTTGCGGTGGCAATCCAGCCAGGGATGAATACGCAATGGCGACAGGAATCGCGTAAGCCGTCAAAGTAACTCCGGCCAAGCAGTCACCAAGCAAAAAGCCGCGACGATATTCCCGCAACCAGTCGGGAAGATACGCCTTGATCGAACTTAACAAGCTGTGCCCCTTATTTGCTAAGACGCGTATGCAACTTCGGCTGCCAACGTATCCTCACTGCCCTAGCCAAGTTTTCGCCTCTTCCAGTTGATCGGTAGAAAAAAACCGCATCTCCGTCGTGCGCATCGGCTTGCCGGCGAAAAGAAAAATCTCCTCCTCCCACTGCCTGTCACCGACAATCGCAAGCTTGGCAATTTCGCTGTCGGGCAGAAACGTGGTATTCATCCAGTCCTCAGCCTTACTCCAGCCTTGAAAATCATCAAGAACAATCAAGACCTTCGCCTGTTGGAACCTTTCGGCTCCCAGTTCCACCAAGGACTGACATTCTTGAAAGTCGCGAGGGGTTATTTGACCGGTGATTTTGATCCAAATCTCTCGATCCACTGATTTCATCAATTGATAGGGCATAGGTTGTCCTTCAGGTTGGGGGCAATCGCCATAAAAGTGTTGTGATGGTCTTGCCCGTACCGGTCGCCATCACCCGCGGGATGCGGTTTTCCCCTCGGACAATGACGTCTACAGTACGGTTGATGGCAATGAGCGGGTAGTATAGCGCGGCCGATTAGCCGGAGCCGTAGTTGTTAGTAGTCCCGGGTAGCAACTAACGACGACGGTGTTTCGTCATTGAGGGAGCCGAACGTTTTGCGAATCTGCCGGGCAGGCGACAGCGCAAAGCGTTCCAGATCCAGTGTTGCCGATCTCACCGACTTGTGCGATAAGGACAAAGCGCGCCAAGCCTTGAGGCAAGCGCGCGTCGGCTGAACCGAAAGCAATGTGCGTCATAACAATCAAGAGGAGGCTCTTCTCATGAATCCGACCAAGCAAAAGTTCAATACCATCATCGGCAGCATCATCGTGTCGGCGGCTGCGATATCCCCTTGCGCGGGCGCCTCCGAAAATCCCTTCGCAGTGGTTGACCTCGGCAAGGGCTACCTGGTGGCCGAGACCGGCGGACAGACGGAAACCGAGGGTGGCCAGGGTATGAAAAAGATGGAGGGTAAGTGCGGAGGAATGATGAAGGGCATGATGGACACGAATAAGGATGGCAAGGTTTCGAAAGAGGAATACATGAAACACCACGAGCAGATGTTTGAGATGAAGGACAAGGACAAGAATGGCGTGTTGGATGAATCAGAAATGGGCCCGAGGGGCGGCATGATGAAACCGATGGAGGGCGAGATGGGCGGTATGAAACATGGCAAGGATGCGCCAAGTGGCCAGTAGTGGGTGGTGTTAGAAAAACCTCTGCGTAACCCCGTCATTTCGACCGCAGAGGGAAATCTTGCCAGCAGCCGCGACGCTTACGGATTCCTCCCGTTGGTCGAAATGGCGAGCTCTTACTGAACCGTCCATCGCTGAACCTAAAGGGCATGAGAGCGCGCTAAGGAGCAACGGGAGTAAAACCGTTCCGAGGTGGTGGCCGCGGAGTTCGCCGTCACCACAACACGCTGACGAGATCGGGCCTTACCCTTAACCCACAGGCTTTGGCCGGCCGGTGTGAGCCCCTTCTCGCAGATTGACTCCAAGCTGGGTCATTGGCTGTGGCCTGGGAGGCCAGCCTTACTGCTTCTTGCGCTCTTCTTCCTCGGCGAGGAATTGTTTCAGACGCTCATCGATGACGGCGTTCACGTAAAAATTGTCCCCGGCGGATTTACGGGCAATGCGAAGTTGCAGGATGGCCGCCCGGGTTTGTCCGTTCGCGTAGTAATATTCCGCCAGATAACGGTGGGATTCCGCCTCTTGCCCCAAGCCGCTGTAGCTTTGGGCGAGCAGATTGTATACCTCGGGCGTGGTCGGATTATGCCGGGTGTAGTCTTGCAGGCGTTTGCGAGCCTGTTCAGGCTTGCCGGCGGCCAACAGGGCCTTGACATAGTTCAGCGTCACCGCCCCGCTCTCGGGAAAGCGTTCCCCGGCGATCTCGTAGAGACGGAGGGCATCGGCATAATTGCGCTGGTCGAATTCGGCCTTGGCCAAGGCATTGATGAAGTGGGACTGGTTGGGATACTGTCTAGCCAGCTGCTGCAGGATCGGTTTGCCCTCCTCTGCTCGGGCATTGGCGATCAAAGCCAGGGCGAGTCCATAATGCGCGACGTCCTGTTGCTGTTTCGTGCCCTGGTTGCCCACCGCCCTGAAATAATCAAGCGCCTCCCCCGGATTACGCGCGGTTTGCACTCGCAGCTTGGCGCGGATGATTTGATAGACCATTGAGTCCGGGTATTGTCGGTAGGGGAATTGTTCGGCGCGTCCCCTCGTGTCGGCGATGCGCGAGACCGTGACGGGGTGGGTGAGCAGGAATTCCGGCAATTGCCGGCCGGCAAAGCGGGTCGATTGTTGCATGCGCTCGAAGAAGGCCGGCATGCTTCGCGGATCGAATTCCGAGCGCGACAGGGTTTGCATGCCGACCCGGTCGGCTTCGGCCTCATTGTCGCGGGTGAAATTGATCTGGTATTGCAGGTTCGCGGCCTGGGCGGCGGCCACGGCGGCCTGGCCGAGCTGGGCCGAGCCCGACTTCGCACCGAGCAGAATGGCGGCCAGCATGGCGGCGGCGGTGGGTAGGGCCATGCGTCCGGCAGCCTGGAAGGTTTGATACAGATGCCGTTGGGTTACGTGGGCGATTTCGTGCGCCAGCACAGAAGCCAGCTCGCTTTCCGCTTCCGATGTCAGAATCAGCCCGGAATTGACGCCGATATAACCGCCCGGCCCCGCGAAAGCGTTGATGGTGGGATCGGTGACCACGAAGAAATGAAATGTCTGGGCGGGATTGTCGCTGTTGGCGGCGAGCTTTTGCCCGATAGTCTGGATGTATTCGCTGATCTCGGGATCTTCGCTGATTTCGACCTGGCTGTGCAGATTGCGTAAAAAGGCCTCGCCCAGTTCCTTTTCCTGGAGCGGCGTGATGATCGTCCCGGAAGGATCGCCTATTTCGGGTAGTTCGATGTTGTGCGGATTCTGACCGAAAGCTTGTCCGGCTTGCCCCGATTGCAGAACGGGCGATTTCGAGAAATTATCTTGCAGTTCGATGTCAAGTGGCGGCTTGTTCTGAGCGATGGCACCGGCGCTTGCCAGGGCGGCCTGGGCGAGAATCAGCAAAGATGCGAGGGGTTTGCTGGCTTTGAACATGAAGGAGAATTTGGGCCGGGCGCAAGGATTCGTGGCGCGGGGGTTTGACCGCCGATTCAGCAAAACGTTTTGAGGATGTCCCGATTCAATCATCATGAAGTTCGCGATCCAGATTAACGGCTCACCTTATCAGGGCGAAGGGAGCGATACCGCCTATCAGTTTATCAAAGCCGCGTTGCGCAAGGGCCACGAAATCGTTCGGGTGTTTTTTTACCACGACGGCGTATACAACGGCCTGGCTTATGCCATGCCGCCGGACGACGAGCGCCCGGTGGTCAGGCGTTGGTCGGAGTTGGCTGGGCATCACGGCATTGATCTCGTCATCTGCATCTCCGCCGCGCAACGCCGGGGCCTTTTGAGCGCGGAAGAAGCGGCGCGGATCGGCAAGCATGATAACGATCTGGCCGAAGGCTTTCGCATCGCCGGCCTCGGTTTGTGGGTCGAGGCTTGTCTTCAGGCGGACCGCTTCCTGGTTTTCGGCGGCTGAAGGCACGGTGGTGCGGAAAAATTTCCTCTTCATTCTGCGCCGTCCCCCCCATGGCGGCATTCATGCCCAAGAGTCCCTGGACATGATTCTAACTGCCGCCGCCTTCGAGCAGCCGGTGCGCCTTCTGTTCCTCGACGACGGCGTCTTCCAGCTCAAGCGCAATCAAAAGCCCGCGGCGATCGGCCTCAAGCATATCGCGCCGATTTTCGAGGCGCTGGAGCTGTATGATGTCGAAGAATTATGGGTGGAAGAGGAATCGCTGCGCGAGCGGGGCCTGGCAGCGGAGGGGTTGATTCTCCCGGTGCGGCTCATTCGCCGGCATAATGTCGCCGAGTTCGTCGGCGGCCAGGATATTGTGGTGAGTTGCTGATGCCGGTTCTTCATCTGGTCAGCCGTTCTCCCCGGGAGTCGCAGGCTTTGGCTTGCTGTCTCGCCCGGGCGGGGGCAAGCGATGCTGTGCTGCTCAGTGAAAATGGGGTGTATGCCGCGCTGACGACTTCGGAAGGGGACGCGCCGATCCGAGCAGCCTTGCGGCAACTTGGCATTTACGCCCTGAAACCCGACCTCGAAGCCCGGGGCATCGCATCCGAGGAACTCCTTGAGGGTGTACGAGAAATCGATTACGAGGGTTTCGTCGATCTGGCCGTGCATTATCCGTTGAGCCATTCCTGGGTTTGAAGCATGATCGAAGCGAAGGGCATCATGCCGGAAATGACCGACAGCGGGTTTCTGGTCGATCCGGCCCAATGGGACCAGACCGTCGCGGAAGCACTGGCCGCCCGAGTCGGTGTATCCCTGACCGAGGCCCACTGGGAGATCGTGCGCTTCATTCGGGATTATTATTTCAAATTCAATCATCTCCCCAATGCGAGGCTGTTCGTCAAGGCGGTGCAAAAGGAATTGGGGGAGGACAAGGGCAATTCCCGTTATCTCCACCGCCTGTTTCCGGACGGCCCTCTCAAACACGCCTGCCTGATCGCGGGACTGCCCAAGCCGCCCGGCTGTCTTTGATAGGCGAACTTCGCCGTCGCTTAACTGTTAATCCGCCAGTCGCCGTTCGACAGGCGGCAGGCCGTTTGTCTAAGGGTGTCGTGCAGGCCGCTATGACTGAGTCGGGTCGTGAATTCGCGACAGCGGCCGCCTTCGCGTTGGAAACTCCGCATCGGGGTGATTAGGTAATCGACCTGGCTTTCCGGATTGACCCAGCGCACGCTGTGTCGGTCATTGGCGTAATCCAGCGCGCGGCCGGCGCAGAAGCGGTCCGAGGGATCCATGCTGCGGCCGATCCGCTCGCCAATGATTGCACCGACGATGGTGCCCGCGACGGCCCCGACGATCGTTCCGGCGTTGCTGCCTTGCCCGACCTGCGAGCCCAGCACGCCGCCGAGCGCGCCGCCCGCAACGCCGCCCAGCACCTGGGCCACGGTATGCGTGTCGCAGCGTCCCGAACCGACGCCGTAATCGCCATACTGATCCCGATAATGATCGTGGTGGCTTTCCCGATAGTCGTCATCGTCGTCGTGGTGATGATG
>DATIXD010000045.1:0-17520 GCA_035518875.1 Methylococcaceae bacterium | reverse complement strand
GCCTACTCCAGGCACTATCCGTAAGTGGTGCATCCCACGAAGTGGTGACGGAAAAGCTCCTTTTTTGGGGTAAGGAGAACTTTGGCCAAAATTCAAAACTTGACTCATTTTTAAAGATCCTTCGCGCTCAAGGATTTCTAGGTCGGGCGCTTTCAAACGCTGGCTGGCAGGCAAGCGATTGAAAGGGTAGTCGACCTTTAACCCGCTGCTTGGGACGCAAGCTTAAGACCGATGAAACGACCGAGCCTGGTAGCGTGGGCGAAAGAGAAGCGTTGCCCACCGACGCTGCCTAAACGGATAACCGGGGGTCTCTAACCCCCCAGGTCCAAAACCACTCTGGTATACGGGTCCGCACCCTTGGCCGTTCAAGACCATCCATCGCCTCGGCCCTCCGGGGACGCCCTATCGTGCAACCTATTTCGCTCCGGGCGAAATAGTCACGAGTAGGGAGCACACGACGATGTTAGGCGTAAGCATGGGCCTTCATCCGAAGATCAGCGACGGAATCCGGCCTTGGCACTCTCAGCCAATGGAGGGGGATGCATACGACTGGGGGTCTGTTTGACGTCTGCGGTCTAAAGCTGGACGGGCAATGCCAGCCCTACCAGCATCAGGCTGCTTTCAAACCCGGCGACCAAGGCGATTCGGTTTGAAAACAACTTCTTTCTTACCAGGAGCGAACCGCGCCGGTATCGAGATGTACGAAATCGGCTGTTCGATAATAGCCCACACCGCCCTGTTCCAGGGCAAGCGCCGTTTGCTGAATGGTTCGGGTGCTGACGTCGTCCATCCGAAGATCGATCGCTTTCCCTTCCATGTGTAGGCTGTGCTCGGCGACGCCGTGACTCAGCTTGCGCAACCTCTGATTGGTTTCCGGCGCGCGGTAACCGGAGATAATCTTGTATTCGCCCCGGCTCCGCGTCAGCACGGAGACCGCGTACAACAAGTCGATCAAAGCCGGATCCATGGGATGGGCTTCATCCGTGTAGTGATCGCGCAAAAAGTAGCTAAACCGGTTGAGCAGCTTGCGATCGTAATGCTGCTGCGGGCAGCAGACAATGCTGAGTTCCTCGTCGGTGTGCATGTTGTGCAAGGTCAGGAGGCGTTCCCTGGTCAAGCTCTTGGCGAATGCTTCCGTGGACGGCAGAAGCAATGTGCCCGCCGCCGCGATGCCCACCCGAGTCAGAAACGCTCTGCGGCTGAGGCCACTGCGCGCCGCCTGACGGTTGCTGTGTGAAGATTGATCAAAACTCATTCATTAGGCCCTCATTCGATCTCTACTACGAAGAAACGGCGGGGGAGAGACCGTCTCTTCTCAAGGGGCGTCACTTTACTTTTTCAGCTTGGCTCAAATCAAGCTTTTTCCTAGTAGATATATAGCAGGTTTTGGGCCAGTCAGCCGGCATACCCCCTCAGCTCAGAAAAACAAGGGCCTTGGGCGGATTGATACCGTGAATTTCCCGTCGGGGAACAATCAATTTCTTAGGCAGCAACGGAAATCGCGTCAAAATTCCGCGCTTGCGGATGAGTTCCGCCGTCCGCGATCGCGTCATCGCGCACCAAAAGACAGGTTTTCAATCCGGCCTCGCGGGCTGCTTCCAACTCGGCCTCGATGTCCGAGAGAAACAGGATGTTCGCCGGCGCCAACCCGATCGTTTCGGCAATCCTGCGATAAGAATCGGCTTCCTGCTTCGCGCCGACCTGGGTATCGAAATAGCCGGAGAAAAGCGGCGTGAGATCGCCGTACTCGGTGTGCCGGAAAAGCAGCTTCTGGGCATGGACGGAACCCGAGGAAAATACATACAGCGCCATGCCACGCTTCTCCCATTCCCTTAATTTGTGGACAGCATCGGGATAAACATGGCCCCGGTAATCGCCATTGCGGTAGCCGGCCTCCCAGATCAAACCTTGCAGAGATTTCAGCGGCGTGACTTTGCGGTCCTCGTCGATCCAGCGGACGAGCTGAGCGATCGCCTGCTCGTCATCGAAGTGCGCGCCGCACACCCTGCCGACTTCATCGAGAAGCTTTCGCACCTCGACCTCCTCACCATGAGCGCGTACGAAATCCGCCATATGTTCCCGGGCATAGGGAAACAGCACATCCTTCACGAACGAGACGGACGAGGTCGTACCTTCGATATCCGTCAGGATCGCCCGAATCATGCGTACTCCCTCAGGAACTGCTCCAGCTTAGGGAACTTTCCGGCGATATCGCTGCCGGTGAATTCCGCCACCCAGCCTTCCGGCGTGGTGAACAAGCGGATACATTTAAGATTCGGGCGATCTCCCATATCAAACCAGTGTTTGACGTGAGCTGGCACGCTGATCAAATCGCCCTGCTCACACAGCACGGCATACACGTGTTCACTGGGATGAAGGAAGAACAAACCCCGGCCTTCAACGAAAAACCGCACTTCGAAATCGCTGTGAACGTGCTCATCGAGAAACTTCGCCCGCAACTCGTCCTTTTGCGGATGATCGGGGCGGACACTGATCACGTCCGCCGATTCAAAGCCGTAGCGTTTTTTCAAGCGCTCGACGGGCTCCCGGTAAGCCCCCAGGATAACTTCCTCGGCGGCATCCGAACCGAACTCCCGACCCGCAGTCCAGCGCTCGAACCGCACCCCGATTTCCTCGAGCCTTTCAGCGATGGCCCCATGCTCTCTGACGATTTCGGCCCGATCCGGGCGATTTTCCGTATGAATAGTCAATAGGCTCATTTTCTTCGCTCCGTTTAGTGCGCCAAAACGCACGCTTTTATGAGAATTAATGAAGACGACATGATACACAAGCCCATGATCGTCACCCACAAAAACACCGCATTGGATCCATTGCCTCAAGGGCCGGCACGCACAATCCTATCGTCACGCGGGGATCGGCTGCGACTGAGCGGCAAGATTCATAGGAAAAAAGGCGCGTAGCGCAAGTTAGCCTCGCCCAGGCGACCGCACAAAAACGGCTAATTGGCCTCACCCGCAAACTTAGACACTTGGGCCTTTTCACCGCTGTTCTTGGGGAGATCGGTAATCGCCGGTAAGGTATCATCCTAATTTTAAAATACGGTGAACCCCGTGCTTGTTTCAGTTAGACTCGAGCCCGCATTAGAAGCGCGGCCGGAGCAGAAAGTCCGGCGTCTCGAGTCACCCAGTCGAAGTTCCTTAAGGATGCTCTCGACTGGGTACTAGGACTGGAAGGCCAGGCAAGTCCGCTGCAACAAATGCGGAACAATACACCGACGCTTCAGAAAGCTTTTGCACCAAAGCAAAGGCCAAATTGCGTGCGAAGTATTCTGGTTGATGTCAGCCCTCTGATCGCCCTTTTTGCCGTCGACGACAAGCGTCACCGGCGCTTCGATGGTTTTTTTCGGAATTCTCGACGGAGGGGCATCGGCTCATCAGCACTTGCCCCGGCGTAGCGGAAGGGTCATACACATTGGTGATGCTGATTAGGACTCTTCCTCACCAAACCACATGGCTGCACTGATTTCCGCTCGGAATGCGGTTTCCGGTAGATTGGCGAGAAGCCATTTTTGATGCCTCATTGGAGTCATTTGGTTCTGGCGACAACTCGGCCGGGTGAGGTTTAGTCCTAATCAGGTTGGTGATTAGGACTGTTCCTCACCAAACCCCATGACTGCACTGATTTTCGCTCGGAATGCATTTTCAGTAGATTGCCGACAAGCCTTTTGGGGTGCCTCATTGTGATCATTTTGGTTCTGGCAACAGCTCGGTGGGGTGAGGTTTAGTCCTAATCAGATACATATTTGATGTCCCCTAACGCTTCGAAGTCCTGCGTTGGATCGATTTGGGTGGGCCGCAGGCTTGTCCCTTCGAACCATTCACCTCAAAAATATCATCACCGGGATGCACCGTTCCCCGGAATGCAGCAAACGCGAGCTGGATTTCGCTGCTGTCTCCCGATATTGGCTGGCGGTGGAAACGGCGATTGTGGAAATCTTGATGGTTGACCGCAGCAACTTTGGGCGTTACCGATTGTCCCATGGCCGGACGTCTATGTTGCATTGCGGGCTGAAGCCCAAGGATGATTCGCCAAACCGGACATGGAGGCGCCAACCGACGGCCAAATTATTGCCGGGTTACCGCCGAAATCATCCGGCCGCGTGGCCCATTTTCACGCGCCGGAACCCATCCACAATTCCGACTTACGCGAGTTGACTCAGATAGCATGGGCGGTAGTCGGTGGACTTGAAGCGGGCTTGTATGAAGCGCAACGTTGGAAATGCCTTTATCTTTGATCGAGAGGAACATAAACCATGAAAAGGCCAGTGGTCATCATTGGTATGGGTGAAATGGGCGACCTGTTTGCCCGCGGTTTTCTGAAGTCAGGTCATCCCGTCTACCCGATTCTTCGCGGCATGGAGATGGCGGCCATGGCTTCTGGGATCCCAGAACCCGAGTTGGTACTCGTGGCCGTCGGGGAAGATGACCTACAGACCGTGCTCGAAGTCCTGCCTCCGGTATGGCGCGGGCGGCTGGCACTGCTGCAGAACGAATTGCTGCCCCGCGATTGGCAGCGGCACGGAATTTCCGATCCCACTGTCATCGTGGTATGGTTCGACAAGAAGAAGGGGCGCCCCTTCGTGTCCGTGCTGCCGACCCCGGTTTTCGGTCCCAAGGCTTTCCTGATCACCCGGGCTTTGCAAGGGATCGAGGTTCCCTGCCGAGAAATTCCTGGCGAAGAACTGCTATACGAACTAGTACGAAAAAACCTTTATATCCTCACCATCAACATCGCAGGCATCCGGACGAACGGCACGGTCAGCGAACTTTGGGCTAACCACCGGGAACTAGCCCAGAATGTCGCCCGAGAAATTCTCGATGTCCAGGAACGGCTCACCCAATCCAAACTGCCGCGCGAAAGGCTGATGGCAGGTATGCTCGAAGGTTTCGCCGGAGACCCCCAACACATCTGCATGGGACGCACTGCCCAGGTGCGTCTTCAACGCACACTGAAACTTGCGCGGGAGGTCGGTATCAGTACGCCCGTCTTAGAGAAGATTGCCGTCGAGGACATCAGGAACAAGGCGACGGCCGGGTTGGGATCATAAAATACCTTCTGTTGCTCACAGTACTTCAGCCCTTTGGTTTGCCAGCAAAGTTTGTCGGCTGAAGTGTTTACCCCGGCCGTAACGTTCGGTGCAAGGCAATACCGCCTGACGTCACAAAGCTCATGTGATGGGGTTACAAACCGCCTTCCCCTTAGAAGTCCAGGCTCCATGCACGAGAACCCAGCCATGGTTCCATGATATGACCCTAACATCCTCACGGCAGGCAGAAAACTGTGGCAGAAAGATGTGATGTGAAACAATATGACCGAACTTCATATAATCTTAAGCTGCCGTCACTAAAACGTGACAGCAGCCTGACATTGCGGCTTATTTTCTTAAACCGAGGCCCTGTGGAATGCCCGAAATCCCGACCGATTACTCAAACAGCAGCAGTTGCGGCTAGTTCCGGGCTATGTGTTCGCACTGCTCTCCTCTACAGATTACCGCTCCTAGTCTTGCGCTTACCTTTTCTCTGAAACGTGGCAGAGACAATTTTCAGACTAGCAAACTCGACTGAGTGCCAATCCGCTCAGGTCGATAGCCATATTCAATAAACCAGAAGTAGACACCAAGAAAACAGTTATGGAACTGAAAGAATGGCTGCAAGACTGGGATTTTCAGAACAATCCCTTCGTCATCTTCGACGCGGACCGCGACCCGTTCTTACAAGATGCGATGCTTGAAAATACTTCCTTAAGATCTCTTCTGCAACTTGAAAAGCCGAGTCCCTTTGTGATTTTCGCGATTCGCGGCGCCGGTAAGTCATCCATGCGAATCGACGCCGAACGCTTCTTGGGGCAGTTCAGGGACAAAGTGATGGTCTTAAGATATGTAGAATTCAACGAATTACTCAGCGAGAAAACTAAGTCCAAGACAATTTCCCCAGATTATGTGCTAGGCCGGGGATTTCTTTCGCGCCTGTTTCGCAGGAAAAGGGCGGAGATCGTGCCGCCGGATCGCAAAATCACACTGGACGATCATCTCGATTACATCCTAAGACTTGGCATTGAAGAACTCTATCGCTACTTGATGGACCACAACAAGGAGAACATTCTCAAGGCCAGCCAGGAGTATGGGTCGAAATTTTTGCTATTAACTGCCCTCTATTTCGCCCCGACCGATTTTTCCCGCAAGATGCTGACGATCCGCAACTTGCTCAAAATCACCGGACGGAAGAAATCCGGAATGTTGAAAAATACAAAGCGGGACGTCAAGCAATTAGCCGTGGAAATCTTTAGAGGCGTCAGGGGCATACCGATCTCTCTGGAAAATACGGCTCAAATAATCAAGGAGATCGGTACTGCCTTATTTACGTCCCACGCAATTCCGACCAATACGGAGAACCGCTTCACCTTGCTCAAATATTTTATGGAGCTCGTTCGCTATTTCGGTCTCTCTGGTGTCTATCTACTTGTCGATCGTGTCGATGAACCCACGAGCATCAAAGGCGATCCCGAAAAAATGCGTGAACTCGTCACCCCACTGCTCGACGATCAGCTTTTTCAGATCGACCATCTTGGGATCGTATTGTTTCTGCCGTTCGAGCTGCATGATCTGAAAAAGTATTACCGCAGTGACCGCATCAAGACGGTCCCGTCTATCAATTGGTCAGCCGAGAACATGATCCGGCTGATCGAAAAGCGCATGAATATATGCCGTACCCTAGGCGCGGAACCGGTTCGGCTGCGCGATCTGTTCGAAGAGGATGGAGAAAGCAAGGCGCAGTTCATTGTCCGACAACTCACTCCACGGAACGCATTCCGGCTCCTGGGCATCATTATCGAGCAGCATTGCGAAACTGTGGACCGTGCCAAGCGGATCTCCACAGAGGTTTACGAATCCGCCGTGCACCGCTACCTCATCGAAAAAGAGGGGTATTAGAGTGATGTGTCCCCCATTGTTCAGAAACTCCGATGGCCGAGACAAGAAGCCGACACCCACGAAAGGCCCAGGCGGCGTGAAATCGGAAAACCCCATGACTAAGGGCTTTTAGGCGGTTTGTGGGACAACTTGACAGGACTACTTCGTCTTCACCCCATACAGGCGCATTTCAATATCGAACAGAAATTCCAGTGCTTCGACGTGGCGCAAGGCGTCCTGCACGGAAGAGCCCCAAGCATAAAAGCCGTGACTGGCGATGATATAGGCGTAAATATCGCCGTGCCGGTCGAGGTACTCTTCCACCAGTGCCGCCAGCCGGGGGATGTTCTGGTCGTTGGGGAAAATGGGGATGACGATGCGGGTCTTGTGGGTCTCGATGCCTTCCAGCGCCTTCAACAGCTCGTAATCCTCCAGGACCAGTTCACTGCTGAACAGGCGGGAAATCAGGGTGGCGCTCGGCGAATGCGGATGCAGCACGCAATGCACATTGGGGTAACGTCGGTAAATGGCTGTGTGCAATGGGGTTTCCGCCGACGGCTTCTTGCCATCCAGGGAATGCCCGTCGCCGTCGATCAGCATGATGTCGGCCAGCCCCAGCGTGCCCTTGTGCTGACCTGAAACGGTGATAGCGATGCGACCGTCGGCCAGGCGGGCAGAAAAATTCCCGCTGGTAGCCGGCACCCAGCCGCGCGCGTGAATGAAACGCCCCGCCTCGATCAGTTCCGCCGCGCGCGCTTGGAATTCTTCGTCGGTAGTCACATGATTCCTTCGCACTTTGAAACGCAAGATTGTAGGCTGCCGCCGTCAGCGGCTCAATTCCACCGACACTCGTGCCAATAAAGAACCGGAACGCACTCCTATCCCCACAGCCGTTCCCTCAATCCCCCGGTTCGCTCGGGGACTTGGCGGACGGCGGTGGCCAAGGATTCTTCGCTACCCCAAATTTCCACCCCCTTTTTCGCGCGGGTGATGGCGGTATAGATTAGCGGTCGGTTGAGCACCGGACTGACAGCGTCGGGGAGTATCAGCACCACTTCGTCGAACTCCGAACCCTGACTCTTGTGGACGGTCATGGCATAGACGGTTTCATGCTCAGGTACACGGCCTGGCGCGAGGCTGCGGATACGCCCGTCGGCGTCCTCGAAGAAAACCCGTAGTTCGCCCTTTTTTCTCAGACAGACGCCGACGTCGCCGTTGAACAGTCTCAAGCCGTAATCGTTGCGGGTGACGATCACCGCCCGTCCCGGATACCAGCGTGCATGGGCACCGATTTGCAGGCGTTCGCGTTGGTACGCTTCAAATAATCGGTTGACCGATGCCGCGCTGGCCGGACCTTCGCGGTGAGCGGCGAGGATGCGGAAGCAGCTGAACGCCATCAGGACTTCGCCCTCACCGGCGCCGCCTTCGACGGCGGAGAAAAAGGCTCGGTAGCCGGCTTCAAGCCGTTTCAGCAGTTCGTCCGCGGCGAGGTCTGCGCTTTTCGCATGCCAAACAATATCCGAAAAGCGTCCACTCTGCAGCAATGCCATGGCGGCTTCCGCCTCGCCCCGATTGACCCGCTGCGCCAGTTCGCCGATCCCGCTTGCGCCGCCAAAACGGTGGCTGTGCTTCAACAAGACGATGGAATCGGCCAGATGCGAGGTTCCCTCCGACCCCTCCCCCACATCGACGCCAGCTGTCCGCCGCATGCGCCCAAGGAACGGCGCGCTATGACCCCGCCCCGCGCAAAGATCGCCGAACACCGCACCCGCTTCGACCGCGGAGAGCTGATCCCTGTCTCCCAGCAATATCAGCCGGGCCCATGGCGGCAAGGCATCCACCAACTTGGCCATCAACGCCAGATCGACCATGGAAGCCTCGTCGACCGCTACCGCATCAACCGCCAAGGGATTGCCGCGATGATGGCGGAAATAGACCGAATCCGGCCGACTGCCCAGCAGCCGATGCAAGGTCGAGGCGGTTTCCGGAATCGCCTCCAAAATAGCTTGCGGAAGAGCCAGACTCGCTTTCTGTGCGCGGATGGACTCCTGCATCCTCGCCGCAGCCTTGCCGGTCGGCGCGGCGAGCGCGATGCGCAATCGACCTTCCGCCTGCGATTGCAGGGCGGCGAGGATACGGACTACGGTGGCGGTCTTACCGGTGCCGGGGCCGCCGGAAACCACGCAAAGCCGGCGCAGCACCGCCGTCGCAGCCGCGACCTTCTGCCAGTCCGGCTGTTCGGCGTTATGTGCGAACAAGCGATCCAGATCGGCGCGGAGCTTTTCCTGATCCAGATCGTCGTCGACCCACTCCGCCCGCGCCAGCAGGTCCTCCGCTAGATTCCTCTCGTACCGCCAGTAACGCGCCAGGTAGAGTCGGCAACCATCCAGAATCAAAGGCTTGAATTCGCGGGGCCGGCCGACCACGGCACTCCCTTGGAGCGCCTCCGTCCAGAGCGACAATTCCGGCAATCGGACGCCCGCCTCGACTTGCCAGCCAGCATATCGGCGCAGATCGATGCAAACATGCCCTTCGATCACGGCCTGACTCGCCAGCCGCGCCGCCCAGGCCACCGCCTCGTCCATGTCGGGATCGAACCGGCGCAGGCAGGTGGCGAATTGACGGCTCAGGGAGGATTCAAGCGAGTTCACGGGGAGCGCCACATGATTCTTACTTCGCCGGCTTATCGCGATGACTCACGCCAATCTCTTGCGTCTTGCCCCAAGCACATTGTGCACCTGGCAGATCTTGTCCAGCGCGACGCTGAGTTGGCCCAAATCGGCGATCTCGATGGTGATCTCCATCGTGACCGACTGATCCTTCGGATTGGTGAGGGTGTTGGTGCGCAGGATGTTGATGTGCTCATGGGCGAGAATATGGGTCACGTCCTTCAGCAAACCCTTGCGATCGATGGCGTTGACTTCGATTTCCACCGGAAAGGATTCCGGCTCCCTGCCCCATGCCACGTCGATGAGGCGAGCCCGCTTGTGGGAAGGCAACTGGATGATATTGACGCAGTCTTGCCGGTGGACTGCCACCCCATGGCCGAGTGTGACGTAGCCGATGATGGACGTACCCGGTGTGGGATTGCAGCAGTGCGCGAAATGCATCATTAGGTTGCGGATACCCTGGACAGTGACTTGTTCGGCTTCCTCCACGATCGATATCGGCTTGCGTGGTGGCAGGGCTGGATGCACCGCGGGTTGCTGGAAGCCCGGGATTTTCAGGGTGGCGGCGAGCTGCGCCGGGCTGATATCGGCACGCCCGATCGAAAGCAATAAATCGTCGACGCGCGGCAGGTGAAAATGCCGGGCCAGATCGTCCAGCTCGGCTTCTTTCAGGGCGGGCATCCCCAGTTTGTGTCGCTCCCGCTCCAGGATCATCTTGCCCGCGCGCAGATGCTTTTCATGATCCTGCTGTTTGAACCACTGTTTGATCTTGCCGCGCGCGTTAGCGGTACGGACATAACCCATGTGCGGATCGAGCCAACCCAGGCTCGGTCCGCCTTGTTTGGCCGTCAGGATTTCCACTTTTTCGCCGGACTTGAGCGCATATGTCAGGGGCGCGATATGGCCGTTCACCTTGGCACCCCGGCACCGGTGTCCGACCTCGGAGTGTATCGCGTAGGCGAAATCCACCGGCGTCGCGCCTTTCTTCAGGCGGATGACCTGTCCTTTCGGTGTCAGCACGAAAATCTGGTCCGCAAACAATTCCGAGCGGAAATCCTCCAATAGCCCATGATCGTCCTCCTTGCTCTCCAGAAGACAGCGCAGCGAGGCGATGCTGCGGTCGAGGGCCGCATCCTGTTTGCCGCCCTCCTTGTAGCGCCAGTGGGCGGCGATACCGTACTCGGCGAAAGAATGCATATCGGGGGTGCGAATCTGGACTTCCACCGGCCGGCCTTCCGGCCCGATCACGACAGTATGGAGGGACTGATAGCCGTTATCCTTTGGGTTGGCGATGTAATCGTCGAACTCCTTGGGGATGTGCAACCACTTGCCGTGGACCAATCCCAGCACCGCGTAACAATCGGAAACCCGCTCGACCATCACCCGCACCGCGAGCAGATCGTAGAGATCGTCCAACGCGATGTGTTTGCGCTGCATCTTGCTCCAGATACTGTAAATATGCTTGGGACGCCCGTAGACCTTGACCTGGATGTGATTATCGTGCAATTCCTTTTCCACCAGGGCGATGAAGTAATGTATGTAGGCTTCTCTTTCTGCACGATTCGTCGCTAACGCCTTGGCGAGCTGGCGATATTCCTCCGGCTGCAGGTACCGAAAAGCCAGGTCTTCCAGCTCCCATTTGAGCTGCCCCACGCCGAGGCGGTTGGCCAGGGGCGCGAAAATGTCCAGGGTCTCGCGGGCGATCTTCCGACGGACGCCATCGTCCTGATGCTTGAGCAGGCGCAAGCGTTGCACCCTATAAGCCAGCTTGATGAGGACCGCGCGCACGTCGTTGACCACTGCCAGCAGCATCCGCCGTAACAGTTCGGCCTGTTCCGGTTCGCGGATTTCCTCTTCGGAATATTCGTTGAAGGTGTTCAGCCAGTTCACCTTCTGCACCAGATTGGCGACGGCCTCCCCGAAATGGGCCCGCACATAACCTTCCTTGAGGCTATCGCGCAGATAAGGATCGCTGAGCAGAGCCGCTTCGAGGGTCTGTGCGTCCACCTTCAGGCCGAGCAGGATATTGGCGACATCGATACCGCGTGGCCTGACCAGCTGGTCACGATCCCGCGCTTCGACGGCGAAATTCAGAGCCTCGGCCAAGGCTTTGGATTCGCGTTCGTCAAAACCGGCGCAAAGCCTCTCCAGCAAGCGCTCATGCGGGTGGGAGGAAAGATCGGTTTGATAGAGCGAGTGCTTCATATTGAATTCTTAGGCCATGTCAGCATGAAGTAGAAGCGGCGTCTTGGCCAGGATGATCGCGCCTTGGAATGCATTCCTGAACAAGGCTTATCCGCACACCATTACCCGGTTGCGTCCGGCCCGCTTGGCCATGTATAGCGCGCTGTCCGCCTGGAAAAGCAACTCGTCGGCGCTGATCCCGTGTTTGGGGAAATTCGCGAGCCCCAAGGAAAGCGTGGCATGCAGATATTTGCCTTCATATGGCAGGCGCATCGCCTGAAAAGCGATCCGCCATTCCTCCGCGCGCTGCTCCGCCGCAGCCAGCGATGCGCCCGGTAGGATCGCAACGAACTCCTCCCCCCCGAATCGACAAGCAATATCCTCGCCACGCATGCGCCCACGCAGCAGGACGCCCAACTCCCTCAGCACCAAATCGCCTGCCTGGTGGCCGTGGGTGTCGTTGAGCCGCTTGAAGTGGTCGATATCCATCATGACCAGGCTGAGCGGTCGATTCTCCCGGCCCGCCCGCGACAACTCGCGCACCAGGGTTTCTTCCAGATAGCGCCGGTTATAGAGGCCGGTCAGCGAATCGCGCAGCACCTCTTCGCTCAGTTTCTCCTGCAAAGCCTGGATTTGGGCCAACTGCGCCTCCAGCCGCAAGTTGGCTTCGCGCAACTGCTCCTCGACCAGTTTGCGGTCGCCGATGTCTATCAGGAAACAAAGGATGAAATCCAACTGACCTTCGCGGGTTCGAATGGGGGTCGCCGAAACGTCGCACCAAAAAAGCCCGCCACCTTCGCTAAGACACTGTATTTCCATCCGGAAACCATCGATCTCGCCGCCCACCAACGCACGCAACCTGCGATTCCATTGCCGCACATGCATCGAAGCCGGGGCGGGAAATGGCAACTCCCGAACCTCCGCGCCAAAATAACCAAACATTTCCCGCCAACGGTCGTTGACCGTTACGCAATGGCGGTTCCGATCTAAAATTGCAATGCCCACTCCGGCGCGCTCGAACACTTCCTGCCACAAGATGCGATCGCAAAGAAATTGCGAACCAGCATTCTCACAGACGCTTAGGGCATTGATCGAGAGCACCATCACCGGCCTACCCTCGATTTCCGCCACACTCGCCGCGAGAGAACCCCACAAACGCTGGCCGGAAGCCAGTTTCAGGCAGGCTTTGTAATCAACGACACCGCCCTTTTTGCTCAGCAAGACGAGGAGTTCGCCGAACTCCCCGGCATTTTCGAAAAGCGCTGAGACTTCGCCGGGAAGCCGCCTGTCGTCCAACTGAAACAACTCCCTCGCACGATGGTTGCAATCGAGCAGACGATCCTTTTCCAATTCGACGACCAACACCGGGAATGGAGCCTGCTCCAGCCAGGCAACTGACAGATTCGAAAGCGTTTGATCCATAGCGGGCTCAAGAGCCGTTTTGCGCAGGCCGTCGTGAGTGCTTCCATAGTATCAAATAAAGCCGATCCATTTTTCCATGTCGTTAGGGAAGCTCTGATGAAGTCAGCACTTCCTCGGTGCACCGATGCACCGCCAAAATCAATCACTCCGAGCGATTGATTTTGGCAGCCACCGGAAACCACGTCTTCCGATGACAACTTGTGACAAATCGCGGATGCACTTGTTCCGAGTGTCCTTGGTCAGCGGCATTCGGTAACCAAATCTTGCAAGCTACTCGCGCATGGACCACACAGCCGTTGCATACATCAGCAGGGCCAAAAGCAGAACTACGGTCTGGCCGAAGTGAATGGCGAGCAGCGTGGCGAGGATCGCGGCGATCACCGAAGCGCAACCGTTGATGCCCCAGACCCAAGGGATGAGCGCGGCGGATGATTGGGCCAAGCGCGAGAGCCCCAGCGGAAACGGCAGCCCCATGAAAAAGGCGATGGGCGCGATCAGTCCCAGGACGATGACGATCTTTACCGGGGCGGGCAGGCCCATCGACGCGCCGAACAGCAGCGGCAGCAGGATCAGATAGGCAAACGAAACCAGGGCGATGAGACCCACCGCCCGCGCCACTTTAGCGGAGGCATACTGCGGCTCGATCCTGGCGGCGAAGCCGCTGCCCAAGCCCGCGAAAAACAGAAATCCCGCTAGCACCACCGGGATCGCATATAGCGGATGGGCCAGGTATAGAATGAATTTCTGGATGTAAACGATCTCCATGAACATGAAGGCAAGGCCTATGGCGGAAAAATAAACCGCTGCCCTTCGGCGCTGGGCTTGCCGGATGGCCTGATTGCCGATTCGACCGAGCGTTTTGAGCGGGGCGAGGATGAGCAACACGCTAACGATAGCGGCCTGGAACAGGGCCGCGATCAGCGTCAAATAGCCCATGTCCAGCATCGACAGCCCGCCCGCGCCGCGTCGTTCCAATAGTTCGGGCAGTAGCGGCCACCGAAAGAAACGAAAGAAATAAGGCCGGTCATCGGTTGCAGGTTCGATGTCGAACTTGTAGCGGGCTATGAACGACCGCCGATCGACCCCAAGCAGGGCGGTGGCCGCCTGGAAAAAATAGGGTTCCTTGAGGACATTGTAGACATTGGTCTCCTCCGCCTGGACGCCCGGATACCAGACGATGTCGAACGAACGTTCCGCGCAGAAGCGTCGCAGCGCGGCAATTTCATCGGGACTGAACTCGCCGTTCTTGATCAGGAGCGTGCTAGTCTGCCAGCTGCGTATCCAGGCAAGCTGTTGGCCCGGCTGAGCGACGCCGGCGTGTTCCAAGGCCTCGACCGCCGTCGCGAATAATTTCACATCGTCGCGCGGCGGCAGCCTGATCCAGCGCGTGATGGCCAGCATTCCACCAGAATTGAGGTGCGCGAGATACTCCCGCAGCGCCTCGACAGTGTAGACATAGCTCTCGTTCAATGCGTAAAGACCCGCCGACGAGGCGTTGAAGGCATCGAGCAGGGCCAGCTGGATCAGATCGTAGTGATCCTTCGAGGCCGCCACGAAGCCCCTGGCTTCGTCCACACGGACCCGAACCCTGGGATTTTCGTAGATATGTCCGGCGAAATCGCCGTATTCGTGTCGCATCAGATCAACCATCTGGCCATTGAGCTCCACGGCGTCGATTAACTCGGCCTTGTGATAAAGGGCCTGGAGCACCTCGCTGCCGCCACCGGCACCTAGCACCAAGACATACGGTTTGCGCGGCAGGAGATGATAAGGCAGCGCCGAGGGGATGTAGTCCAGAAAGGTGAGCGTTTTAGGGTCCCCCGAGTAACGGTTGATGACACTCATGCCGTCACCGTCGGTGAAAACCGCCAGCTGTTCTGGAACCTCCCCTGGGCTGTTCAGGCTGAGCCCCGGCGCATAGCGGAAGGGGATGGTCGGGCTTTGTACGACCGTCAGGAGGCCCAAGGGGCTGGAACGCTCCGCAAGCTTGGATGCCCCGATCACTTGCAGCGTCTGCGCGAGTCCCTTGTATTCCACCGGTTTTAATTCCGCCCCGCCGAGCGATAAGACCACCCAGAGGATGGGTGCGGCTGCGGCGAGCAGGGCGGCGCGCTGACGCGGGACGCCTCCCAGGCCTAGCCAGCCGAGCGCGGCGGCGATGAGACCGCCCCCCCCGATCAGGCGCAGGGCGGTCAGCGGGAAAGCCAGGAACAGCAGCAGCACCACGCCCAGTGCGCCCAAGCCACTACCCAAAAGATCCGCTGCGTAAATCCTGCCCAGATCATCCTTGAAATGCTGGAAGGCGAGGCCGACGCAGTTGGCGGCGAAGAAAAAAGGGGGGATGAGCAGCAAGTAGATGAAGATCAGCTTTCGCCACTCCGACGCACTCCATAGGATTTCCAGAGCGTTGAACGGAACCGTCTGGGCGGCGAGAAAACAAAGCGCCGAACTCAGGCCTAACAGTGAGGCGTTCGTGGTAAAGGCGGCGGTGAAGCGCGGAAGTAGAAAATTTCGGGCCAGTGTGAGAAACGTCCCGCTGGCTCCGAAGCCGAGCAGCGCCAGGCTGATCATCATGTAGGCGAAGTGATGCCACTGGACGATGGAAAACAGTCGCATCAACAGGATTTCGTAGGCCAGCGCACTGGCCGAGATCAGGGCGACGGAGCAGAGGAACAGGGTGGACGGCTTTTCCGTGTTCATGGGTTCGGCCTAATGCTCGCCCGTCAAGGGCACGAACTGCACCGGCAGCAATTCGCGCGTGGTGAGCTTGCCGTCCGGGGCTTTCTCCACCAACACCAGATACTGCATCATGAAGCGGCCGCCGACCGGGATCACCAGACGGCCGCCCGGTTTGAGCTGTTCCACCAGGGGCGGAGGAATTTGCGTGGGCGCAGCGGTGACGATGATCGCATCGAAGGGCGCCCTCTCCTTCCAGCCGTAATAGCCATCGCCGACTTTCGTTTCCACGTTGGCGTAGCCGAGACGTTTCAAGCGGTCGGTTGCTTCTTTCGCCAATTCCGGGATGATTTCGATGGAGTAAACCCGCTTGGTCATCTCGGCCAGGATCGCCGCCTGATAACCCGAACCGGTGCCGATTTCCAGAACCGAATCGCCGGGTTTGAGGCGCAAGAGGTCGGTCATGACGGCGACGATAAAGGGCTGCGAGATAGTCTGCCCGTAACCGATGGGCAGCGGGCGGTTCGCATAGGCGAGGGACTTCAGCTCCTGGCTCACGAATTCTTGCCGCGCGACCCTGTTCATTGCGGCGAGCGTGGCGGCGTCGAGTTCCTTCTTGCCGAGCTCGTCGCTGGTCCAACGGGCCTCCCCCCGGATTTCATCGATCATCGCTTGTCGCCGCGCAGCGTAATCTAATTCGGCTTGTGAAGCGGCACTGAAAACACCGACGAGGAAGAGCAATAGAAGCAGAAACGGCTTGCGGAAAACGGGCAAGGACGTGTTGAGCATGGCAGATTCCTCGCGGTACGGATCGCACGGCATGCGCGATGAACCGATTGTACCGCTGGAAGAACCGTTTGGGTCAACGACGAGTCGGGGAATAGCCGTAGCAGTAAACCGGCGATTCGGCTAACCCGTCCCGGATCGCGCGGCCAGTTTGTCCAGGAGCTTGAGGTAACGCTGGTAGCGAGCCGGGCAGACCTGCCCCGATTCCACCGCTGCACGTACTGCGCAGCCCTTGTCGTTGGCGTGGCGGCAGTCGTTGAACTGGCAGCGGGCGATGTGGGGCTGAAACTCGCGGTAACCCGCCGCCAACTCCCGGCCGCAGATTTCCGCCAGACCGAAGACCGCGACGCCGGGGCTGTCGATGAGATCGCCGCCTTCGGGCAAATGATAAAGCGTGGCCGTGGTGGTGGTGTGCCGGCCCAATCCGCTTTTTGCGGAGAGCGTGGAGGTGGCCAGGTTCTTCTCGGGGAGCAGCGCGTTGGTCAGGGAGGATTTGCCGACGCCCGATTGCCCCGCCAACATTGAGCAATGGCCTTGCAGGATGTGTTTCAGCTCGGCCAGTCCCATTCCGCTGCGGGCACTGACCCCATGCGTCGTATAGCCGATTCGCCGGTAATCTTCCAGCCGGCCCATAACCTCGGCTTCGCCACCGGTCAGGTCGAGCTTGTTGAAAATCAGCTGGGCGGGTATGCCGCAGTGTTCGCAAACGGCCAGGTATTGATCGACCAGAAGCCAGTCCGGTTCCGGCACGGGCGCAATCACCACGAACACCCGGTCCAGATTGGCCGCGACCGGACGAATCTTGCCGGCATAGCCCGGTCGGGTTAGAACGGTGTTGCGAGGCAGGATTTCCTC
>DATIXD010000044.1:0-19809 GCA_035518875.1 Methylococcaceae bacterium | reverse complement strand
GCGTTGCGGGAATCGAGTCGGACCTTGGCGGGTCGCGTGGAGTTGGATGACGCCTACCTTGGTGGCGAGAACCCCGGTGGCAAAGCCGGCCGGGGATCGGAGAATAAGATCCCCTTCCTCGCGGCGGTTGAGACCAACCAGCAAGGGCACCCGCTGTTTGTGGTGTTCAGTCGGGTGAAGACGTTCAGTCAGGCGGAAGTGGAAGCGTGGTCCCGGCAGCACCTGGCGACCTCCGCCACCGTCATTTCGGATGGGCTGGCCTGTTTCTCGGCCGTCACGGCGGTGGGCTGCACCCATCAAGCCGAAGTGGTGGGCACGCAACGCAAGAGTACCGACAGGCCCTGCTTCAACTGGGTCAACACGCTGCTGGGCAATCTCAAGACGGCCCTGTCGGGGACCTATCATGCTTTCGATTTCGACAAGTACGGTCATCGCTATCTGGCTGAAACGCAGTACCGGTTCAATCGCCGGTTCAGTCTCAAGGACATGCTGCCTCGCTTGCTGCGCGCCTGCGCCCTGACAGTGCCCTGGCCAGATCCTCGATTGAGGCTGGGTGAGGTTCAGGCCTAATCACAAGCTGCGATGTGCTTGCCACGCAATCTTTATTGAATTATCCCCCACAATACGACCGAGCCGGCTCCGGTGCCGTTAGCCGCTATGGCACGCTGTGCTTACTCAACAGGGCTTCGATCTTGGCGAGGAGCCGATCAAATTCGACCGGTTTCGTGTCGTAGTCATCGCAACCTGCCTCGATGGCCTTCTCGCGATCCCCTGACATGGCGTGGGCCGTTAGTGCGATCACGGGAATCGATCGAGTTTCAGACGCAGATTTCAGGCGACGAGTCGCCTCCCAGCCGTCCATGACCGGCAGGATCATGTCCATCAAGATCAGATCCGGCGCATCGGCCTGGGCCATCGCCACGCCTTCCGCCCCATCGACCGCGATAAGCACCTCATGGCCGCGGCGCTGCAGACGCCGCCCGAGCATGTCCCGATTCATCTCGTTGTCTTCTACCAATAAGATCTTCGCCATTTTGCCTTCTTCTCCTATGCGACCTTGCCCTGGCACGCCACGATCCGTTCGCCAAGCTCTTGCAGCAGCTCCTCGCGCCCGCGCGTGCCTTTATGGACGATGTGTTGCACATACCCATTGAGCCTCTGATGGTCCTCCGCGGTGAGGTCCTTGACCGTGACCACCACGATGGGGATGGAGCGCCAGGCCGCATGCTGGCGCAGGGCCTCGAGAAAGCTGAAGCCATCCATCTCCGGCATCATGAGATCGAGCACGATGAGCTCGGGTCGGTTCTCGGCCACCCGATCCAGCGCCACCCGCCCGTTCTCGGCCTCCGCGACCACCCAGCCCTCCTGCTCCAACATACGCCGCATCAGCTTCCGTAGATCCGCCTGGTCCTCAACCACGAGCACCGGGCAGGGGGGATGGCTGCAGCGGTATTTCTGTAGCAACTGGGCCAGGTGCTCCCGATCAATCGGCTTGGTTAGGAAGTCCGTCGCTCCCAGTGCAAAGCCCCTATTCTCCTCGTCGAGGATCGTCGCCATGATCACGGGGATCGGGGCCAGCTCGGGATCGGCCTTCAATGCCGTCAACACCGCCCAACCATCCATCTTCGGCATCAACACATCGAGGAGGATCACCGCCGGCCGCAACTCCTTGGCGAGCCGCAGCCCCTCTTCGCCACTCGCCGCGCTCCGCATGGGCAGCCCTCGTTTGTCCAGAAAGCGCTGCATCAGCTCGCGCGCCGTGGGGTCATCATCGATGACCAGCACCGTCGGCACGCCCCTAGGCGGAGTCAAGGCAGCAACAAGAGACCCTTCCTCTCGGGGTTTCGCTGTGGGCTTCGGCGCCACTCCATCAATGGGCAGATGGATGGTGAAAGTCGAGCCCTGCCCCGGCGCACTCTCCACCGTGATATCGCCCCCCATCATCCGACAGAACCGCCGGCTGATGTCGAGCCCGAGCCCCGTCCCGCCGTATTTCTGCGAGGTGGAGGCATCGGCTTGCGAGAAGGCCTGGAAGAGTTTCTCCATCTGCTCGGGGGTCATCCCGATGCCGGTATCCGTGATCCAGAACCGGATCCAATCTGCCCCATCGACCCGCTCGCGATTGGCCCCGAGCGTAATGGTGCCTTGAGTGGTGAACTTGCTGGCGTTGCTCAGCAGGTTGAACAAGACCTGGCGCAACTTGGTCAGGTCCGTCTGCATATTGCCGAGACCATCCTCACAGCGAAGCGCTAGCGTGTTGCCGTTCTTCTCGATGAGCGGCGTGATCATGCTCACGACCTCCTGCACTAAGGCCGCGAGATCCACGTTCTCGATATACAAATTCATCTTCCCGGCTTCTATCTTCGAGAGGTCCAGGATATCGTTGATCAGGGCCAGCAGGTGCTTGCCGGCGCCGTGGATCTTCTTGAGATCGGGGACGAAAGAGTCCTGGCCGAGGTCTTGGGCCTCCTCCTGGAGCATCTCGCTGTAGCCGATGATGGCGTTGAGCGGCGTGCGCAGCTCGTGGGACATGTTCGCCAGGAACGCGCTCTTGGTGCGATTCGCCTCCTCGGCCGCGTCTTTGGCTTGCCGGGCTTCTGTCATGGCATGTTCCAGTTGCAACTCGGCCTGCTTTAGCTCGCTAATATCCGTGTACACGGATACCGTGCCGAGGCCCTCGCAGCGGCGTTCATCGAACTGTATCCAGCGCCCGTCGGTCCAATGCGTTATATGTACGCCTGTCGGGTTACGGTGTCCCGCCAGTCGCTCCGCGACCCAAGCATCGGTCCGGCCCTCCGCATCGCGGATAAAACCGCCCGCGGCGGCTCTACGGATGAGATCTTCAAACGATATCCCCTGTAAAGAAGATGTGTCGCGCTTGTCGGAGATCCACTCACGAAACCGGCGGTTGCTGAGCACCAGCCGATCTTCGGTATCGTATAACGCGAAGCCATCGGAGATGCTCTCGACGGCTTCGAGCAGCCGCGAGCGGCTCAATCGTTCCGAGCGGGCGGCGGCCTCCAGGCGACTGTCGACCACGGTCATGAGGAGCGCCAGTCCTGCGATAAAGACCGAAGTTATGCCGGCCCATCTGCCCAGGGACATGGGATCTAACAGCGCACCAACGGCATGAACGCGGTCTCCCGGGAAAAAATACACCGCCGCCATGCCGGTATAGTGCATACCGGACATGGCAAAACCCATGAACAACGCCGCCCCGAGCGTAGCCCAGTTAAAGAGGGAAGCTCCGGCTTTGACTCTCGCCAGAAAATTCGTATACAGCGTCGCAATGGATAGCACCACGGCGATGACGACGGACAGGGCGAGGAGCACCGGATCGAAAAGCATGCTGGCCTCCATGCGCATCGCCGCCATGCCGGCGTAGTGCGTCCCTCCGATACCGGCACCCATGAGCGCGGCACTGAAAATCAGCCGTTCTCTTTCGAGCGTGGCGCCACTGATGAACGATATGGCGACCGCGCCCGCGAGGATGAAGGGAGCCGTGGACAACAGGGTTAGCAGAAAATCGTATTGGACAGGGATCGGGAGTTTAAATGCGAGCATGCCGATGAAATGCATGGTCCAACCCCCGATGCCCAACGTGCATGCCCCGCCTAGCAGCCACCAGGTCTTTATGCTCGGCCTTTCGGCGGCGGCTACCCGACCCGCAATGCTCAACGCGGCGTAGCCTGTCAGACACGCGATGGCCACCGACGCGATGACGAGGATCGGATCGTACCGACTCGGCAGGGCGGCCGTGAGATCCCTGCTGCTGTCGAGAAACAAGGACGGCATGGCATCACCTCTCCTCAAAACGCGTGGCGAGCTTAGGGTTGCATAATTGTTCTTCGAACAGCTTTCTCGCCCAGAGATAGTTGAAGCGTACCATGGAAAAATCGAAGGCCGTACCCTTTTTCATGTGTAAATCGAGCTGGCTCCGAAGCTGAGCTTGGGAGCCTATGTTCGGGAACCTCTGCTTCGCGCGAGTCTATCGAGAAGCAGAGCTTCTCAACCGCCGTTGGCAAATTGAGCTCGGGGACAAGTAAGACGAGTAAACAAAGCTATCGTATCGAATGTGGATCAGCACCACAAAACATGACACATAATCGTGTCTCAGCCAGACTGCTTCTTATTTTCCTCAGCTTTGCCAGGCATGACTTGTGCCTGGATTGACAGAAACGTAGAGGCATGCAAAGGTGCGTTTTATCAGTTGGAACAACACTCGCTGGGTAGTAGTTGCGCAAGCCGCTAGAAATCGGCGCGATCGTGGATACACCGAAGAGGCCGAATCCTCCGGTCTATGGGGTGATATCAGTTTATTTGGAGAACGTTTAGATCGTACCGCGAAATAAACGGTCAGCAGGGCTATATAAAGATCATTGATGGAACACCCACATCCTCCGCTGATTCATCAGCCACAGGCGCCATGGCAGGCATAACGCGATCACACCCTGACAGTTGGGGCAAGCTGAGGTTGGCCAAGATTCGCCACGACCTGCGAACGCCCATTAATCATATCATTGGTTACGCCGAGATCCTCCAGGAAGAAGCTGCCGATAAACTACCCGCCAGCTTCGTCACCGACCTGGAGAAGATTCACAGCAGCGGATACATCTTGCTGGCGCTGATCAACCGGCATCTCGGCGAAGACTGCTTATGCGCCGCCGAACCCGACCTCCATGCCGTCTGCCATGAACTCCGTACCCCGGTCAACCACATTATCGGCTACGGCGAAATGCTCGCCGAACAATGCGATGAGTTGGGACAACCGGAGCTAAAATTGGACCTGGCGAAGATCGTCTCCGCCGCCCATACCTGGCTGGCGCTGATGGAAGAGCATGTTAGCCACCTTTCGAGGCTCTTTCCCGAAAAACCCGCCCCCAATCCGTGTTCAACCGAAGCCGTTGCGGATTCGCGTGAGTATTTGGTCGGCGTACTGTTGAGAGAGGCGCGGCCGCGGAGCCCCTGCTGGGGACACCTGCTGCTGGCAGACGATGACGAGCCCAACCGGGACCTCCTCCGTCGTCGTCTCGAAAAGCTGGGCTACCGGATCACGGCTTGCGGCAACGGTCAGGAAGCGCTGGAGCTTGCCCGCAAAGCCGCACCCGACCTGGTATTGCTGGATATGTTGATGCCAGTCCTCGACGGCCACGAAGCGCTGGTCCGCATCAAATCGGACGAGCAGCTGCGCCACCTGCCGGTCATCATGATTTCGGCCCTCGACGAGGTGGAAGGCATTGCCCACTGTATCGAACTCGGTGCGGAAGATTACCTAGCCAAGCCGTTCAACCCGATTGTGCTCCGAGCTCGCATCGGCGCCGCATTGGAGAAAAAGCGGCTGCGGGATTTCGAGCAGATTTATCTCCGACAGATCGAGGAGGAGCGGGCGCGATCGGATCGCCTGCTCCTGAACGTCCTGCCGCAGCCCATCGCCGACCGGCTGAAAAGCGGCGAGAGCCCTATCGTGAACAGCTACGACGAGGTCACGGTGATGTTCGCAGATCTCGTCGGATTCACCGCCTTGTCGACGCAGATACCGCCAACAATGCTCGTCCGTTTGCTGGACCGAATCTTCTCGGCTTTTGATGAACTGGCTGATCGACATGGCCTGGAGAAGATCAAGACCATTGGAGACGCCTACATGGCGGCGGCCGGCGTACCGTTCCCGCACCGCGATCATGCCGCGGCAACTACCCGCATGGCCCTGGAGATGCATGAGACTATCGAGAAATTCAGCCTGCAAAGCCAAGGCGTTCTCAAAATGCGTATCGGAATCTGCACGGGCCCGGTTATTGCCGGGATCATTGGTCAGAACAAGTTTATCTACGACCTTTGGGGGGATACGGTGAACACGGCGAGCCGCATGGAATCCCATGGCGTACCCGGCAGGACCCAAGTGGCGGCGACCACCTACGAACTCCTCCGCGATCGTTTCCTGTTTGAAGAACGCGGCACCATCGAGGTCAAGGGCAAGGGCCTGATGAAAACCTATCTCCTCTCTCCGGTGTGAACAGTCTCGCACTCGTCACGCTACTGATCGGCTCCGGAAGGCCTAAGGAGCCAATATGCCGAAAGTCACTTACTTCCATGAAGTGCCCCCCGATGACGTGCCGGAGGGTCAGACGCTACTCGACGTCTCGATACGCCACCGGATCTCACATCTCCATCAGTGCGGAGGCCGACCGCGCTGTATCACTTGCCGCGTTCAGATCCTGGACGGATTTTCCAACGTCTCGCCGCCGAGCTCAGTCGAACAAAAGGTTGCATCCCAACGGGGCAGGGACGAATTCACGCTTTATCTGTGGTTGGCGGGAGTGAAAGGTAATTTCTCGGCAGGGCCGATCAGCTAGTCGGTCGACGCCAGTTTCATTGACGTCGTCGATAACTTGAGGAGCTTTCCTATCGGCTTCTTGGGGCGCCTGGAAGCACATAATGAGGGCTTTGGCTTCTGCCTGGACGGCAAACACATGAATTTGGAACTCAAACCCCGGTTCGACCGGATCAGTCAGAGCATTAACAGCGAAGTGCGTATCATGGATTATGCTGTCGCGTACCGGGTCCTCGGGCCATCGGCGGCAGAAATACCCAAATATTCTGGGAAAAAGGAACGCGAATTGGCTGGAAATGTACGCCGGTGGACACACGATTTGGCTGGAAAAGAGCGTCGACCTGAACACCCCGTTCGGAAACCCCAGGGGAGGCCGGCGCAGCTTCTCCGGCAGTAAATCGTTCACCAGTCCGGTGATCGGCGCACGCTTCATGGTTGGCTTCACGCCCCATTGGTTTGTCCTCGTGGATGGCAATGTCGGCGGATTTGGGGTCGATAACGTTTGTTTCACGGGCGCCGTTTTGGGCGCGCTGGGTTACCGAACGACCCGCTTCGACATTGCCATGTCCCTGGAGGCCGGTTATAAAGCCTCGCGCTACAACGTCGACAAGGGCGGCGTAGTGGAGACCAACGCGACATTGAACGGCCCACTTGTCGGTTTCACAGGCTACTGGTGAGCGGCCCCGATTAAACGACCGGAGGATTCTCGAGCACTAATCTTGAACGAAGAAGTAGCAAGCGGCGAATCGTAATGGCCAGTTCCGAAGCAAATAAATTGAACTCAAATGAAGAGACCTAAAAATATGATTCACACACTCCGCACACCCGTTTTCGTGGCGTTAGCCCTGTCCTTGGCTGGCTGTTCCACTGTGCAAACCGCCTCGAACGAAGCCAAAAAAGTCGCCGTCGAACCGGCACCCAATGCCGGTTTCATCGAGCACCCCGAGCTCCAGGTCAATCGCGTCGATCTGCCATTTCAAAAGGTCTGGATCAAGCCCGGATTCGACAAAAGCGCCTACCGGGAACTGGTGGTCGCGCCAGTGAATACCCAGTACATGATGGAAATGGATTGGCTGCACAAGACGAGTTCGGCCAACTGGATCGGCGACGTCAAAAAGGACATCCCGGAACTCGCCCGATACTTCCACCATCAGGTGGTGCAGTCCTTCAAGGATGACCCCAAGCATCGCTTTCAGGTCATTAATAGTCCCGAACAGCACAAACAGCCGGCCCTGCGCATGGAACTCGCGCTGATCGAGATCGACCCTTCGCAGCCGGTGCTGCATGCGCTGAGCTGGGCGGGCCCTCCGGGAACCGGGACCGCCGCCGGCGCCGTCAACCAGCGGCGGGCCGCCTTCGAAGGACGGCTGCGCGACCTCGAAACCGGCGAGGTGGTCGCCACCTTCGCCGACCGCGACATGGCGGATGCCGGCCCGCTCGATCTCACCCGCCTGACCTGGTACGGGCCTGCCAAGGGCATCATGGATCGCTGGGCGAAGCAGTTCGTGCAGATCGCCAACCGCAAACCCGGTGAGGCGGTGACCGATCCAACACCGTTTACGCTGAGACCGTTCTAATCACCTTCCCCCTATTCCCGGGAGGAATGGCGGTAGAAGTTCGGGGCCCCCTTTTGCAAATCCATCAATCAAGTGAATGTGACTCATGAGACAGACAGCAACGAATTGCCGTATCGCCATCTTTTCGACTGTGGTGCTCGCTTTTCTCCTCTTACAAGGCTGCGCCACGCCCCAGCGCCGCGAGGCCGTGCCGGTCGGCTTGCAGAACAAAGCCGAGATTCCGGGACTCTCCGGCGTGCGTTACAACCCGACCAACCCGCTGGATATCGCCGAAATGACCCGGGAAGGCATGGAATCCGTGAAGCGAGAACAGCAGTATCTGGCCGCGACGGGACATCAGGGGCCGATGCCGCCGGCGAACTTCCTCGCCATCTCCGGCGGGGGTGATGACGGTGCGTTCGGGGCCGGACTCCTGAACGGTTGGACGGCCGCCGGCGACCGGCCGCAGTTCAAGCTCGTAACCGGCATCAGCACCGGCGCCCTGATCGCCCCCTTCGCCTTCCTTGGACCGGAGTACGATGCCACGCTGAAAGAGGTTTATACGAGCAGCTCTCCCAAGGACATCCTCGAGAAACGCGGAATGCTTGCGGCCGTGTTCGACGACGCCATGGCCGATAACAAGCCGCTGTGGAACGTGGTGGAAAAGAAGGTGGATCGGGCGATGCTGGAGGCCATCGCCGCCGAGTACAAGAAAGGCAGGCTGCTGCTGGTCGGGACCACCGACCTCGATGCGCGCCGACCGGTCATCTGGAACCTGACCAAGATCGCCGCCAGCGGTCATCCCAAAGCCCTGGAACTGTTCCACACCCTCATGCTCGCCTCCGCGGCCATCCCCGGCGCCTTCCCGCCCGTGATGATTGACGTCGAGGCGGATGGCAAGCCCTATCAGGAAATGCATGTGGACGGCGGTGCGGTGGCACAGGTGTTTGCCTATCCCCCCTCCATCCGATTGAAGGAACTGTCGCGTGAAAACCATATCCAGCGCGAGCGCAGGCTCTACCTCATCCGCAACGCGCGGCTGGATGCGCAGTGGGCACAGGTGGAGCGTAACACCATGAGCATCGCCGCACGGGCCATCTCTTCCCTGATCCAGTTCCAGGGCGTCGGCGACCTGTATCGGATCTATGCGACCACCCAACGCGATGGCGTCGATTACAACCTGGCCTACATTCCGCCGAGTTTCAACGCCCCGCACAAGGAAGATTTCGATACCGAATACATGCGGCAGCTCTTCGACACAGGATACCGAATGGCGGCGAAGGGTTATCCGTGGCAGAAGACGCCGCCGGCTTTCATTCCATCGGCGAGCGAGAAGCGTAGCACTGATGAAACACCGTGAATTTGGGGGTGCGGAGCCAAGCTCCGCGATGGTGTTCAGTATCAACGATGAAATGCGGAAGCTCCGAGTCCGAGGGCATGACCAACTGCCACGTCGATCTCGGTTTGGCGGCAAAGCTCTAAAATAGCGATTCATTTCAGGACCAACAACCACTAGAGGACGCAAGACATGATCCGTCGTTTACAGGAGAGACCATTCAGTCATCGGTTGATCCTCACGCTGATCGTTGCCGTTTCTTTCTCAGGTTGCGCCCAGGCTGAAGAAACGACGGCCGATGGAGCTGCTTCAGCGAAGTCCAGTTACGAAAGCCTTCAACCTCACGCTTTATCTGTGGTTGGCGGGAGTGAAAGGTAATTTCCCGGCAGGGCCGATCAGTCAGTCGACGCCAGTTTCATTGACGTCGCCGATAACTTGAGGAGCTTTCCTATCGGCTTCATGGGGCGCCTGGAAGCCCACTATGAGCGCTATGGCTTCTACCTGGATGGCAACTACATGAATTTGGAACTCAAACCCAGGTTCGACCGGATCAGTCAGGGCATTAACAGCGAGTTGGGTATCATGGATTATGGTGTCGCTTCATGGTCGGCTTCACGCCCCATTGGGTTGTTCTCGTAGATGGCAACATCGGTGGGTTTGGCGTTCAGGACGTGAAGTTTACCGGCGCCGTCATGGGCGCGCTGGGCTACCGAACGACCTTCTTCACATTCCCACGGTTATAAAGCCTTGCGCTACAACGTCGACAAGGGCGGCGTAGTGGAGACCAACGCGACCTTGAACGGACCCTTCATCGGTATGACCGGTTTCTGGTAATGTCATAGCCTGCCGGATCCTTCGTTTCCATCGAGGAAAACCTGTCGATGCAGCCACACACGCACCAAGGAGTAGACAAGGCAACGGAGTTCGTCGCCTGCCATGACTGTGACCTGCTTTTCCCTCAGCCGCGCCTGAACAAGGGTGAGAAGGCCCGATGCCCGCGTTGCGGGGCGACATTGTTCGAACGCAAAGGCCACAGCCTGGATTATTCGCTGGCCCTGGCCCTCACCAGCCTTTTTTTATTCGTGCTGGCCAATCTCAACACCTTGATGCGAATGAACATCGGTGGCCGCGTCCAGTCCGGCGCCATCATCTCCGGCGTAAGAGAACTCTATGATCAGGGGTATTGGGAGATCGCGGTGCTGGTTTTCGTGGTCACCATCCTGGCGCCCCTGCTCAAGATTCTGTGCATTTTTTACGTGCTTGTGCCGCTGAAACTGAACTTTCGCTTGCCGAAAGCCGTACAGGTTTTCAGAGTTTTCGAAACCCTACACCCCTGGGCCATGACCGAGGTTTACATGCTCGGTATCCTGGTCGCCATCGTCAAACTGAAAGATCTTGCCACGATTCAAGCCGGGATTGCGCTTTACTCGTTCGCCGCGCTGATATTGTTCATGGCCGCCACTGACGCCTCCCTGGACGACCACGAGATTTGGGAAAAACTGGGGGGCCCCTTTGAAGACAAGTCCTAACACGGCTGCACGCAGAGGATACCTGCTTTGCCACACCTGCCATCAGCTCAGCCGGGCGACCACGCCTCACCCCTGCTGCCCGCGCTGCGGCGCCCCCCTGCATGTACGCAAGCCCGACAGTCTGAAGCGTACCTGGGCGCTGACGCTGACCGCCTACATTCTTTATGTTCCGGCGAATCTGCTGCCAGTGATGACCGTGACCATGTCCGGTCGCGGAGAGCCGGACACCATATTGAGCGGCGTCAAGGAGCTGCTCTTGGGAGGCATGTGGCCGCTGGCCCTGCTGGTCTTTTTTGCCAGCATCACCGTTCCCGTATTAAAGCTACTGGTATTGACCTATCTGCTGCTTTCGGTGCAGTTCAAGTCACGATGGCGGCCACGCGAGCGCACGATCCTGTATCGGCTCACCGAATCCATCGGGCGCTGGTCGATGATCGATATCTTCGTCATTGCGATCCTGGTCGCCCTGGTCAAACTCGGTTCCCTCGCCACCATCGATGCAGGACCGGGCGCCGTAGCCTTTGGCGGCGTTGTCGTGACCACCATGTTTGCCGCCATGAGCTTTGATCCTCGTTTGATTTGGGACGCACTGGAAAACGACCATGAATGAAACCCCTGGCGCCGAACCGCCTGAAGCCGAGAAAAACCATCCGCCGACTGGCGAAACACCCGAGTTGCTGGTGGAAAAATCCCGCGGACTTCCACTGGTTTGGCTTATACCCCTGGTGGCTCTCCTTATCGGCCTCTGGCTAGCTTACAAGACCCTAAGCGAGGAAGGTCCGACGATCACCATCATCTTTAAGGACGCCGGTGGCCTGGAGGCGGGGAAGACCAAGATCAAGTACAAGGAGGTGGAAGTCGGAACCGTGGAAACCGTGGTCCTCAGCGAGGACCTGTCCCAGGTGGTCGTTACCGCCAAGCTTGACAAGCATGTGGAATCGCAACTCGGGAAGGACACCAAATTCTGGGTCGTCGAACCACAGTTGGGGCTGGGCGGCGTGTCCGGCCTGGATACGCTGATCGCGGGACATTACATCGCCGTGGAGTTCGCCAAGGGCAAGCCGGCACGGAAATTTAACGGTCTGGATCACGCGCCCAAAATCAGCGCCGGCACACCCGGCCAACACTTCATGCTGATGGCGGATAATGCCGGTTCGATGACTGACGGTACGCCGGTCTATTTCCGTGATATCCAGGTGGGGAGGGTCGTGGGAGTCACCCTGGCCGAGGATAAACGCGACGTGCTGGTGGATATTTTCGTCAATGCGCCTTACGACCGGTTGGTGCACGAAGGCTCCCGCTTCTGGCAGACGAGCGGAATCGAAGCCTCGATGAGCTCTCAGGGTTTCAATCTCAAGGTCGGTTCCTTATTGAGTCTGCTGGGCGGCGGTATCAGCTTCTATACACCCGACCTGGATGATCCGAAAGCCAAACCCAGTGAACCCGGGTCCAGGTTTTTCCTGTACAAAGACTTCGCCAGCATCGCCGAGGGCACTCATTTCTATAGGGTGCCCTTCATGATGTATTTCGACGATTCCGTGCGCGGGCTGAGTGCCGGGGCACCCGTGGAACTGAAGGGGATCAGGGTGGGTACCGTGACTTATATCAAGTTCGTGTTCGACGTCGAGAACAACAGGCTTCGGATTCCCGTTTTTCTCGACATCGATGCCGATCGAATTATTTCCGAGGCCGAATTTGAGAAGTTCAAGGCACTCCATCAGGCCGAAGTGGCGGCCGGCCGGCGCCCGGTCTTCGAAAAGCTGATCGAGCGGGGCCTGAGGGGGAGGCTCAAGACCGGCAGTTTATTGACCGGCCAGCTTTATGTGGATCTCGATTTTTATCCCGATAGTCCGCCCAAGAGCCTGGTCTACGGCGGAGAGCAACCGGAGATTCCGACCCTGCCATCGATTACCGAGGAATTGCAGGCCAGCGTGACGGAAATCATGGCGAAGTTGAAGCGACTACCGCTCGACAAGATCGGCGATGAATTGCTGGGAACCGTGCAGGGTACCAATCGTATGATGAATGACCCGGAGATGAAGGAAGCCGTCCGTTCCATGAACACGGTGCTGAAGGATGTCCACCAACTGGCGCAGACGGCGGACCGGGAAATCGTCAAGCTCACCGCCGGCGTGGAAAAAAGTCTGGGGTCGGCGGTAAAAACCCTGGAGCAATTGGAACCGGGTTCGCCGATGGCGGTGGACGTGGGCAACGCGCTGGAGGAACTGGCGGCTTCCGCCCGTTCGATCCGGTCATTAAGCGATTATCTCGAACGTCACCCGGAAGCCTTGCTACACGGCAAAGGCGGAGCCAAGAAATGAAAAGATCACGGTTTGGAATGGCCTTTGTGTTGATGAACGCCTGCCTGTTGCTGGTCACCGGCTGCAGCAGCCCGCCCACACGGTTCTATGTACTGTCCACCCTCCCGGATGCCGCGTCGATTCCCTCGGGCGCCGGCAAGGATGTCGCGGTAGGGGTAGGACCTTTGGAGCTTCCGGATTACCTGGATAGGCCACAGATCGTCACGCGTTCCGGCCAGAACGAGTTGAATCTGGCGGAGTTTGATAACTGGGCCGAACCGCTCAAGGACAACGCAACCCAGGTGCTGGCGGAAAATCTGGCCGTGCTGCTTCCGAGTAAAAAGATAGCCACTTACCCGTGGAAACGGTCGACCCCCATCGATTTTCAGGTCGCGGTGAAAGTCACCCGATTTGACCACACCCAGGGCGGGGAAACGGTATTGAGCACGCGCTGGAGCATCCTCAGCGGTGATGGCGGGAAGGAGCTGGTTTCCCGGGAGTCGCGCTACCGGGAGCGTCCATCGGGGGACAGTTACAACGCCACGGTTGCCGCCATGAACCGGGCTTTGGCCCTGTTCAGCCGCGATGTCGCCGACGCGATCATCGCCCAGACCGGCGACAGACTGCCACCACGCTGATCAAGTCGCCTGCTGGGTGAGTGCTTATGGTGCTCATCCCGTCGACGTTGCCGGTTCGTTCATGGGTTTTACCGGTTCAATCGGCTGTTGCAGCTCTTCGAGGAGGTGGTTAACGAAGAACTTATCATCCCCCGTATCGATCAAGTCACGAAAGAACCCCAACTGGAAATCAGGTCGTCCCCGGAGTACCGTGAAGCGATTTGGGAAATCAAACAATTGCTGGGACTGGATCAGGAGCTTGAGGTTTACAAGGCCAACAGCGACTTTCTGCGACTCCGCCCGGACACCATCTCGATTCGCACGCGGCCGCTCATGAGTATCTTCTTTTATCTGTCCCAGCATGTGGATACGCCAAAATCCCACAAGGAAGCGGGCCTGGCGACCGTCACTCGGAACAAGGACGGATCGGAGTTCGACTGGGGTAGAACAGCCGGGGGAAGGCTTTTTCACATCCGCCAAAGCGAAGACCAGCCGGACATGGCTTTTGTCGCCATTCCCTACCGAGGCTACTGGTTCTATCTGGCGGACAATGATCTGGAGTCGAAGTCCACCTTCATGCTCCTGACCCAGCTGTTCCGCTTGCAATCCGGTGCCGCCAAATCGACAGGTCCGACACTGACCATACCGGTGCGATAATCGAAGGACACCCGCATAGGCTGTTCAGCCCGGCAGGATTTGTCGTCAACGAGAGGTGCCGATCATGATCGACCAGAGTGGTAAAGTGAGCCACATGATGACGAAAACAAGCCGATCATTTTTCGTCCGGAAGTCCTGTATCGCTGCGGTGCTTTTGTGGGTGTTCCAGCTCATGGGCAGTCCCGCCGGCGCCGGTGAGGCGAATCCGCTCAAACCCATCGATACCTCCAGCCCGAGGACGACCCTCCAAGGCTTCCTGGAATTCATGAACGAGGGCTATGCGACGGCATATGGGCGCATGCAGTCGTACCTGGCTTCCTCGAAGCTGTACCTGTCGCCTGAGGACGTGGCCGCCGTTCAGAGCACGCTCCACTACCTGGAATCGGCCCAACGGACACTGGACTTGAGCGAGTTGCCGCCCGCCACTGCTCGCGAATCCTCACGGCGACTGGCCATACAACTGAAGGAAATCCTGGACCGCATCGATCTCCCGCCCATCGAATCCGTTCCCGACGCGCAGGCGATGGCCGCGGCAGAATTCAAGCGCTGGACCCTCCCGGGTTCCGAAATCCGGATCGCGCGGGTCGAGAAAGGGCCGCGGGCGGGTGAGTACCTGTTTACCCCGGAAACGGTGAGTCGTCTCCCCGACTTCTACCTCAAGGTGCAGGACCTTCCCTACAGGCCCGGCGCATCCGCCGGCTGGTACGGGTGGTCCCAGTATGTGCCCACCGGGGTGGCGCTCGCATTGGACAAAGTGGTGCCGCCCCGCTGGGTGCTCAATGTGCCCCAGTGGACTCAAGCGACGTTTATCGATCAGCCGCTGTGGCGCTGGTTCGGTATCGTGGCAGTTTTCGTTGCCGGCTTTGCCGTCATTCTGTTCTGCTACCGTCTCAGCCGTCACTGGGCCGGGCGGGCAACGTCCGCCGGACGATGGGCGGATTTGCTCCGGCCATTCAGCCTGGTCATGGTGACACCGGCCGTTGCGTTGATTCTTGCCGACGTTCTGCGGATTTCGGGTGCCGTCTACCAAGTGGTTACGCTGTCCCTGTGGACCCTGTTTTTTCTTGCCCTCACGTGGACGATCTGGGTGGCCGGCGGCGCGATCGCGGAGAGTATGATCGCCCACGAAAGGCTGCGTGTCAGCAGCATCGACAGCCAACTCATCCGGCTTGTACTGCGGCTTCTGACCATCGTGCTGGCGATCGCGATCCTTGTCGCGGGGGCTGATCGAGTCGGGTTGCCTGCCTACTCGGTGTTGGCCGGGCTCGGCGTCGGCGGTCTTGCCGTCGCCTTGGCCGCGCAGCAAACCCTGGCCAACCTGCTCGGCTCCATCATCATCATGGTCGAAAAGCCCTTCGCTATTGGTCACTGGATCAAAGTGAAGGAATTGGAGGGGACCGTCGAGGATATTGGTTTTCGCAGCACCCGCATCCGCACTTTCTACGATTCCCTCGTAACCATCCCCAGCAGCCAATTGGTGAGCAGCACGGTCGATAATATGGAATTGCGTGCGTACCGACAGGTGAAAACGGTCCTCAACCTGACTTACGACACGCCTACGAGGAAAATCGAGGATTTTGTCGAAGGCATCCGGCACATCATTCAAACCCACCCGAATACCCGTAAGGATATCATCCAGGTTGTGCTCAATGATCTCGGGCCTCACAGCCTGGATATCCTGATGAACTTCTTTTTGAAGGTGCCCGATAGAATGTCCGAGCTCGTGGAGCGGCAGAGGATTCTCCTGGACATCCTGCGTTTGGCCCAAGCCATGGAAGTGCGGTTTGCCTTTCCAACGCAGACCTTGCACATCGAGAGTTTGCCGGGAGAAATGCGAACCATCGGGGCTGAAGCCGCCGATTGCTGACCCGCAGATCGCCGGAAGGAGGCGTTCATCGGTTGATGCCTTGAACTTCGCCAGGTCCGGCTTGATCCTATCTTGATTTGCCGTTTCACCTTACGCGTGAGAATGCCGCCGGCCGGGCAGTCAGTGCGGGTACGCGCATTACGCATGACGAACCTTGAAAAACTGAACTGTAATTTTTGGAGCGAATCAACATGACAAGTTCTGGCATGACACGAAGACAATGGCTGATCGGCTCCGGTTGCTTGGGGCTGGGTATGGGCACGGTCTTGGCGGCCGAAGCCCCGCGCTCCGGTGCCATCGACACGGAACCTTATCCCCGCAATGCTGACGAGGCCTTGGTCCGCCTGAAGAACGGCAACCGGCGCTTCATGGAGGAAACGCCAAGACATGCGCACGAAAGCGCTTCCTGGCGCAGTCTGCTGGTCGAGGGCCAAAAGCCTTTCGCTACTGTTCTCGGCTGCAGCGATGCGCGCGTGCCGCCCGAACTTGTCTTCGATGCGGGGTTCGGCGATCTCTTCACCATCAGGTTGGCCGGCAACATCATCGCCGAAGACGTGCTCGGCACTTTGCAATACGGCGTGGCCCATCTGCATACCCCTCTGGTGGTCGTGATGGGCCACGAGGGTTGCGGAGCCGTCACCGCCGCCGTGGAAGAGATGCTCCGTCAGACCAGGGAACTCGAACACATCGAATCGCTGATTCAATTGATCGAGCCCGGACTCACGAAGCTCGACCTGAAACTGGAGCGGAAAGCATTGCTGCATTCCGCCGTGGAGGCCAACGTCCGCTGGTCCATGCAGCAACTACATGCTCTGCCGGGGGCAAAACGGGCGCTACAGGAAAAGCGCGTGACCCTGGTAGGGGCCGTTTATGAGCTCAACACCGGAAAAGTGCGATTCCTTGATTGAACATTAAGGGATGGCCCGACCCGCAACCGACCTATTATTGCAGCACAGGGTAAAACGGTGACGAACGAGATCATGGAAATTGATGAGGTTCTGGTGGGCATCCGCATTTCGGACCTTTTGCGGATGGAAAAGACAAAATGAAAAATCTGCACATCCGATCCGGGATGTTGCTTGCCGCCGCAATCATGGCACTCGTCACCGGCATGTTGTGGCACCATCTCGCGCCGGAGGAGCGCAAAGACCGGCCGGCAGAACCTGTGGTCGAAACGGTCCCATCTCCCTTGCCCGAGCCGCAATTCGTCGGCCGGGCGGCCTGTATTGGCTGCCATGCGGAGCAGGACCGGCTATGGCAAGGTTCGCACCACGACCTCGCCATGCAGGAGGCGAATGAACGGACAGTGCTGGGGAATTTCAGCGATGCCGAGTTCCGAAAGAACGGCGTGGTGTCGCGGTTCTTCCGCCGAGACGGACGCTTCCTAGTGCGCACCGACGGTGCGGACGGAAAGCTCGCCGATTTCGAGGTCAAGTACACCTTCGGTTTCACGCCGCTGCAGCAATACTTGGTGGAGCTTCCTGGCGGCCGGCTCCAGGCGCTTTCCATTGCCTGGGACAGCCACCCCAAGGAACAGGGCGGCCAGCGCTGGTTTCATCTTTATCCGAACGAGAAAATCGATCACACCGACGAGCTGCACTGGACCAAACTTTCGCAGAACTGGAACTACATGTGTGCCGAGTGCCATTCGACCAATCTGCAAAAGAACTACGATCCGGCTAGTCGGAGCTATCACACCACCTGGTCCGAGATCGATGTGGCTTGTGAAGCCTGCCACGGCCCCGGTTCGCAGCATGTGGCCTTCGCCGAGCGCAACCCTGGCTTCGAGCGCATCGATCCGAAAACCAAGGGTTTGGCTGTCCTTCTGGACGAACGCAAGGGGATTCACTGGTCCATCGACCCGCAATCGGACAACGCGCATCGAAGCCCACCGCGCGACACCGAAAAGGAAATCCAGACCTGTGCCCGCTGCCATTCCCGGCGCGCCCAACTGTTCGCCGACTACCGGTACGGGCAGCCGCTCATGGACACCCATCTGCCCTCGCTGTTGCAGGAGACGCTATACCACGCCGACGGCCAGATTGACGGCGAGGTCTACGAATACGGCTCGATCCTGCAAAGCAAGATGTACCACGCCGGCGTGACCTGCAGCGATTGCCACGAACCGCATAGCCTCAAACTGCGGGTGCAGGGGAACGGCGTCTGCCTGCAATGCCATGGGGCGGAAAAGTACGATACCGGGAGGCATCACTTCCATCGCGCGGGCTCTGCCGGCGCCAATTGCGTCGACTGCCACATGCCGGTGAAGAACTATATGGTCGTCGATCCCCGCCGCGACCACAGCTTCCGCATTCCGCGCCCGGACCTGTCGGCACGGCTCGGTACGCCCAATGCCTGTACCGGTTGCCATGCCAAGAAACCGGCGCGCTGGGCGGCGGACAAGTTGCGACAGTGGTACGGCCATGATCCCAAGGGTTACCAGGGCTATGCCGAAACCCTGCATGCCTCGCGCGCCGGAGCCGCCGACGCCGAGGCGAGGCTGGTGGCGCTGCTGCGCGAAAAAGGCCAGCCTGCCATCGCGCGAGCCACGGCAGCGGCGGAATTGGGTCGCTGGCTGAGCCCGGATTCACTGCCGGCACTGGCCGAGGCATTGGCCGATACGCACCCGCGGGTGCGTGCCGCCGCGGTCGAAGCCTTGGACCCGCTGCCGCCCGAGCGGCGCTGGTCGCTGGCCCACACTCTGCTGCGCGATCCGGTACGGGTAGTGCGGGCACTGGTGGCGGGCGGGCTGGCCGGGATACCCGCAGAAAAGGTCCCGTCCGGCGAACGGGCGGATTTCCGCAAGGCGGCCGATGATTATCTCGCTTCCCAGCGATTGAATGCCGACGAACCGGGTGCGCAGGTGAACCTGGGCAATTTCCACGCAGCGCGCGGCGAATCTGCGGAAGCTGAGGCGGCTTACCGCGAGGCGCTGACGCTCAGCCCCGGTTGGGTGCCCGCCTACACCAATCTCGCCGATCTCTACCGGCAAATGAGCCGTGACGCCGAGGGCGAAACCCTGCTGCGGGAAGGACTGGCCCGACAGCCGAAATCGGCGGCCCTGCATCACAGCCTGGGGCTGTTGCAGGTGCGGCGGAAGGACATGGTAGCGGCCTTGGTCTCGCTCAAGCGCGCGGCGGAACTGGCGCCGGACGATGCGCGCTTCGCCTATGTCTACGCCGTGGCTCTCGACAGCACCGGTCATGCCCGCGAGGCGCGGGCGGTGGTCGTGGCGGCTCTGAAACGCGCGCCGGGAGACCCTGCCCTGAACCAACTGAGGTCCCAATGGGCGGCGGAGGCGCGGCCCCGATGAACCGTGAGCTAGCGTTTCACTCCCACCGGGCCGGATGCCTGCCGGCTGGAAAGATGCGGCGCCGCTGCCCAGCATAGGTTCGAAGAAGCGGGCTCTTGATCCGGTAAAGGAAGATTTTGAATGATCAAAGCTATCGGTTTTCCGATGTATCTGGTCGTGGCACTGGCCGGTTGCGCCAATCTTCGGCCGCACGACCCTCCGCCGCCGAAGGCCGAGCTCGGCTTTTGATGAACTGGCTGATCGACATGGCCTGGAGAAGATCAAGACCATTGGAGATGCTTACATGGCGGCGGCCGGCGTATCGTT
>DATIXD010000043.1:0-14256 GCA_035518875.1 Methylococcaceae bacterium | reverse complement strand
ATCGAGGAAAGCCTGCCGCCCGTCCACGAGTTCCTGGCCCACACCGCTCCACTCGGCATCGCCTTCCTGCGGGGAAGCCATTGGCCCGCCGAATACCGGGGGTCAGCCCTGGTTACCCTGCACGGTTCGTGGAACCGCACCGAGAAGCAGGGCTATGAAGTCGTCTCGCTCCATTTCGACGAGGCCGGAAAGATCTCCGAGCGCAAGTTCATCACCGGATTCGAAATGAATGAGGACGTGATCGGCCGTCCCGTAGACGTGGTCGAGGGGGCGGACGGAGCGATCTATATTTCTGACGATTATACCGGCAGTGTTTATCGCGTCACCTACGGGCGATCGTCGTGATGTTCCGGGTGTGTTTGCGCTCATACCAGCCCACTTCGTCATCGATAATACGGCCCAAAGCGGTTTTCCAAAATCTCCTTTAAGCCGAAGGTTTGGTGGGTCACGAATCCTTTGTACAGCGCGCCCGGACCTAACAGCCGATCCACGACCGCGCAAAACGCCGAAGCGGTGGTAATCTGAATGACCGGCCAGAGCTTTCCTCCGATGGTCTGGGGATATTTTTTTCACGTAGTTTTGTTCGTACAGTTCGCCGCGCTATTTGCCGCTGACGGACCCGTAGATCAGCACCACGTCCTGAATGGTCTTGGGGATGGCGCTTTCGAAAATGCGCTTCAGCGTTGGGCGGTCCTTGTCGAGCTTGAGGTCTTTCATCAGGTATTGGATTTTTTCGCAATGTCCGGGATAGGGACTGAGGTTGTGCCGACCAAGCTCCGCCGCAACGCGCATGACGACGGCTTCATCGGGGTCCGCGAGGGGTACGGCGTAGTCTTCGGTCTGTGCCAGTAGGCCGGCAATCAGCGAACCGATGGTGCCGGCGCCTAATACCAATCCCTTTTGCATGAATTTGCGTACCCTTTGCAATCCCATCCCTTGGGGAGGCGAAGTCAAGGCTCGGTCTGGGTCCGCAGTTTTGGGCTCCGACACGGGGTCGGACAGCCCTCTCTACATTCCGACCCGATTTCCGCAGCGCGAGTCGCCCCTATTCAGTCAAAACAGGATAAAATCAACACCGATGCGATTCAATAAAACACTCATCCCCTTGTGCTTCGCCATACGACGCCAATAACGCCCGCAAGGGCAGATCAATGTTTTTCCTGACCAACCTGTTTCGTTCCCATCCCCTGGGAAGACTCGTACTGATCGGATATGCGCTCGCCGTGCTGCCGTTGGTGCTGGCGATTGTATCGGCGGTTTTCGCCGTCGAGGAGTTGGCGATTCTGTCGCAGAAGGCCGTTTACCAAGTGGCGCAACAAGCCCAAAAAAGTCGGATGTTGCTCGAAAGGTTGACCGAATCGGAGCGCAAAGGGCGGCAATATCTGGTGCTGGAGGATGCCTCCGCACGCCAGACTTATGAGGAAAGTCACCGGCAGTTCGGGGAGGTTGTGGCGAATCTGCTTAATCTCACCGAATCGGAAAGCTTGGCTGGAGCGCTCAAACAGTTGGAGTCCGACGAACAGAACGCTTATGAATGGATCGTTGCCCCCACGGCCGGTCAAGAGGCAAAACCTGATAACGCCGATAAAGTCGGGAAGCTGAAAACGCATCTCCAGCGGGTGACGCTGGAGCAGGAGAGAATGCCGAAAACGGTCGAGCATTTTCAGGACTTGAACACCAAAGCCCGCGAAATATCGCGCCGCTACGCCGAGCTTGTCGATCAGGAAGCCAACGATCTGGCGACCCGGTCGCGGGGAGTGCAAAGGCGTTTGCTCATCCAGTCGGCGATATTGTTGCCGGTCTCCGTGGCGTTGATCAGCTTTTTCATCTATATCATCATACGCCCCATTCGTCAGATGGATCATTCCATCAGAAGCCTTGGCGCCGGAGATTTCGCTCAGCCGATCAAGGTCCTCGGTCCCCGGGACTTGGAGTTTTTGGGAGAGCGGTTGGAGTGGCTGCGCAGCCGTTTGAACAATCTGGAAGAGGCCAAGCAACGATTCATGCGCAATGTCTCCCATGACATCAAGACACCCCTGGCGACTATCCACGAAGGCACCGAATTACTGGCGGACGAGGTGGTGGGTGAATTGAATCCCGAGCAGAAAGAGATCGCCCAGATCATGGTCAGCAATACCCAGAAGCTGGATGCATTGATAGCGGAATTGATCAATTACAGCCAAGTCAACGCCCAGATTGGCGAACGCAAGTTAGAACGCGTGAACATGCGGGAGTTGGTGCTGAATCTGGTCGAGGATTACCAAATCCGGCTGCGCGCCAAGTCACTGGCAATCAAGGACTCGATCGGGGTGGTCGAGATGCTTGGCAATCCCGACCAATTAAGAACGATCGTCGATAACTTGTTGTCGAATGCGATCAAATATTCTCCGGTGGGCGGAGATATTCGCATCATGCTCCGCAAGACTGGCGGTCACATGGAGCTTGAAATCGAAGACAATGGTCCGGGAATCGATCCGGACGAACGTCTTCACGTTTTTGAACCCTTCTTTCAAGGCCGGGCGGCGCGGGCGGCCGGGGTGAAGGGAACAGGCTTCGGGCTTGCCATCGTCAGTGAATGCGTCGCCAGTCACCATGGCAAGGTGGAAGTCATAGAGCCACGCGGGGGTAAAACCGGCGCCCGTATCAGTGTCAAAATTCCCCTCAAATAGAACAAATAAATGAAATTAACGGCAAGCGTGGCCCTAGCAACCGTAACTTTTTTCTTGGCGGGATGCGCCGTCTGGCATAAGGAAGAGACCCGGGCACCCCCGCCGGTTCCACCTAACGCGAGATATTCGGGCGAAGATGCAGATGCGTTGTTGCGCTTCGGTGGCGAGTTTGCAGCATTGACGCCTGATCGGAGACTCGCCGAATGCAAAGAGTTGCTGCAGTTGAACCTTCCCGTTCAAAGCCTGGGTTTGCGCCTGCATCTGTTTCTTGCACAGCTCCTCACCGAATCTTGCGGCGATATCCGCGAAACTTCGGGAACCTTGAAAGCCCGTCAATCTGAGATCAAGGATGAGCGGGTACGGCATTTTCTGACTTTCCAGGAGGCCATGAGGGCTCGCCTGGAGGGCGAAATCGAGCAGAAAAAATCCCTAGACTTGAACTTGAAGTTTACCCAGCAACAGGCGCGAAAAAGGAAGCGCGAGCTGATTACCTTCGAGAGCGAAGCCAAAAATTGTGAGAGCGACTTGTCGAGCTGCGAGAGCGATTTGGTACTGCGCGAAAGCGAACTGAAGGCCTTGAAGGATAAACTGGATGCCCTCAAATCAATCGAACAGAATCTCGGCGGGTCTAAAGGCCATTAAGTTTATGAGCGAATCGAGAAAACGTGTTTTGCTGGTGGATGACGATCCGGATCTTCTGCGTCTGCTAGCGCTTCGGCTGACTGCCGCCGGGTTCGAACTGGATACGGTGGGGAGTGGCGTCGCCGCTCTTTCCCGTATGGCAATATTCCGCCCCCATGTGGTTGTGACCGATCTGCGCATGGACGGCATGGATGGAATGGCGTTGTTCGACGCCTTGCATGAACAATATCCGACTTTGCCGATCATCATTCTAACTGCCCACGGAACTATCAGTGATGCGGTCGCCGCGACTCAGCGGGGTGTTTTCGGTTTCCTGACCAAGCCGGTCGACAAAAACGTGCTGGTCCAGCAGGTGAACGACGCCATCCGGATTGGCCACACCAGCGATGCCATAAACGGCTCGGAGGAATGGCGCGCGCGGATTATCACCCAGAGTCCCGTCATGGAAGAATTGCTCAGTCAGGCGCACCGCGTGGCGCAAAGCAAGGCCAGCGTGTTCATCGGCGGCGAGAGCGGGACGGGCAAGGAGCTGCTCGCCCGGGCGATTCACGAGGCCAGCACGCGCAAGGACGGACCTTTCGTCGCGGTCAATTGCAGCGCCATTCCGGAAAGCCTGTTCGAATCGGAACTGTTCGGTCATCGCAAAGGGGCGTTTACCGGCGCCACTCGCGATCATCAGGGGTTGTTTCGCGCAGCGGACGGCGGCACGCTGTTTCTGGATGAAATCGGCGACATGCCGAAATCGATCCAGGTCAAGTTGCTGCGGGCCCTCCAGGAGATGAGGGTGCGTCCGGTCGGCGCGACCCAGGATGAGGAGGTCGACGTGCGGATCATTTCGGCGACCCATACCGATCTGGATAAGGCGATGCAGGAGGGCAGTTTCCGGGAAGACCTTTATTACCGCCTCAATGTCGTGACCTTCCAGTTGCCGCCACTGGCCCAGCGGCGCGAGGATATTTCCCTGTTGGCCATGTACTTCCTTAGGGAGCTGTCGGACGGCTACGGCGACCGGGTGAAGGGGTTTTCCCCCGAGGCGATGGAATGTCTGGTCAATTCCGACTGGCCCGGCAATGTCCGGCAACTGCGCAATGTCGTGGAGCAGTCCGTCGCACTGTCTTCCACGCCCTTAATTCCCATCACGCTGATTCAAAGGGCCTTGCGGGACGAACCGACGTCGTTCCAGTCCTTGCAGGATGCGCGCGATCAGTTCGAAAGGAATTATTTGATCCGTCTTCTGCAAATGACCAACGGCAATGTGACGCAAGCGGCGAAATTGGCCAAGCGCAATAGGACCGAGTTCTATCGGCTGTTGAGTCGGCACGGCATGAACCCCTCCCTGTTCAAGACGTCAAATTAGCGACGTGTCGATGAGGCGGAGCCATGAGCCTCGCATGACGTGGCCAGACTCTTCCGGATTCGTTTCCTGAGGCAGGGCGCAAGAATCCCGGTTTGTTCTTTTTAAAGGATTTGCCTTGAAAAACGCGAACGTTTTGGTCATTGGCCCTTTGGCCAGTGCTTTGTGCTTGTTGCGCGGTCTGGGATTGTTGTGGCGTCCGGGTTTAAGACGCTATGTCTGGTTGCCCCTGGGGTTGAACGTCATCCTCTATGCCGTTGGTTTTTGGACGGCCAGCCATTATTTCTCGGCGGCGATGAACTGGCTGATGCCCGCGTGGCTGGACTGGTTGCGCTGGCTGTTGTGGCCGTTGTTCGCGCTCAGTTTGTTCATGATCGCCTTTTTCACTTTTACCCTGATGGCCAATCTAATCGGCTCGCCGTTTTACGGCCAATTGGCTGAACAGGCGCAAAAAATGCTGACGGGTCAGACGCCGGGATATTACGCAAAGGAAATTGCTTGGGGGAAAGCGCTGACCCATAGCTTGGCGTCCGAAGGCCATCGGATGATTTATTTCGCGCTCAGGGCGCTGCCCATACTGGCACTTTTTCTGATTCCCGGCGTCAATCTGATCGCGCCGTTCTTATGGATGTTGTTCGGCGCTTGGAGTCTATCCCTGGAATACATGTCTTATCCCTTGGAGGCTCGGGGGATTCGGTTTGGCGAGCAGCGCGAGCTGACTCGGAAACGGCGCGTCGAGACGCTGGCGTTCGGCGGCGCCGTCATGTTCGGTCTGGCGATTCCGGTGTTGAACGTAATGATACCGCCGGCCGCCGTCATCGGCGCGACGCTTTATTTTGCCGACATGGGCTTGCCTTCAGTCAGGCGATCCTGACCTACGGCGAACGGCGACCTAAGGCCACTTACGTCAGTTCGGCCATGAAATGTGTTCCGGTTTGGGCGATGGAACCCAGGGTGGCAGGTTCGATTCGGCTGGTCACTTCCTGCCCTGGGTCGGCAAGAGTCTCGACCCGCAGGAAATTGGGCGTGTAACCGAATATTCGGCGTCTGCCGTCGGCAGTCGTCTCCTTGGAGTCTTCCCACAAAACCGGCAGCGTCCGGCCGAGAAAACGGCCCAGGACCTTCCGTTTGAAGTTCTGCGTGAGCCGTTGCAGCGCCTGACTGCGCGCCCTCTTGATGGGGTGAGGCACCTGGTTCTCCAGTCTTGCCGCGTGGGTGCCCTCGCGGGCGGAGTAGCAGAAGATATGGATATGGCCGAAATCCATGTGCTCGATGAACTTCAGGCTTTCTTGCCATTCCTCTTCGGTTTCGCCGGGAAAGCCGACGATGACATCGGTCGTGATATTGATATCAGGCGCGGTTTGCCGCGCGCGTTCGACCAGTTCGGCAAATTCGGCAGTCTTGCAGCGTCGTGCCATGCGCTTCAATACCGAGTCCGAACCGCTCTGCAAGGGCAGATGAAGATGGGGCATGAGCCTTGGGTTTCGCAGAAGATCGAAGAATTCGTCCGTCAGCTCCCAAGGTTCCAGCGACCCCAGCCGCAAGCGCGGAATGGACGTGCTTTCGAGTACCACCGCCAGCAAATGTTCCAGCCGGAGATTTATCTCGCTCCCATAACCGCCCAAGTGAACCCCGGTCAGCACGACCTCCTGCACGCCCTGTCCATGGAGTGTGTTAATTTCGGAGACGATCTCCCGGATGGGGCGGCTCTTTTCCTCGCCGCGGGCGATGGTGACGATGCAGAAGGTACACCGGTAACGGCAGCCGTCCTGCACTTTCACGAACGCGCGCTGGCGTCCCAAGGTGAACAGGGAGATTTCGCCCGGTTCGGTGGAAAAGACCGGCATGCTCGTGAGATCGAGCTTCTCCCTCACGATCTCGATCAGTCGGCTCTTGTCGGCATTGTCCACTACCATATCCACGCCCAGAGAGGCGCCGACTTCCTCAGGGTTGAGACTCGCGTAACAGCCGCTGACGACCAGCTTGGCGCGAGGGTTCTCCCGGTGTGCCTGACGGATCAGGTACCGGGACTTTTTTGTCGCGTCCTGGGTGACCGCGCAGGAGTTCAAGATGACCAGATCGGCATCACCGCAGTCCCGCACGATCTGATGACCGTCGGCCTGAAGTTGCTGCGCCCAGCTTTCCAGTTCGGCCTCGTTCAGGCGGCAGCCGAGAGTTTTTAAATTCACGCGCATCGAAATTAGTCACACGCTCCAGAGGAGTTGAGCAACAAGGGGTTGTGGATTTTTCGGGGGAATGATCAGACTTCCGGCGGTGGCGGGGCTAGGACTTCGCGCGAGCCGTTGGTTTCGGCGGGACCGACGATGCCGGCGTTTTCCATGTCCTCGATCATCCGTGCCGCCCGGTTGTAGCCGACCTTGAAGCGCCTTTGCACGCTGGAAATCGATGCCTTGCGGCTTTCCGTGACGAAGCGCACGGCTTCGTCATAAAGGGGATCCGACTCTTCGCCACTTTCAGTCGTCCCCGTGAACACCGAAAACTCGCCGCCGTCCTCGGAGAAGCGGGTGATTTCTTCGATATAGTTGGCGCACCCCGTGCTTTTCAGGAATTCCACCACGTCATGGACTTCCTGGTCGGATACGAAAGCGCCATGCGCGCGCATCGGGATGCCGGTGCCGGGCGGCAGGAACAGCATGTCGCCGTTGCCCAGCAAGGCTTCCGCGCCGCCCTGGTCGATGATGGTTCGCGAGTCGATGCGCGAGGAAACCTGAAAGGCAATGCGGGTGGGAATGTTGGCCTTGATCAGTCCGGTGAGCACATCAACGGAAGGGCGCTGGGTCGCCAGGATCAGGTGCAGGCCGGCCGCGCGCGCTTTCTGAGCCAGGCGGGCGATGAGCTCTTCGACCTTCTTGCCGACGATCATCATCATGTCGGCCAATTCGTCGATCACGATGACGATATGGGGCAGGTGACCCAAGGCCGGCGGGCCGTCGTCGGCCACGGCCATGTCGGGGCGCCAGGTCGGGTCGATGATGGACTTGCCCGCTTCCAACGCCTCCTTGATTTTCTGGTTGTAGCCCGCCAGGTTGCGCACGCCCAGCATGGACATCAGCTTGTAGCGGCGCTCCATTTCCGCCACGCTCCAGCGCAGGGCGTTGGCTGCTTCTTTCATGTCCGTCACGACCGGCGTCAAGAGATGGGGAATGCCCTCATAAATCGATAGTTCCAGCATTTTCGGGTCGATCATGATCATGCGCACTTCGTCCGGCGTGGCCTTGAACAGCATGCTCAGGATCATGACGTTGACGGCGACGGATTTGCCTGAGCCGGTGGTACCGGCCACCAGCAAGTGCGGCATCTTGGCGAGATTGGCCACCACCGGTGCGCCGCCGATGTCCTTGCCCAGCACCATTGTCAGCGGGGAATGGGCGTGCTGGTACTGATCTGAAGCCAGCACCGAATAGAGCAGCACGACTTCGCGCTCCTCGTTGGGAATCTCCAGGCCGATCACGGACTTGCCGGGAATGACCTCGACCACCCGGACGCTGGTGACCGACAGCGCCCGTGCGAGGTCCTTCGCCAATCCGCTGATGCGGCTGACCTTCACGCCCGCGGCGGGTTGGATTTCGAAGCGGGTGATGACGGGTCCCGGATGCACGTCGACTACTCGCACCTCGACGCCGAAATCACGCAGGATCGATTCCACCAGGCGCGACATTTCCTCAAGTGCTTCTTGCGAATAGCCCTTGATCCTGGCCGCCTTCTGATTCAACAGTTCGAGGGGTGGCAGTTCTCCGGCTACGGCGCGGGGTGAGTCCTTCGGCTTCGGCTTTTTCGCCGCCGACATCAGCGTCCTGATCGGTCCAATTGGCTCCGCCGGCTGCGCGGCGCGCTTGACCACCGGCTCGGTCTTGACCGGTCGGGGTTTCGCGCGGTCAGCGTTGCCCTGCGTTTCGATGGCGGGTTGGGCAGCGCTGTTGTCATGGTGCATGCCGGTGAATACCGAGAAAAAGCCATTTACGACCAGCAGCGAATATTTGCCCAAGGCATCGACGAATCCCAGCCAGGACATGCCGGTATACAGGGAAACGCCGGCGAGAAACGCCGTAAGCAGCAGCACCGAAGCTCCGGTATGGCCGAACGCGCCCGTCACCAGATCAGCGACTTCTTGGCCGATAATACCGCCGCTGGTTTCGGGCAGGGCGAGCGGAACGCGCACCCAATGAATGTCGGCCAGCGCCGCCCCAGCCGCCATTGCGGCCATGAAGCCGAGCCAGCGCACGATCCCGGTCAACAGATTGCCGGGTGTTTGTGCGTGTTTGCCTTTGTAGAGGGAATAACCGTAACCGGCCAGGAGAAACGGGAATAGATAAGCCATCAAGCCGAACAGCGAGAGGCTGAAGTCGGATAGCCAGGCGCCGACCGCGCCGCCGCCATTGGCGATGGATTTGCCAGAGCCGCTGTGGGACCAACCGCCATCCTCCAGATCGAATGTGATCAATGCAATCAGGAAGAATAGGGCGACCGCGATATAGGTCAGCAGCGCGGCCTCGCGCAGACCCCGGCTGAGGGTCGCCCCGAGGTCGGTAGTGGGCAGCAATTTGTTGTCCGTTTGAGACAAAATGTTCACCAAATCAGATAAATAAGGACGGTCTGTATTTTTCAGAATTACCGGGATTATAGCAAGTGCAGACTTTACGGACGAACCCCGGCTGGTCATACTAATCCGCCAACGTGGGTTGGCTTAGCGAAGTCTAACGCAACAATCGACTGCCGTTATCTTGGGTTATGCCCTCCGCTCCGCTACGGGCCGACCCGAATTCCCCTGTCTCAAGTTTAACGAGGAAAGTGCATGACCGAAACCAAGCATTGCCGGCTGCTGATCCTGGGCTCCGGCCCAGCCGGATATACCGCGGCCATTTATGGCGCTCGCGCCAATCTCAAGCCGGTATTGATCACCGGCATTGAGCAGGGGGGGCAGTTGACGCTGACCACCGATGTTGACAACTGGCCCGGCGATGCCCACGGATTGCAAGGTCCGGAATTAATGGAGCGCATGCTCAAGCATGCCCAGCGTTTCGATACCGAAGTCGTGTTCGATCACATTCACACCACCGATTTGTCGACCCGACCCTTCAAGCTGACCGGGGATTCCGGCGTTTACACCTGCGACGCATTGATCATCGCCACCGGCGCGTCCGCCCGCTATCTGGGATTGCCGTCCGAAGAAACTTACAAGGGTCGTGGCATTTCCGCCTGCGCGACCTGCGACGGTTTCTTCTACCGGGGTAAGCCGGTCGCGGTGATCGGCGGCGGCAACACGGCTGTAGAGGAAGCCTTATACCTGTCGAATATCGCTTCCCGCGTTACCGTGGTGCACCGGCGGGACAAATTCCGTTCCGAAAAGATTCTGTCCGACAAGCTGATCGAACGTTCCAGACACGGCAATATTAGCGTCGAATGGAACCATGTGCTGGACGAGGTGCTCGGCGACGACAGGGGCGTGACGGGCATGCGCATCAGGGATGTGCAGGACGGTTCTACCAAGGATATCGCGCTTGAAGGCGTTTTCATCGCCATCGGCCACACCCCCAACACGGAAATTTTCGCCGGCCAACTGGAGATGCGCGGCGGCTACATCATTGTCAAGAGCGGCCTCGAGGGCAACGCCACGGCGACCAGCGTGCCGGGCGTTTTCGCCGCCGGTGACGTGGCCGATTCGGTTTACCGCCAGGCCGTCACTTCCGCCGGCTCAGGCTGCATGGCCGCCCTTGATGCCGAACGCTACCTGGACAATCTGGAAACGGCGTAGGGTTTGTCAGCAGCGACGCTGATTGTTTCATCGTATGAAACAGAGTCTATATTTAATTCCTATTGTAGATTGACAAGGCTCAATTAAACTTCAAGTCAACGAAACTTCCAAAATCGGAGCGTTTTCCATGACTCTCGTCGAGCTCGTCTTGTTCCTCATGGTGGGCGTTACCTTCGGCGGCGCTATCGTGTTTTGTTTGAACCAATACCGGAAAACGGGCTCCAACGGTTGACAGGTTTCGAGCGACCTCCTCCTTGACGACCTACTTTCACAGTAGGTCTTTTTTTTGCCTTGTAACCGGGCGCGCACCGGGTCGATGGGAATATCCAGGCGGAAGAACTCGGGGAGTGGGGTGGATAATCTTACGACGGTTACGGCGTTATGATTGACTTTGCAAAGAACAACTTAGAGCGGCTAATCAAACTTCATCACGGACACAGCTATCGCACAGCTGGAATTCTGTTCGGATTCTTTCCTGACATTCATGCCGCACAAGCTGCGGCGGCGGCCATCGCTTCGACTGGGGTGAGCGTGATGGTGTTCGGAAGCCAGATCATGATCGTGGCTTAATGTCCCGCCGTGCCCTCAGCCTCTGGATAGGCGGGCATTTCCGCCACCCATGCGCCGATCAAGATAACCGCCTCGTCGACCAATGCGGCGAAAGCCGCCACGGCGCCTGCGGCATCCGCGCTTGATGCGGTGCGGTTCAGCTGAAATACCCGCTGACCCGCGGTTTGGCCGGTCTCGGGCGTCACGGCCTTTGCGACGAACGTCAAGATCACCCGCGCGCTCTTCGGTCCGTCGAATGTCTGCTCGAAGTCCAGAAGCCGGATATGCAACCGATAGCCGCGCCCGCCGCCGGCTAAGGACAGGCGCTGCGCCAGCAGCGAGGGGGGCGGGGCCAGCCATTGGTCGCGGGCATAGAGGCGCACTCGGGTCGGATCGGCGTACAAGAGTCGGTAGCGGATGTGTTCGTCCTGCAGCCACTGCGGTGCATCCACCTCAACCGTGGACCAGGTCGCCTGGGTTGGTTCGGCGCGATTCCCACTGGGGCCCAGATCATGGAGCGCGGGTGGCGGCGACGGTGGGGGAAAGACGCTGCAACCGGAGATGGCAAGCATCAACGCAACGGACGGCGCAAGTGCTCGAAAAACCATCATTTGGGTTCCCTATAGCCGGGCTCGCCAGGCCCGGGTTCGGAAGCCTGAGGCCCATAGAGCAGAGCCTGGGGATTTTGTTCCAAGAGGCCGGAAACCTTTTTGACCTGGGCGGTCGTCAACTGCAAGTCTTCCAACAGCGCGTTCAACCGAGGCAGGGTCGTTTTCATCACGGCTTCCGAGGCGATCTTACCCGTCGCCGTGAGGGTATCGGCGTTTTCAGCGAAGGCCTGTATCTGCCGAGTTAGCTTCCTTAGATCCCCGGCCGTCTCGTCGATGCGGGACAGGGTTTTCACCGCCTTCGCGCTGGCGCCCTGTACGTCCTCGCTTGCCTCCCGCACCGCGGCGTAGGCTTCATCCATGCGCTCTTCGAGACCGGCGAGCTGTCCTGTCGCCGTCTCCATATTGGCCAAGATGCGCTGTATGCGTCCGCGGTTGTTCTCATTCAACATATCGGTCAGACTGGCCATGAGCTCATCCGCATGCAAGAGGATGTTTCCGCCGGCGTCCGACAGCTTGTCTACCAGGGAAGGGAGCAAGGGAATTCGGGCGGGATGCTGTTTGCTCGTGATCAAGGGCGTCGGGTTCTCGCCCGTGTCATTCAATTCGATCTGGGCCAGTCCGGTCAAGCCCTGAACGCGCAGTCTCGCATAGGTGCCGTGGGTGATGGGCATCCCCTTGTTGACCTCGATCCGAACCAGGATGGTTTTCGGGTCTTTGGGATCGAAGCCGATCGCCGCGACCTTGCCGGCGTCCACTCCCCGGTAGATCACCGTCGACTCCGTGTTGAGTCCGGAGACCGAGCCCTGGGTGGCGACGATATAAGTGTCGCGTTCCTCCCCGTAATGGCCCAGCCAGATAGTGATGCCGACCAGTGCGGCTCCCAGGACGAGCACAAACAAACCGGTCAGCAGTGCGTAAGACTCCTTGCTCATCAGCCGTTTCCCGTGAAGACGTGCTGCGCGCGCTTGCCATGAAAATAGCGCTGGACGAATGGGTGAGGGTTGGCCAGCACTTGCTCGAAGGTCCCAAACGCGACCAACTGCTGATCCGCAAGTACCGCCACCTGCGTACATAGGTCGCTAAGGGTGTGCAAATCATGCGTGACCATGACCACCGTGAATCCAAGTTCCTTGTGAAGCTCGCTCAACAGGTTAACAAATTCTTCGCTCAGAATGGGATCTAGACCGGATGTCGGCTCATCCAGAAACAGCGCTTCGGGTTCCATGACCAGGGCCCGGGCCAAGGCCACGCGTCTGACCATGCCGCCCGACAATTCGGCCGGCATGAGCGAGGCATCGTCCGGGCGCAAACCCACCATTCTCAGTTTCATGAGCACTAACCGGCCTATCAGATCCTCTTCCAGGAAACGCAGCTCGCGCAAAGGAAACGCGACATTGTCGAAAACGCTCAAGGCGCTGAACAGCGCGCCGCTTTGGAACAGTACGCTGCAACGGTTGCGCAGCTGTTGCATCTGTGCGGGGCTTACGCCGTGCAGGGGTTCTCCGAACAGTTCCACGACGCCTCGGCTCGGAGATTGCAATCCAATCATCTCGCGCATGAGCACCGTCTTGCCGCAACCGGACACACCCACCACACCCAGTATCTCGCCTTGTTCAAGGTGCAGGCTGATGTCCCGATGGACTATTGCTTCGCCAAAGCAGGTCCAGACGTGCTCCATACGAATCACGGTCGCGTTCGTCACCGCAGTCCGACTCCTTTGAAAACAATGGCGAATACCGCGTCCAGCAGGATGACCAGGGTGATGGACACCACCACGGAATTGGTGGTTTCCTTGCCTAAACTCTCCGTGTCCGGTTTGATGCGGAGCCCGAAATGGCAGGCGATCAGGGCGATGAAAAGACCGAACACGGCGCCTTTGAGCAGGCCGATGTTGAAGTTCACCACCGGCACGGCGCTCGGCAATTTGAGCACGAATTGGTGCAAACTGATCTCGAGTTCAAAAAAAGCGGCAATAGCGCCGCCGATCAGCGCAATCACATCGGTCCAGACGACCAAGAGCGGCATCGCGATCGACAGCGCTACGACTTTGGGCAAGATCAGACGCAGTGAGCGGGATATCCCCAACGCCGCCAGCGCGTCGAGTTCTTGGGTCACGCGCATCACGCCGAGCTGCGCCGTCATCGCTGAACCGGAACGGCCGGCAACCAGGATCGCGGCCAACAACGGCCCCAATTCGCGGATGATGCTGAGGCCAAGGATATTGACGATGTAGATCGCCGCGCCGAGAGTCCGAAGCTGAAGCGAAGACAGGTAGCTGACCACGATGCCGATCAAGAAACCCACCAGCGCGGTGATGCCCAAGGCGCGGCCACCGGTTTCGTGGATGGCCGCGGAAATCTCCTTCCAGGGAATGTCCCGTGGATGACGCACCAAATGACGCAGATCCAGCAACAGTTGACCCAACAGCGCCACCCAAGCCAGCAGCTGGCCGAAAAAGACTCCGAGCGCGCGGAACAGGCGCTCGTATAACGTGGTGATGCGGGGCGCCGCAGACGCTGGCACGCTGCTGTGGCTCTGCAAGCGCTTGAATATCCGTTCCTGTTCAGGGCGCATCCGGACACGCTGCGGTACGGTTTCACCCCACGCCTGCCAGAGAATGAACGCGCCGGCGCTGTCTAAGGCCTCGATTGTGCGCAG
>DATIXD010000042.1:0-4971 GCA_035518875.1 Methylococcaceae bacterium | reverse complement strand
AAAACTCGAGGAGTCCGTGCTGTTCGGGCGGCTCCCCGATCTGTGGCCCGAGCTCATGCCAGCGATCATGGGCCGCCTGCTGCGGGGAGTGACCTTGCAGACCGGCATCCGTGAAGGTTCGGGTGGTGCGACCGTGTACCGTCCCGGGCCCCGGGGCATCACCCGAATCGCGGGCGGCGATCCGATCATCCGGCGGCGTTGTTGTCAGCTCCTCGCGAAGAGAGGCGGCTGGTTCGAGCAGGCCGTACACGATTCGGCGACGCACCTGGAGTTCGACAAGGCCATGGTGAATCTTTCCACCAATCTGCTGGGCCAGCTCTACGCCATCGACGACCAGGGCCGGTTCACCCCGATGATCATAAGGGACATGATCTACGGGCAGCGCGCCGAGGCGATCCGCGAGCTTTGCGGGTGGATCTTTCGCATAGGGCAGGCGGTCAAGGCCTATGGTCCGACCGACGACTTCGAGGAACGTCTGCGCGAGTGCATGGAAATCCTTCGCCTCCATGAGGAGCATATCCCCTCCAGCCTGCAATGGATCGGTCTGCGCTACGCGGCCGGCACTCTCGAGCCGAAACTGGCCCCGACCGAGGCCTGGCTGCTCGGCCCCCTCATCCGCTATGCCCGCGGCGCCAATTTGGAGGATGCGGCGCGCTATCTGGAAGATCTGAAGCACCGGCTGGTGGAGAGACTTCGGTCGGCGGTGGCTTGCCGGAAGGATCGGGCGAACCCCGCGAACGATCCGCTCACGCCTTAGGCGCCTGCGCGTTTTGGCCTGGCAACCATAGATCATGCTCGGCGCCGGCCACCTCTTTATTGGAGCGAGGCGCTGACCCCGCAGGAATACCAGTAGTCCCGGATTAACGCACTGTGCGTGGCCAAGCTCGGAAAGACTTATTCGCGATCACCGCCTGCTGCGTAGCCTGGAGGGCTTTGGCTGGTTGAGCTCATTGTCCGAGCAGTCGGGCAAGGGAGTCTGCTGCCGCCATGTCTCAACTCTGCTTCCGGATTGAGGCTGTTGACAATACCACGGCGGCTTCGAGCCCGCCCTTCGGCAGGTTGCGGAGGGTGAGGGAGCCTTGTTGGGATCTCAACAGGTTCACCGCGATGGCAAGGCCTAAACCGGTACCGCCGGTGTCACGCGAGCGAGAGGCTTCCAGGCGGACAAAGGGTTTGAGCACATCCAACAGGTGCTCTTCGGGAATGCCGCTTCCGCCGTCGCGGACCCGAACGCGTGCTGTGCCGTCCCGCTGCTCTAGGCTGACGTGGGCGTAGTGGCCGTATTTGATCGCGTTGTCGATCAAATTGGTGAAAACCCGGCGCAGGGCATTGGGTCGGCCGTTGACCAGGACGCGTTGACCGGGTAACGCATCATAGCGAACATCCTGCCCGGCTTCGACGGCATCATCGCACAGGCTTTGCAGAAGGGCACCGAGATCGACGGGTTTGGTGTCTTCACTGGTATCTAAGCTGCGCGCGAGTTCGAGTCCTTCCTCCACGAGCGACTGCATGGCGGCGATGTCCCCCTGCAGCTTATCCTTCAGCGGTTCGTCGGCGCAGTGTTCGAGGCGCAGCCGCATACGGGTCAGCGGAGTCTTCAAGTCATGGGTGACCGCGCTCAAGATCTGCGTACGTTCGGCCATATAGGTTCGTATGCGATCCTGCATGGCATTGAACGCCTGGGCCGCGCGGCGCAGTTCGGTAGGGCCTGATGCATCCATGGGTGGGTGGGTGATGTCGCGACCAAAATCCTCTGCGGCTTGCGCCATCAGATGCAACGGCCGCAGTGCAAGGCGTACGACCAACCAAGCCACAGCCGCCATGATCGCGACAAAGACTGCAACACGGCTCCAGAAGCCCATGGGTTCCTGATGTGGCGGGCGTTTGCGAGCAGTCATCGAATAGCTGATTAACGCCGCCTGACCATCCGGGAATCTGACCCGAACCACAGCGGTATGGGAGCCATGGCGGCAGCCGGGCGCTTCGCCTGTGCAGTCGTCCGAGCGTTCCAACCAGGCCTCCTCCACCCGTGCTACATCGCCCAAACGGCTGGCGAGAGTCTCGGCAAATGCCGGCATTGTCTCACCCCACGGAACCTCTGCAGTGGTACCGAAATCGACAGACCATTCGTTGCTGGGCAACGAGTTCGCGGAAGAGATCCGGTACGCGGGCGGCAGCGTTGCAAACACACGGATGGCATTGGCCAGATAGCCGATCGCGGTGCGCTCACGAAACTCCGCTATTAAGGTTGTACGATCGCGATGAGCCAAGGTGGTGGTGAGGGCAATGGCCAGCACGACGCCGCCCAGCACGATGAGGAACAAACGGACGAATAATGACCGGGGGAACCAGCGCATCGGCTATGCCTCCGACTGGACGGCAGTGGCCAAGACATAACCTTCGTTGCGCAAGGTCTTGATGAGCCTGGGCGCGCGGGCATCGTCTCCCAGTTTCTGACGCAGCCGGCTCACGCGCAGATCGATCGAACGATCGAATGGATCGGCATCCCGGCCCTTGGTCAGATCCATCAGCTGGTCGCGGGTCAGCACTCGATTCGGATGTGTCAGGAAAACGTGCAACAGCCGGTATTCGGCGCCCGACAACGTGACCACCACGCCCCGTGGCGAGGTGAGTTGGTGGGCTTCAACATCCAATACCCAGCCGGCGAAGCGAAAACTTCTAGTGAGCTCGGGCTCAAGATTGGCGGGCAAGGACTGGGTGCGCCGCAGGACGCTGCGTATTCGCGCCAGCAATTCTCGCGGCTCGAACGGTTTGGCGAGGTAGTCGTCGGCGCCCATCTCCAGGCCGATGACACGGTCGAAGGGATCGCTCTTGGCCGTGAGCATGAGCACCGGCAGGTTGGATCGTGTGCGGAGATCCCGGCAAAGGCTCAAACCATCCTCGCCGGGCAGCATGAGGTCGAGAACGACCAGATCGATCCGGCTTTCCTCCAATAGCGTGCGCATCTGCTTCCCGTCAGCAGCCAAACTGACCCGGTAGCCATTCTTCTTGAGGTAGTCGCCCAGGAGCGCGCGAATCTCTCGATCATCGTCGACAACGAGCAGGTGCAGTTGTGTTTCCATGGCGCCTTTTTACATGCCAATCACGTGTTTGTCATCCGACGACTTGCCCGGAATGTATCGTTTTGTATACGCCACTTGTACCGATACAAAACGATACAAATCACTACCGCGTTCGACACATGGTTGATACAACTTTGGGTTCAAATACTTCCCGACGGCGATGCAATCCGCCGACAAATGCGATTGCCAATTCTTCAAATGCCTATTTTGGAGTCCATCATGAAACATCAACTGAAAATGGCTGTGATCGTTCTTTCTGCGCTCGGTTTGGCTGCAGGCGAGATAGCGGCAGCCGAACAGACGCAAGGGTCGACTGCCTCCAAGCCGGAACTACTTAGCGACCAGGGCGGCGGCGAATGGGATCGCGGCGAATGCATGGAAAAGCGCCTGGAAACGCTGCACAAGGACCTCAAGCTCAACCCGAGCCAAGAAACGGCCTGGACCGAATGGTCCGACAAGATCAAAGCGGGGCGCTCGGCGTGGAAGGAGCGGCACAAGGATTTTGAATCCTGGGCCAATCTGCCCGTCCCGGAACGCATGGAAAAGATGCTGGCTTTCTCTAAGGAACGAGTAAGCAGATTGGAAGGCCGGCTCGCCGCCACCAAGACCTTTTACGCCACGCTCACGCCTGAACAGCGTCAGACCTTCGACAAGCAGTTTGACGTCAGGCCGCATGGCCACTTTTGGAAGGGTCGAAAGGACTGAGTCAGTCGGGCCAGCGTCCAAAGACGCTGGCCAACACATGTTGGGCTCATGATCCCTTGCAAACCCACCGTCGGTTTGGAAGCCACCTTAACTTGAAGAGCGAAGGGGCAGCCATGCTGCATCAATCAAGAAACCTAAATCCGTCCTTTGAGCAGGCAAAGGCCTCGGACATGGATGAGCGGCAAGTTGCGCGGCGTGCGCAAGTACCGATCATTTTATGGGATGAGGGCGAATGGCCGTTCCTCTTGTGTAACGGTTTGACCAACGGAAAACGAGCACGCAAGGCTGGGATGAGTGCAACGAATCCCAGCACCCCACCTCACTCCCACCGACATTCCACGATCTCTGGCCGTCCGCCCAATCGACTGAGCAAACGCCACGTCTGATCAAACGATGAAAAAAGCCAGCGCCTCGGAAAATCGTCATCTTCCGACGGCAACTGCCAAGAGCAATGGACGTGGTCCGGCAAGACGACGATGGCGTCGATCGAAAAGGATGATCTTGCTATGTCTGCCGTAACGTCTCTCGCAAATCGGCGACTGGCCGAATCAATAGGTCGTGGTCGTACCGGTCGTCCAGGTTGACCGTAAAAATACGTATCGCTGGTATTTTTACACGCTTGTAGCTTCGCATAACCGGGGTTTAGCCGGGTTTCGTTCCTCAACTCAGTCTACCGTGCTGCTGCGGGAAGCATCCTGGGTGGCGGAATTAGCTGCATCCATAATTCGAACTAGACTGTGTCGTCTGTGCGTGCATGCCTCGAACCTGAACGGGATGAGTGTAGGAAGCGCGCGTATCGAAACCACTGGGGTGATTGTCGCTCTTCGTTCCCTCTCGTAGGTACCATCCTAAATTGAGTTACTGGGGTATCGGGTTGGCTCAAGCGGGCGCTACATATTGTGGTTACTCAACACTCTGATGTCGTCGTCCAGCGCCGCGGAAATCAGGGCTTTGAGCTGCCTCTCCGCCACGAGATCCATTACCAACGCCCTACTGGAGCCGAACGTAAGAAACCTTGCCGTGGTACTACATCTTGTGGTCACTTGAGCGAACCCGATACCCCACTTTGAGTTATTCGAGGCGCCAACTTCGAGCCCTGGAATGCCAAACCAGTTCCACCCCAAATGCTAATGAGGTGCCCATGAAGCATATCCGGACCTTCCGAGTCCCGGCTTGTCTTGCC
>DATIXD010000041.1:0-27593 GCA_035518875.1 Methylococcaceae bacterium | reverse complement strand
TGGCGTGATCCGCGCAGCCTGACGATCGTGTTGTTGATGCCGATCATGCAAATGGCCCTGTTGGGCTATGGGATCAATCTGGATACCAAGCATCTTCAGGTTTATGCCCTCGATCGGGAAGGTAGCCAGAACAGCCAGTCGCTACTCAAGCGTTTCCAAGCTTCCGAATACTTTCACCTGGTGCGTACGGTGGACAATTATCGCGATCTGACAGCTGCGCTGGACGCCGATCAGTGCAAGCTCGGCATCGTGATCCCTGAAGATTTTTCCGAGCGCCTGAACGACAGCGGCGGGGTGGCGGTGCAAGCGCTGGTGGATGGCACCGATAACAATACCGCCGACCTGGCGATTGGTTATGCGCAAGCGGTGGTGAGCGGCTATTCCAGGGAGATTCAACTGAACTGGCTGGGCCGGCAGGGACGTGCGCAACAAGCGACGCCCGCGCTTTCGGTGGAATCCCGCACCTGGTTCAACGAAGAACTGGAGAGCCGCAATTTCATCATTCCCGGCGTGGTGGCGACGGTCATGGCGCTAATCGGCGCACTATTGTCTTCGTTGACCGTGGCGCGGGAATGGGAGCGCGGCACCATGGAGCGCCTCATCTCGACGCCGATCACGCCGCTGGAACTCATGCTCGGCAAGCTGTTCCCCTATTTCACCGTCGGGCTGCTCGACGCGGCGCTGTGCGTGCTCATTGCAGTCGGCTGGTTCAACGTGCCCTTCCGGGGTGCTTTGAGCACCCTGTTCTTCACTACGTCACTGTTTCTGTGCGTGGTGCTGGGCATGGGTTTCATGCTTTCAGCCTTGGTCAAAAGCCAGATCGGCGCCAGCCAGATGGCCCTGATGGTCACCCTGCTGCCCACCATGCTGCTGTCCGGTTTCGCCTTCCCCATCGATCAGATGCCTGCCCCGATCCGCGCGCTCACCCACCTGGTTTATGCGCGCTATTACGTGACGATGCTCAAGGCCGTGTTTCTGAAAGGCTCGGGCGTGGATGACCTGATCGAACCGATGTTGGCGCTGGCGCTCTATGCCGCCGTCGTCGTCTTCTTCGCCAGGCGCGCCTTGCGCAAGACTCTGGAATGAGAAACCGCCGTGTTCTCCCGCATCTACCAGATCGTCATCAAGGAATTCCTGCAACTGCACCGGGATAAACATGCGCGCTTCCTGTTAATCGCGCCGCCGATCATCCAGCTGTTCGTTTTCGGTTATGCAGCGACCTTCGAGGTGCACCGGGTTTCCACCGCCTTGCTGGACCGCGACCGCAGCCAGGAAAGCCGCGAACTGGTGTCCCATTTCACGGCGACCGGCCGGTTTCAAGTGGAGGCGATCGCCCGCGACGGTGCCGAAATTGCCGATCTGATCAATCGTGGTCAGGTCACCTTGGCGCTGCAGATCCACCCGGGTTTCGCCGAGTTGCTGCGCAAGGGCCAAAGCGCCCCGCTCCAGGTGATACTGGATGGCACCAATTCCAACACCGCGCTGATCGCGCTCGGTTATATCAACCAGATCACCCGGAAATTCGCGCAGGACTATGAGCGGGACCGGCTGCGGCGCATCAACCCGGCGCTGGCGCAGCGAGTGCCGAAAGTGGAACTGGAGCAACGCCCCTGGTACAACCCCGATCTCAACAGCCGCTGGTTTTTCGTGCCCGGCGTCATCGGCAGCCTGAGCCTCGTGATCGTGGTCAACCTGACCGCTTTCGCGGTGGTGCGAGAGCGGGAAATCGGCACGCTAGAGCAGATCATGGTGACGCCGATCCGGCCGCTGGAATTCATCCTGGGAAAGACCCTGCCCTTCTTCCTCATAGGGCTCGCGGAGGTGGCTCTGATCACCGTGGTCGGGACGCTGTGGTTCCAGATCCCTTTCCGTGGCAGTCTTTGGGTCTTGTTGCTCGGTACGTCCTTATTCCTGAGCTGCGTCTTGGGGATAGGACTTTTGATCTCGACCCTGTGCAAGACCCAACAACAGGCTTTTGCCTCGAATTTCTTCGTGATCAATCCGGCCTTCACGCTTTCGGGCTTCAGCTTTCCTATTGCCAGCATGCCCAAAGTCCTGCAGTGGATCACCTACATCGACCCCTTGCGTTACTACCTGGTGGTGCTGCGCGGCAGCTTCCTGAAGGGCGTCGGATTCGGCGTCCTGTGGCCGCAGCTGCTGGCGATGGCGATTCTGGGTGCATTGCTGTTGGGGCTGAGCGTGCTGCGCTTTCGCAAATCCCTGGATTGACGACGACCCGTCGAGGGGCCAACAAGGTTCAGACGAGTGGCCCATTTTGCGCATGCTCCCGCGTTCGTCCAACCGGGCGAAGGCTTTCGCGGCAAGCAAAAGGGCGGCGCCTGGGGATAGGAGCCGTCAGGCGAGTCGCCAAGCATTGCGTGAGAGATGGACGTTTCGAACGGCAAAAGCTATGTAAAAAGATTTCCGAGCAGATGTTCTCGATTTTCCTGGTGCTGAAAAGCATGTTGCACCGGTGCGGCGGCGATCTCTCTGGCGGACGGCAGCAGCGACTGGTCATCGGCCCCGAGCTGTTCGTCTTCGATGAGTGGACGGATGGCATTCAGCCCAATCTCGTGCACGAGATCGGTAATTTCATTCCGTCCCTGAAGCGGGAACTGGGCGTGACCGTGTTGCTGGTGAAGTAGAAACTGCCCTTCGCCCGATGCGTAGGGACCAGTTCATCATCATGGAAGAGGACAGGGGCGTGGCCTGTGGTGCTATGAGCGAGTTGGACGAAGGGTTGGTGCAGCGCTATTTGTCCGCTTGATACTCTGCTCAACCCGGACAAAACGCGCCGGTAATCGGGATGTACCGGGCCAAAGCTAGAGCCGGATTACTAATTTGATAATGAGGAGGAAATCGTGAAATTAGGCACTGCACAAAAACTGTTGTCGGCGACAAGCTTGTTGACCTTCGCCGCACCGGCCTGGGCCCACACCGGACGCGACTTGCTGGCGGGTTACGCCGGCGGCTTCCTGCATCCACTGGCCGGGCCGGATCATGTATTGATGATGCTGGCGGTGGGGCTTTGGGCCGCGCGGCCGGCCGACCCGACGCGCTGGCAGTTGCCTGTGGCTTTCCTGGCCATGATGTCGCTCGGGGCGGCTATGGGTTTTGCCGGGCTCGTCTTGCCCGCGCCGGAATTGTTCATCGCGCTTTCCCTGGTGGTGATGGGCGTTCTGGTGGCGACTAGCTATTCCTTCAAGATGATTCCCGCGCTGGCCGCGGTCGGCTTTTTCGCCCTGTTCCACGGGTATGTTCACGCCTGGGAAATCGGCCATGGCGACTCCATTATTTCGTATTGTCTGGGATTCTTGATGGCCACGGCGATGTTACAGGGCTTGGGTATTTCGGCGGGAACGGTGCTTTGTCGGTATGCCGTCGGCGCTGGGTATAGGGTGTTCGGCGCGTTCTGCACGAGCATGGGCGTTTACCTGCTCGCGGCGGGGTGACAGCCTCGGTGGTCTCTGCCGACGATGCGGGCGAGAATTGGCGGGCCGAGCTACCGCTCGGCTTCGAGCCGGGACCTTGCAGGACGGTGTTTGCGGCGCGCACTCATCGCGGTCGTCCCGCGGTACAGCGGCCGTTCGACCCTGAAGGCGAGGTCACGCATGTCTATCGGCTGCATCCGCCGGCGACAAGATCCTGCGCAAGGGTGGGCCGATAATTACCCGCTCCGATTTTTTAGTCATTAATACGATCGACTTAGCCGTTTGTGTCGGCGCAGTCCCAGACGTGATGGACCGAGATGCACGGAGAAGGCGGGGCGAGCGACCGTTTATCTTCTCCAATCTGAAAACCGGCCTGGGTCTTAACGAGATTGGGGATTTCATGATCAAACAGGGCATGCTGGCGTAAGAAGCCGTCGGATCCCGAAACTTATTCGTGGAAATACTTCAGGGGCGAAGTTACTGCTGGTCTCGAACGTGAAGTCACACAATCAACCCTCGCCCTTTGGGAGGGCAGGATAGGGGTGAGAAATGGATGACTTAACTCTCGAGACACCCTGTATTTTCTTGGTCATCCCTTTTCTCTTTGCATTCAAGCAGGAGGCCCATTATCGTTCCGCCCATGAATCTCCTCTCGGTCACGGCGAATCTTAAGCGCGATCTGGCCCGCCTCGAATTCATTGCGCCGATCACCCATGTCTACAATCCCCTGGACTATGCCGGCGAAGCTTACCGGCAATATCTGGAGCGCTATGGGAGGGTGCCTGAGGTACTGTTGATCGGTATGAATCCAGGTCCTTGGGGCATGGCGCAGACCGGTGTTCCTTTCGGCGATGTCGAGATGGTGAGGGATTGGCTGGACATCCATGCACCGGTTGGCAAACCGCCCATCGAGCATCCCAAGCGCCCGGTGCTGGGTTTCGCCTGTCGTCGCCGCGAAGGGAGCGGCCGTCGTTTATGGGGCTGGGCCCGCGACCGCTTTCTTACGCCGGACCATTTCTTTGCCCGCTTTTTTGTCGTGAATTACTGCCCCTTATGCTTTTTCCTCGCGGATGGTGCAAACCTGACGCCCGACAAGTTGTCCGTTGCGGTACGAAGAAATTTGTTCGCGGTCTGCGATATTGCCCTACGGCACACCGTAGAATGTCTGCAACCCCGCCATGTGCTGGGTGTGGGACGATTCGCCGAGCAACGCGCTGCGGTGGCGTTGGCGGGGCTTGATGTGAAGATTGGCGGCGTGCCCCATCCAAGTCCCGCCAGCCCGCTGGCGAATCGGGGATGGGCCGCGCAGATGGAAGCCTCGCTCTCGAGGCACGGCATCGTCTTGCCTGGTTAGCGACGACCCGTCCGCCACCGATGAAGCGTCAGTAGGTCGTGATAATTCGGATTCCCACCCCGACTTTCCCAGGGCATTGCAGGCCAACGGATCGACCGCTAACCCACAGACACGGCTTGGCGTTGACGCCGGTGTCCCGAAACAGGCTATCCGCATAGGTGGCGGACAGAATGGTTTCACCCGTGCGCAGAGTCACATAGTAAGACTGGTTTCGGTAAACGACGAACAGTTCGCCGGTGGCCGGGTTTCTCGAAAAGATCGTGCTGGGCGAAAAATAGCTGTTCGGGCTGGAGTATTTCTTAAGGTTGGCGTTGTAGGCCCTTGCGGACAACGGAATACCCCACTGGTTGTCCCAGTTCGGGATCGCCCTCAGCAGCTGATCCGCGTTGCCGTATACGAGGGTTCCGTCGGCCCGCTTGCTATCCAGGCCGCACTGCCCGAACCAACCGAACCACGACCCTTGCGTGGCCGCGACGCTGGCGGCATTGGCAAGGTCGTCGGTGATCATGGACGATGTCCAGGTGGGGTCTTTGCATTTCAAGTATGTACCCGAGACGCTAACCCTGTCTGCCGGCAGGTAACCGGTGGACGATACGAAAGCGGGCGCTCCCTCCGGCATCACCCCGTTGGTCTTTTGCGTGTTGCCGCCGGCAAAGCCTTGCTCGTTATAGTAATGGTCCAATCGCAGGCTGCCGTCGGCGTAATACTTCTGAAATGTCGTGGCAACCGCCGCCGGCGACCAGATGTTTCCGAAGACCCGGTAGATGTCGCCGTTCGGCGCAAGCCTCTCATGCAACACATCGGCGACGCCTTTCACCAGCGCTTTATGCCCGTCTTTCCAGCTGGCATAGTAACCTCCGGGCAATACATCCCTGTTCGCGCACGCCGTGGTGGGATTACGGTTGAGGTCGTCGAAGAACGCCGCTGTGATCGTCGGATCGCCGGATAACACGGTTTGTAAAGTCCACTCGATCATCCTGTTCACGACCTCCTTGTTCTGGAGGTTGATATACACGGTTTTATAAGTGGTGTCGTAGTAGTAGGCCGCCGCCATCTCCTCGGCAGTCGATGCCGGCGTCAGGTTGGGGGACGTTACTTTCGAGCAGCCATAGACGGTCAGCAGATCCAGGTCGCCCTGTTCGAGCGGGTAAGTCGTCCAGGTGTCGCGCGCCGGGTTGTAAGCGCTCATCTTGGTGAGGCGGTCGGTCAGCAGCCAGAAGATATACTTGGCGGTCTTGGCCGTCATATCGATGTTGACCGGCAAGAACGCCGAATTCAGTGCCTTGATGGCGCCGATGCCGGCAAATTGCGGATCGGCAGGATTGCCGTTGAGCACGGCTTCATAGCCCATCGCTGCGGCGTGCTTACTCGGGAAGGCGTAGATAGGATCACCATTGGCGGCGGACGGCCAGTTGTGGTTGCTGAAATTGTGAACGTGATTGTGGAAGGCGTCCGAATGTGCATCGGTGATGCCGAAACCCACAGCCAAAACAACGAACAGGATTACCTTGTTCATGGCAGCGACCTCCTTATGACCAAGATCATCAACGCCGCTACCCCAGAAGAAATTAACCTTTCAGGCGGCGTTGGTAGTCTTACATGGAGTTTTTATGCCATAAACTAAAAGATCAATATAGACAAATAGATAGGTGTTATTTTCGGGCAAAAACGAGAGGGTTACTGGGATTTCGGTGAAAACTGTAAAAAATCCTGAAAGGTGAACTGTTCGATAAAGCGAGACAACCGCACTTCGTCGAAAGACCTCGCTCACCCTTCATTGGCACCCCGGAAATGGAAGCTTTATTTGGTTTAAATTGAGAGTGATTGGTAAATCCTGCCAATGCGAAACAACTATCGGGTGAAGGCGCCTTTATCCCTTTGGAAGGCAAGAGTCCAAGAAGGCCGGATATCACGGTGGAATGAGCTGGGGGCCAATCTGGAGAGGTCAATCTTAAAACGGGAGTTGGCGGCTGGTATTGCAGTTGTTAGGGGCGGTTACGAAGCGCCTTGCAAATGACTGTTGAGCATCTCCTCGGCGTGTGCGAGGGTTTGTTCGGTGATGCGGAGTCCACCCAGCATGCGGGCGATTTCATGCTTGCGTTCAAGGTTGGAGAGCGTGCGCACCCGGGTCTGGGTGGTTCCGCTCGCGGTGGCTTTTTCCACCAGCAGATGGTGATGGCCCTGCGCGGCCACCTGGTGAAGGTGGGTGACGCAGAAGACTTGCCGTCCTTCCCCGAGGGCGCGAAGTTTCTGGCCGACGATCTCGGCCACGCCGCCGCCGATGCCCGAGTCCACTTCGTCGAAGATGAGGGTCGGGGTTGTTTTGGAATCGGTCGCGGCGACCTGCAGGCCTAAACTGATGCGCGAAAGTTCGCCGCCCGAGGCGACCTTGCCCAAGGGGCGTGGGGGCAATCCCGGATTGGCGCTGACCAGGAATTCGATCTGGTCATTCCCGAATGGGCTCGGGTCTTGGTCCGGCTGGCTACGGACTTCGATCACAAATTGGCCCTGAGGCATGCCGAGTTCGCGGACCATGGCGGTGATCCGTTCCTGTAATTGGCGCGCACCCGCGGCGCGGTGCACGGAGAGTTGCGTCGCCGCGTAGGCATAGTCTTGATCTAGTCTTTCCAGTTCGATTTTGAGTTGGGCTAAGGTTTCCGAGCCATGCTCGATGCCATCCAGTTCCTGCCGTAACTTTTCGAGATGCTGCCGCAGATCTTGCGGGTTCACCTGATGCTTGCGCGCGAACCTGTGGATGTCGCCCAGTTTCTGATCGAGCCAGTCCAGGCGCTTGGGGTCGGCTTCGAGTTTTTCCAACAGACGGCGCAGTTCCAGGCCGGCTTCCTTGACCTGGATTTGCGCCTCGCCAAGAAGCGTCGTCGGTTCCTTGAATTCGGGAGCAAGGTGAGCGATCTCGATCAGAGCGTGAAGAGACTGGGCCAACAGCGCGTTCACGGAGTGCTGATCGTCCTCGTACAGCAGTTCCAGTTGGTTCTGGCCGGTGGCGAGGATCTTCCCCACGTTGGCTTGCAGGGTGTGCTCTTCCACCAGAGATGCATAGTCAAGGGATTCGATCTCGTGTTGCTCCATTTCGTGGATCTGGTAGCGCAGCAGTTCCTCCCGGGCGGCTGCTTCGCTGGCGGCACGAGTCTTGGTATCGAGTGCATCGCGAGTGTTGCGCCATTGTCGGTAAAGGGTTTCGACCCGTTCCAGCAAGGCCTGATTGTTTGCCGATTCGTCCAGCAAGCGGCGCTGTTCGCTGCTTTGCAGAAGATGCAGATGGGCGTGCTGGCCGTGAATTTCGACTAGGGCGGAAGCAAGCGCTTGCAGCGATTGCAGGGTCGTCGGACGGTTGTTGATGAAGGCCTTGGAGCGTCCGTCCTGGCCGATTATGCGACGGATCAGACAGCTGCCATCTTCATCGGTAAGTTCGTTGGCTTCCAGCCATTTCCTGGCTTCAGGTGCGTCGGCCAGGGAAAACTCCAGGTTGATCTCGGCTCGGCTCGCGCCCGGCCGGATGAAGGCGGAATCGGCGCGCTCGCCCAGGGCCAGTCCCAAAGCCGTGAGTAGAATCGACTTGCCGGCGCCGGTTTCGCCGGTCAGCACGGTGAGGCCCTGGTCGAATTCCAAATCCAGCGATTCGACTACCGCCAAATCCTTGATGTTCAGGCTACACAGCATGGCTAATTGCGATAACCGCTACTCCAGTTGAGTTTGGCACGCAAAATTTCGAAGAAATCATAGTTACGCGGATGGAGAATCCGTACCGGCCGGGGTTCCTTGCCGATTCGAATCAGGTCGTCGATCTCGACATCCGGGATGGAAACATTGTCGCAAGCGACCTGCGCCCTGAACTGCTTGCTCGGACGAAAGGTGATCTCGACCACGCTATCGTCCGCAATGACAATGGGTCGGTTGGTCAGTGTGTGCGGGTTGACGGGCACCAGCACGATGGACTTGAGCGTGGGGTAGAGAATCGGGCCGCCGCCAGACAGGGCGTAAGCGGTGGAACCCGTCGGTGTCGAAACGATGAGCCCGTCTGAGCGTTGCGAGTTCAGGAAAGCGCCGTCGATGGAGGTGACGATCTCGATCATGCTGGTTGCGTTCCAGCTGTGGATGACCACTTCGTTGACTGCAGTTTGTTCCCGAATCACTTCTTCGCCCCGTAGGATCTTGGCGCGCAGGAGATTGCGCTCTTCGGCGCAATAATGCCCGTCGAGGATTTCGTCCAGCTTGGCGAGCGCTTCTTGAGGCGAAATGTCCACCAAGAAGCCCAGCCGTCCGAGATTCACGCCGATCAAGGGGATATCCTGATCGGCCAGGATGCGGGCGGCCGTCAACAAAGTGCCGTCGCCGCCCACGACGATGGCCAGTTCGCAGTGCCGACCCAGTTCGCTCAGCTCTCGGGTAGTCGGAGTTCCATCCAAGAATTGGGCACAGCTGCTTTCCACCACTATCTGACAGCCGCGGCGGAGTAAGTGTCCGTAAATGGCTGGCAGGGTTTCGGCGATGCGCTCGGCATCGGGCTTGCCGATCAATCCGATGCGGTGGAAGGTTCGTTGCATTGGCGGTGGGCTGTGCTGACTTCCGCCCGGTGCGGAAGATCAATCCTGGTGTCGATGCCGCGCTTTAGGTGTCGAAAGAACGGTCCTTATAGCTGCGATTGCAAGTAATTTTGCAGGCCCAGCTTGTCGATCAGGGCGAGTTGGGTTTCCAACCAGTCGATCTGGTCCTCCTCGCTCCCCAGGATGTTTTCCAGAAGCTCGCGGGAAATGTAGTCGCCGGCTTTTTCGCAATAGGCTACGGCTTCCTTCAGGAGCGCAACGGCCTGTTGCTCCAGTTGCAGATCGCAGCCCAGCATTTCCGGCGTGTTTTCTCCGATCCGCAGCCGGCCGAGGTCCTGTAAATTAGGCAGGCCTTCCAGGAACAGGATACGTTCGACGAGCGCGTCGGCATGCTTCATCGCGTCGATGGATGCCTTGTAGACTCGCTCGTTCAGCTTGTGCAAACCCCAGTTCTTGAACATGCGGGCGTGCAGGAAATACTGGTTGATGCCGATGAGTTCGTTGCCCAGTACTCGGTTCAGATACTCGATGGCTTGGTGATCGCCTTGCATGTCAATCTCCCTCGGTTCGCCGTTCGGGGCGTGCGCTGCTTTGGCCGCAGGGACCGCCGGTTCACGCCGATGGAAGATATAGTATGAGCTTCTTGACACATTATCTAGGGGTTGCTAATTTTGGCACTCAGGTTGCTAGAGTGCTAATTTGATTCCAGAGAAGCGGTGTGTCCAAATTTACTGAACTGAGCGATCGCGCCCAGCATCTTTTGAAAGTGCTGGTGGAACGTTATATCTACGAGGGTCAGCCCGTGGGTTCGCGTGCCTTGTCGCGCGAGGCCGGATTGAACCTCAGCCCGGCGACGATCAGGAATGTGATGGCTGATCTGGAAGACCTCGGCCTCATTACCGCACCGCACACCTCGGCCGGGCGCATTCCCACCGTCAGTGGTTACCGTTTTTTCGTCGACTCGCTGCTGACCGTCAGGCCGCTCAAGCAGGAGATCGTCTGCCAGTTCAGGCACGACCTGGATACCCTTGACGATACCGATGACATTCTGGAAACCGCCTCCAAGCTATTGGCCGACGTCACCCACATGGCCGGCCTGGTTACCCTGCCACGCAGGGAAGCGGTGATTTTCCGAATGATCGAGTTTTTGCCGCTTTCCGACCAGCGCATCCTGGTGATTCTCGTGACCAACGAGCGGGAAGTGCAGAACAAGATCATTTATCCGGCGCGGCGTTTCAGCGCAGCCGAGCTGACGGCGGCGGCGAACTATCTGAACGCCGTCTACGTAGGCAAGAGTCTGACGGCGATCCGCGAAAGTCTATGCACAGAATTGCAGGAAACCCGCGAGCGCATGAATCAGGAGGCCATCCATGCCGCCGAGATCGCCGATTTGGCTTTCCGGGGCAACAAGCACAAGCGCAGAAAGCCGTTTGTCCTGGCCGGTGAAACCAATCTCATGGATTTCGGCGAACTCGCCAGCATGGAACGGCTGCGGACTTTATTCGCGGCTTTCCAGCAAAAAGAGGACATCGTGCATTTGTTGGATCGCTGCCTGGAAACGGTCGGCGTCAAAATATTCATCGGCGAGGAATCCGGGTACCGAGCGCTGGATCAGTGCAGCCTGGTGACCGCCTCCTATGCGGTTGACGAATGCACAGTCGGGGTGCTCGGCGTGATCGGCCCGACCCGCATGGAATACGAGCGGGTCATACCCCTGGTCGACCTGACGGCGAAATTGTTGGGCGCCGCCTTGAATCAAAAGTCCTCGTCCCCATCTTAAGGCGAACCCCATTCAACCCTCCATAATTTTGTCGCCACGCGCCGAGCGCGCGGGCGTGATCACTCTTTACAGGAGCATGCTACATGAGTGACGAGCAGTCTTTGCAAGAACTAGTCAAAGAAAAATCGGCAGAGCCGGGGCAGGCCGCCCCCGATATCTTGGCAGAAGAAGGCGGTGTGGAGCCGACGCCGATCGAACAACTCGCCGAACAGCTGGTGGCTGCCACCCGGAAGGCGGAAGAGAACTGGGACAAATTCATCCGCACCCAGGCAGAAATGGAGAACCTGCGCCGCCGCAGCGAGAAGGAATTGCAAAACGCCCACAAGTACGCTCTGGAAAAGTTCGCCAAGGAACTGCTGCTGGTTGTCGACAGCCTGGAGCTGGGCATCCAAGCCGCGGTCGGAGACTCCCCCGAGGTCGTCAAGCTGCGCGAGGGCAGCGAGCTGACGCTGAAGCAGTTCTGCGCCGTCCTGGAGAAGTTCAATATCCGGCCGGTCGATCCGCTTGGGCAGAAGTTCAATCCCGAGCTGCACCAGGCCATGGCGATGGAGCCGAGCACCAGCGCCGAGCCGAACACCATCGTCAAAGTCTTCCAGAAGGGTTACATGCTCAATGACCGGCTCCTGCGTCCGGCCATGGTCGTGATCGCCCAGGCCGCGGCGGAACAGCCGCGCGTCGATGAGAAAGCTTGAAATCGGGATGCGCCTCCCCCATAACAAGAAAAAGCCGTTCAAACATTATCGAAACACTGAATCTGCTTGGAGAAATTAATGGCAAAAATAATCGGAATTGATTTGGGAACCACGAACTCATGCGTCGCGGTGCTCGAAGGCGGCAAGGCGCGCGTGATTGAAAATGCAGAAGGCGCCCGGACAACGCCTTCGATCGTGGCCTACACCGCCGACGGTGAGGTGCTGGTTGGCCAGTCGGCCAAGCGCCAAGCGGTCACCAATCCGAAGAACACCCTGTTCGCCATCAAGCGTCTGATCGGTCGGCGCTACCGGGACGACATGGTGCAGAAAGACATCAAGATGGTGCCTTACAAGATCGTCGAGGCGGACAATGGCGATGCCTGGGTGGAAGTCAGCGGTAGAAAGATGGCGCCGCCGGAGATTTCCGCCCGGGTGCTGATGAAATTGAAAAAAGACGCGGAAGCGTATTTAGGCGAGGAAATCAAGGAAGCCGTCATCACCGTGCCGGCCTACTTCAATGACTCGCAGCGTCAGGCGACTAAGGACGCCGGACGCATCGCAGGGCTCGAAGTTAAGCGCATCATCAACGAACCCACCGCCTCGGCGCTGGCTTACGGCATGGATAAGAAACGCGGCGACCAGAAAATCGCCGTTTATGACCTGGGCGGCGGCACTTTCGATATTTCCATCATCGAAATCGCCGAAGTGGACGGCGAGCACCAGTTCGAAGTGCTTTCCACCAACGGCGATACCTTCCTGGGTGGCGAAGACTTCGACCTGCGCATCATCGACTACATCGCCGACGAGTTCAAAAAGGAGCAAGGCATCGATCTGCACAACGATTCGTTGGCCTTGCAGCGTCTGAAGGAAACTGCGGAAAAAGCCAAGATCGAGCTGTCGTCCACACAGCAGACCGAAATCAACCTGCCGTATATCACGGCAGACGCCACCGGTCCCAAGCATCTCAACATGAAGCTGACCCGTGCCAAACTGGAGGCTTTGGTCGAGGATTTGATCGAAAAGACCAAAGGGCCTTGTGAAATCGCCCTCAAGGACTCGGGACTCAAACCTTCGGAGATAGACGAAGTCATTCTGGTCGGCGGCCAAACCCGCATGCCGAAAGTGCAGGATTTCGTGAAGGACATCTTCGGCAAGGAACCGCGCAAGGATGTTAACCCGGACGAGGCGGTGGCTTTGGGCGCAGCGATTCAGGCCGGCGTGCTGGGCGGGCAGGTCAAGGACGTGCTGCTGCTCGACGTGACGCCGCTTTCCCTGGGGATCGAGACCCTGGGCGGCGTCATGACCAAGCTGATCGAGAAGAACACGACCATTCCTACCAAGCAGCAGCAGGTGTTTTCCACCGCGGAAGACAGCCAGTCGGCGGTGACCGTGCATGTGCTCCAGGGCGAGCGCGAGATGGCTCGGGACAACAAGTCGCTGGGACGCTTCGATCTGAGCGATATTCCTTTGGCGCCGCGGGGCATTCCGCAGATCGAGGTCACCTTCGACATCGACGCCAACGGTATTCTGCATGTGTCCGCCAAGGACAAGGCCACCGGCAAGGAGAACAAGATCGTCATCAAGGCCTCCAGCGGCTTGTCCGACGAGGAGGTCAAACGCATGATCAAGGAAGCCGAGATGCATGCCGAGGAAGACCGCAAAATGCACGAACTGGTTAATGCGCGCAACCATGCGGACGCGGTCATCCACGCCACCAACAAGACCTTGCACGAACTGGGCGACAAGGTGCAGGCGGACGAAAAGAGCAAGATCGATGCGGCGATCGACGAACTCAAGAAGGCCATGAGCAGCGACGACAAAGCTGATATCGACCGCAAGACCGAGGCGCTGACCGAACTGTCCGGCAAGTTGGCTGAGCGCCTGTACGCGCAGAAATCCGAAGGGGCGGCCCCGCCGTCCGATGACGATACCGGTTCGGCCTCGGGCGGTAAGTCGGGGGACGAAGTGGTCGATGCCGAGTTCGAGGAAGTGAAAGAAAACAAGAAATAGTCCGGCTTCCCGCACTGCTGCCGTTCATCAACCCCTGAACAAGCCGCCGGCGTGAGCCGGCGGCTACTTTCATTATGGCCAAAGAAGATTATTACGAACTATTGGGCGTACCGCGCAACGCCAGCGATAGCGAAATCAAAAAGAGCTTTCGCCGCCTGGCGATGAAGTTTCACCCGGATCGCAACAAGGACAATCCGGAGGCCGAGGAGAAATTCAAGAAGATCAAGGAAGCCTATGAAGTACTCTCGGACGCCAAGAAACGCTCCGCCTATGACCAGTTCGGCCATGCCGGCGTCGACACGTCGATGGGAGGCGGCGGCTATGGCTTCGGCGGCGAAAGTTTCAGCGACATCTTCAGCGACGTGTTCGGCGACATCTTCGGTGGCGGGGGCGGTGGCGGGCGCCGGCGCACTCGCGCGCAACGGGGCGCCGACCTGCGCTATAACCTGGATGTGACCCTGGAAGAAGCGGTCGCCGGCACCGAGGTCAAGATCCGTGTGCCCACCTTCGTGAGTTGCACCGAATGCGGCGGCAGCGGGGCGAAGAAGGGTTCGGGGCCGGTCACGTGCACCACCTGTCACGGCCAGGGAGCGGTGCGGATGCAACAAGGCTTTTTCGCCGTGCAGCAGACTTGTCCGGCGTGCCGCGGCACCGGTCAGCAAATCAAAGACCCCTGTCGGACATGCCATGGGCAGGGCCGTGTGCAGGACACCAAGACCCTTTCGGTCAAGATTCCGCCCGGCGTGGACGTGGGAGACCGCATCCGTTTGGCGGGGGAGGGCGAGGCCGGGGAGAGCGGCGGACCTCCGGGCGATTTGTATGTCCAGATCAACGTCAGGGAGCATCCCATCTTCACCCGCGATGGCGCTAACCTTTATTGCGAGGTGCCGATCAGCTTCCCCACCGCGTGTCTGGGCGGTGACCTCGAAGTGCCGACCCTGGACGGCAAGGTGATGCTGAAAATTCCGCCGGAAACCCAGACCGGCCGCCTGTTCCGCTTGCGCGGCAAGGGGGTTAAGCCGGTGCGCGGCGGCGCGATCGGCGACTTGCTCTGCCGGGTCCGCATCGAGACGCCCGTGCATCTCACCCGAGAGCAAACCGACCTCATCAAAAAGCTGGACGATTCTCTGAGCGGCGGCGGCAGCACCCACAGTCCGCAGGCGCACGGCTGGCTGGACGGGGTGAAGCAGTTTTTCGACAAGCTGGGATTGTAGGCTTCGGCATAAAACCTAAGGAAACCCTGAAATGATCAGAATAGGCATCGTCGGCGCCGCCGGTCGCATGGGGCAAACGCTCATCCGGGCCTGCCTCAACACCCAGGGCACGATTCTCGGCGCTGCGGTTGAACGAAAGGACAGTCCCGCCATTGGCCGGGACGCCGGCGAGATTGCCGGCCTTCTGAGCCTCGGCATCCCGGTACAGGCGGATCTCGCGGCGGTCATCGGGGATATCGATGTGCTGATCGATTTCACCCGGCCGGAAGCCACCCTCGACCATGTGGCGCTTTGTCGCGAGCGCGGGACGCGGCTCGTGATCGGGACGACCGGCTTCACCCCGCAACAGCGCGGACAAATCGAGCGTGCCGCCGATGACATAGCCATCGTTCTTGCGCCGAACATGAGCGTGGGCGTCAACCTCGCCCTGAAGCTGCTCGAAATGGCGGCCCAAGTGATGGGCGAATATACCGACATCGAGATCATCGAGGCCCATCACCGGCACAAGGTGGATGCCCCTTCCGGTACGGCGCTACGCATGGGCGAGGTGGTCGCAAAGGCATTGGGCCGAGATTTGAAAGATTGCGCCGTCTACGGCCGGGAAGGCATCACCGGGGAGCGCGACCGCAACAGCATCGGTTTCGCGACGATCCGTGCCGGCGATATCGTCGGCGAGCACACCGTCCTATTCGCCGATGAGGGCGAGCGCATCGAGATCACCCATAAGGCCTCAAGCCGCATGACTTTTGCCAAGGGTGCCGTGCGCGCCGCGCGGTGGCTGGTGGACAGGGAAAAAGGCCTGTACGACATGCAGGACGTATTGGGATTGAAGGACTAGCGCGAAGCTGCGGCCTTGGGGCTGTCCGCATAGACACCCCAGCCTGCTATCCCGTAAAATTCGGTCTAAGACGACTCCACGCCGACGGGAAGGACCACAGGGTTCCTCCCGTTTTGCATGTTTAAGGTGAGCGAATTTGAAGACGCCCGCACTTCTGGCACTCGAAGACGGTACGATATTCCGGGGAACGGCCATCGGCGCGCAGGGTTGTTCCGTCGGCGAAGTGGTGTTCAATACCGCGCTGACCGGCTATCAGGAGATCATCACGGATCCTTCCTATGCCCGTCAGATCGTCACACTGACTTATCCCCACATCGGCAACGTCGGTGTCAACGGCGAAGATATGGAATCCTCCGGCATTTTCGCCAGCGGTCTGGTGGTGCGCGATTTGCCCGAGCGCTTGAGCAACTGGCGCGCCGAACGCGGGTTGGCGGATTACCTGAAAGAACACCGCGTAGTCGGCATCGCCGGCATCGACACCCGCAAGCTGACCCGCATCCTGCGGGATCAGGGCGCGCAGCGCGGCTGCATCATGGCCGGCGATAATGTCGACGCCGAGCATGCCGTCGAACAGGCACAAGCCTTTCCCGGTTTGCAGGGCATGGATCTGGCGAAGGCGGTCTGCGTCAAGGAACCCTATACCTGGACTCAGGGCGAATGGCGGCTGGGGGCGGGTTGTGGTCATAAGGAGTCCGGGCGTTTCCGCGTAATCGCCTACGACTTCGGTATCAAGCGCAATATCCTGCGCATGCTGGCGGAACGGGGCTGCCGGTTGACGGTCGTGCCGGCGACGACGAGCGCGAGAGACGTACTGGCCATGGAGCCGAACGGGGTGTTTCTGTCCAACGGCCCGGGCGATCCCGAGCCCTGCGATTACGCGATCACCGCGATCCGGGAAATACTGAGGGCGCGTGTGCCGGTGTTCGGCATCTGTCTGGGACATCAGTTGTTGGCGCTGGCGAGCGGCGCGAAGACGGTGAAAATGAAATTCGGTCATCATGGCGCCAACCACCCGGTTCAAGAATTGGCCACCGGTCGCGTCATGATCACCAGCCAGAATCATGGGTTTGCGGTCGATGAGCGGAGCCTTCCCGCCAATCTGAAACCCACCTACCGTTCGTTGTTCGACGGCAGCCTGCAGGGCGTCGAGCGTACCGACTGCGTGGCGTTCAGCTTCCAAGGGCATCCCGAGGCCAGTCCCGGCCCGCGCGATTTGGCGCCGCTATTCGACCGCTTCATCGAAGCCATGAACTCCGGCCACTAATTCGAGATACCTATCCCCAAGATGCCCAAGAGAACCGACATCAAGTCCATTTTGCTGCTGGGCGCCGGCCCCATCATCATCGGCCAGGCCTGCGAGTTCGATTATTCTGGCGCACAGGCCTGCAAGGCGCTTAAGCAGGAGGGCTACCGCGTCATCTTGGTCAACTCCAATCCGGCTACCATCATGACCGATCCGGAGATGGCGGACGCTACCTACGTCGAACCGATCGACTGGCAGACCGTCGCCCGGATCATCGAAAAGGAGCGTCCGGACGCGCTGTTGCCGACCATGGGCGGACAGACCGCGCTGAACTGCGCGCTTGATTTGGATCGGGAAGGCGTGCTGGCGCAGTACGGCGTCGAAATGGTCGGCGCGAGCAAGGACGCCATCGACAAGGCTGAAGATCGGGAAAAATTCAAGCAGGCGATGACCAGGATCGGGCTGGGATCGGCGCGCTCAGGTATCGCCCACGGTATCGAGGAAGCGCTGTCGGTGCTGGATCGGATCGGCTACCCCGCCATCATTCGTCCCTCGTTCACGCTGGGCGGCAGCGGCGGCGGCATCGCCTACAACCGGGAGGAATTCGTCGAGATCTGCGAGCGCGGCCTGGAGCTTTCGCCCACCCACGAGCTCCTGATCGAGGAATCGTTGCTGGGTTGGAAGGAATACGAAATGGAGGTGGTGCGGGACCGCAAGGACAATTGCATCATCATCTGCTCGATCGAAAATTTCGATCCGATGGGCGTGCATACCGGCGACTCCATCACCGTGGCGCCGGCGCAGACGCTGACCGATAAGGAATATCAGCTCATGCGCGACGCTTCCATTGCGGTGTTGCGCGAAATCGGCGTCGACACCGGCGGCTCGAACGTGCAGTTCGCCGTCAATCCGCGTGACGGCCGTTTGATCGTGATCGAGATGAATCCGCGTGTGTCGCGCTCGTCCGCGCTGGCTTCCAAGGCGACTGGTTTCCCCATCGCCAAGGTCGCCGCCAAACTGGCGGTGGGCTATACCCTAGACGAACTCAGGAACGAAATCACCGGCGGTGCGACCCCGGCTTCCTTTGAACCGAGCATCGACTACGTCGTGACTAAGGTCCCGCGCTTCGCCTTCGAGAAATTCCCGCAGGCAGACGATCGACTGACCACGCAGATGAAATCGGTGGGCGAAGCCATGGCCATCGGCCGCACCTTCCAGGAGTCCCTGCAGAAAGCACTGCGTAGTCTGGAAACCGGCGTCGATGGCCTGTCGCCGAAGCTCGAACTGAATGCTGAGAATACACGCGAAATCCTCCGGCGCGAACTGCGCGATGCCGGGCCTGAACGGATTTTTTATATCGCAGATGCCTTCCGCGCCGGCTGGAGTCTCGATGCGGTGCAGGAATACTGCCGCATCGATCGCTGGTTCCTGGCCCAGATAGAAGACCTGGTGCTGGAGGAACGGGCGCTGTCTCGGCGCACCCTGGCAACCTTGACCGGCAATGAACTGTTCGCCTTGAAGCGTAAGGGTTTCTCCGATTCCCGCCTGGCGCGCCTTTTGGAGAGCGGCGAGGCGGAAGTGCGAGCGGTGCGGCACAAATTCGGCGTTCGTCCGGTGTACAAGCGCATCGACTCCTGTGCGGCGGAATTCGCATCGAGCACAGCTTATCTTTATTCAACTTACGAGGAAGAATGCGAGGCCGCGCCCACCGATCGCAGGAAAGTCGTCGTGTTGGGCGGCGGTCCCAACCGTATCGGTCAAGGTATCGAATTCGACTATTGCTGTGTGCACGCGGCGATGGCTCTGCGCGAGGATGGTTATGAGACCATTATGATCAACTGCAATCCGGAGACGGTTTCCACCGATTTCGACACCTCCGATCGGCTGTTCTTCGAGCCGCTGACCTTGGAGGATGTGCTGGAGATCATCCATCTGGAGAAACCTTACGGTATCATCGTTCAATACGGCGGCCAGACGCCGCTCAAACTGGCTAGAGCGCTGGAGGCGGCGGGCGCGCCGATCATCGGAACCTCGCCCGACTCCATTGATCTGGCCGAGGACCGCGAGCGTTTCCAGAAACTAGTCGAACGGCTAAATTTGAAGCAGCCGCCGAACCGCACCGCCCGTTCCTTGGAAGACGCCGTTCTGTCTGCCCGCGAGATCGGTTATCCCCTGGTGGTCAGGCCATCCTATGTGCTGGGCGGCCGCGCCATGGAAATCGTCCTCGACGACGAAGATCTCAAGCGTTACATGCGTGAGGCAGTGAGCGTTTCCAACGAATCGCCAGTGCTGCTGGACCGTTTCCTGGATGACGCCATCGAGATGGACGTGGATGCGGTCTGCGACGGGCGGCGCGTTGTGGTCGGCGGACTCATGCAGCATATCGAACAGGCCGGAATACACTCGGGCGATTCGGCCTGTTCGATCCCGCCCTATGATCTGGCGCAGGACATCCAACAGCGCATCCGCGAGCAGGTGAAGCTCCTGGCTGAAGCGCTGGGTGTGGTCGGTTTGATGAATACCCAGTTCGCGATCAAGGGCGATGAAATCTACATTCTGGAAGTGAATCCGCGTGCCTCCCGGACGGTGCCCTTCGTGTCCAAGGCGACGGGTTACCCACTTGCAAAGGTCGCGGCCCGTTGCATGGTGGGGCGGACGCTTACGGAGCAGGGTGTTACCGAGGAACGGATTCCCAGCTTTTACTCGGTGAAAGAGGCCGTCTTCCCGTTCATCAAATTCCCCGGCGTCGATCCCCTGCTGGGGCCTGAGATGAAGTCCACAGGTGAAGTGATGGGCGTAGGCTCCTCCTTTGGCGAAGCTTACGCCAAGGCCCAGCGGGGCGCGAGCGTCAAGCTCGCGCAAAGCGGCGTGGTGTTCATTAGTATCCGCGACGCCGACAAGCCGAAGATCGTACCAATCGCCCGGGATCTGGTGGATAAGGGCTTCCAACTGGTCGCGACGCGGGGAACGGCACAGGTGCTCCATGCCGCCGGCATCGCTTGCACCATGGTCTACAAGGTCAACGAAGGTCGCCCTCACATTGTGGACATGATCAAGAATGGCGAAGTCCAATTCATCATTAACACCACGGAAGGCAAAAAGGCGATTGCCGATTCGTTCACCATCCGGCGGCAGGCGCTACAGCATCAGGTCACTTACACGACCACACTTTCCGGCGCCCGTGCAACCGGTTATGCGCTGGGAGAGCTCGAGGCCGGAGGCGTCAACCGCCTGCAGGATTTACATCAGATATGGTCAACACAAGCAAATCTTAAGGAAAACATGAATGAATAAAGTGCCCATCACCGTCAGGGGGGCGGCGAAGCTGCGCGAGGAGTTGAACAACCTCAAGATGGTCGTGCGTCCACGGGTCATCGCGGCGATAGCCGAGGCGCGGGCTCACGGTGATTTGAAGGAAAACGCCGAATATCATGCGGCGCGGGAGCAGCAGGGATTCACCGAAGGCCGGATCAAGGAAATCGAAGCAAAATTGTCCAACTGCCAGATCATTGATGTGACCAAACTGAACGCCGATGGCAAGGTAGTGTTCGGTGCGACCGTGGAATTGGAAGACCTGGATAGCGAGCAGGTCGTGACTTATCAGATCGTCGGGGAGGACGAGGCGGATATCAAGGAAGGACGCATCTCGATCACATCCCCCATCGCCCGCGCCCTGATCGGCAAGCGGGAGGAGGATATTGCCATGGTGCAGGCGCCAGGAGGGGTGAAGGAATACGAAATACGCTCGGTGAAATATCTTTAGGCTGGCCGGTTCGGATTCTTCCGAAACAGCGTGATAATGTGCCCCACCGACTGTATCAGTTCGGCGCTGGCGTCGTCACAGATTTGAGCGGTCATTTGCCGGCGCTGTTCGCGGTCGTTGGCGTTGATGCGCACTTTGATCAATTCATGGTGATCCAGCGCTTGATTGATTTCGTTCATGACGGCCGGCGTGATTCCGGCCTGTCCGGTAATGACGACAGGTTTTAGGGCATGGGCCTTGGCCCGCAACATTTTTCTCTGATCTGGTTTCAAACCGGTACTCCTGGTCTTCTTGCGAACGGTATTTTAAGGCATGGCGCGAAGCGGCAGCAGCCAACGCTGGTTGGCTGAGCATTTTTCCGATGAATTCGTAAAGTTGGCGCAAGCGCGTGGGTACCGATCGCGGGCGGTGTTCAAGCTCGAAGAATTGCACGCGCGCGAGCGCTTGTTCAAGCCTGGCATGACCGTATTGGACCTCGGCGCGGCGCCCGGTGGATGGTCGCAATTCGCGGCGGAACGGGTCGGCAAAAGCGGCAGAATTATAGCCCTCGACCTGTTGCCGGTGGAAGCGATTCCCGGCGTGACGACGATTCAAGGGGACTTCCAGGAGGAAGCTGTGCTCGACCAATTGATCGAGACGCTTGCGGGCCAGTCCGTCGACCTGGTCTTGTCCGACATGGCGCCGAATATGAGCGGCATGCGCGTGGTAGATCAGTCGCGCGCCATATATCTGGCTGAGTTGGCGTTGGACACGGCGCGGCGGGTATTGAAACCCGGCGGAAGTTTCGTAGTGAAACTATTTCATGGCACGGGGTTCGATGAATTCCAGCGGGATGCGCGTTGCTCGTTCGGCAGTCTTGCGAATCGTAAGCCCAAGGCGTCGCGCGATCGCAGTCGGGAAGTCTATCTGGTGGCAAAAAACTTCAGAGGAATATGAACTGGGCTCCGAAGCCGGAACTCTCGCCGGTTGACCGGGTCGAAATTAGCGTAGAAAGTCTTGTGAAGCTGATATCTCTTTTACGTGCCGCGGCGGGAAAAACTATTCCGGCCGGTCATTATCCTGATAGTATTGCTCGGGTATTCAGTCGGAACTCGTCCGAAATGGGGGCTTGAAGTGAACGATATGCTAAAAAACATTCTGTTATGGGTGGTCATCGCCGTCGTGCTGATGTCCGTATTCAATAATTTCGGCTCCCGCAAATCAGTGGATTCGTCCATGTCCTACTCGCAGTTCATTGCGGCTGTGAATGAGGGCCAAGTCAAGCAGGTCAATATCGACGGTCCGGTCATTCGGGGCATGTTGGGCACCGGAGAGAAATTCACCACTTATAGTCCGCAAGATCCCCACATGGTTGACGATCTATTGAAAAACCACGTGGAAATCAAGGCTCAACCGCCTGAACAGCAGTCTCTGCTGATGCAGATATTCATTTCCTGGTTCCCCATGCTGCTGCTGATCGGCGTCTGGATTTTCTTCATGCGTCAGATGCAGGGCGGAGGCGGCGGGCGCGGCGCGATGTCCTTCGGCAAGAGCAAGGCGCGGTTGCTGGAGGAAGATCAGGTCAAAGTGACTTTCGCCGATGTGGCGGGTGTCGAGGAAGCCAAGGAAGAAGTCGCCGAAATGGTCGACTTCCTGAAGGATCCGAGCAAGTTCCAGAAGCTAGGCGGCAAGATCCCGCGCGGCGCATTGATGGTCGGCCCTCCGGGTACGGGCAAGACGCTGCTGGCGCGAGCCATTGCCGGCGAGGCCAAGGTGCCGTTCTTCACCATTTCGGGTTCGGACTTCGTAGAGATGTTCGTGGGCGTGGGCGCCTCCCGGGTACGCGACATGTTCGAGCAGGCCAAAAAGCACGCGCCGTGCATCATCTTCATCGACGAAATCGACGCGGTCGGTCGTCATCGTGGCGCGGGTCTTGGCGGCGGGCACGACGAGCGCGAGCAAACCTTGAACCAATTGCTGGTGGAGATGGATGGTTTCGAGGGCAATGAAGGCATTATCGTGATCGCCGCGACCAACCGTCCGGACGTACTGGATCCCGCGCTGCTGCGTCCGGGGCGTTTCGATCGTCAAGTCGTAGTCGGGCTGCCCGATGTTCGCGGCCGGGAACAAATCCTGAAAGTGCATGCCAAGCGGGTCCCGGTTGCCGACAATGTCGAAATCAAATACCTGGCGCGCGGCACGCCCGGCTTCTCCGGCGCCGATCTGGCCAATCTCGTCAACGAGGCGGCCCTGTTTGCGGCGCGCAAGAACAAGCGCGTCGTCGACATGGAGGATTTCGAAAAGGCCAAGGACAAAATCCTCATGGGTGCGGAACGCAAGTCCATGGTGATGAGCGATGAGGAGAAAAAGCTGACGGCTTATCATGAGGCCGGACACGCCATTATCGGCCGCTTGGTCCCCGAGCATGATCCGGTTTACAAGGTCAGCATCATGCCGCGCGGGCGCGCGCTGGGGATCACGATGTTTCTGCCGGAACGAGATCAGTACAGCGCCAGCAAGCAGAAACTGGAAAGCCAGATATCCAGCCTGTTTGGCGGACGCATTGCTGAAGAGATCGTATTCGGCAAGGAAAGGGTCACGACGGGTGCTTCGAACGACATCGAGCGTGCGACCAGTCTCGCCAGAAACATGGTGACGAGGTGGGGACTTTCCGAGCGTCTCGGTCCTTTGGCCTACAGCGAAGAAGAAGGTGAGGTGTTCCTGGGGCGTTCGGTGACCAAGCACAAATCGGTGTCCGAGGAAACCGCCCATCTGATCGACGAAGAAATCCGTTCGGTGATCGACCGCAACTACGAGCGTGCCGAACGTATGCTGCGCGAGAACCTGGAAAAACTAAACGTGATGGCTGACGCCCTGATGAAGTACGAGACCATCGATCGTTTCCAGATCGACGATATCATGGACGGGAAGTCGCCGCGCCCGCCACAGAATTGGGAAGATGCAACGCCTCCAAGCGGTCAAACCGGTGTTAGTTCGAAGGATGCCAAGGTTACGGGATCCGGAAGTCTGGGCAAGCCAGCCGAACAGCACTAGATTTTGAAAACAAGCCGTCCAACCCCCGCTTCCTCTGGGTGCGGGGGTTTGTTTTTCATATGAGGGAATTGATCGGCTAAAATGGGGGCTAATTGTATCGGGCCGAGTCTCGTAGTGAGATCACAAAATGGCGGGGGCTGTATGACTGGAGGGCAGAGGGTGAAGAAAACCTATTTTGGAACCGACGGTATTCGTGGCAAGGTTGGCGAATATCCGATCACCCCGGATTTCATGCTCAAGTTGGGATGGGCGGCGGGTCGGGTGTTTGCCCGGGAGGGAAAGCACCACGATGTATTGATCGGCAAGGATACCCGAATCTCCGGTTATATGTTCGAAGCCGCCCTCGAGGCCGGGCTGGCGGCGGCAGGCGTCAACACCCAGCTGCTCGGTCCCATGCCCACGCCCGCGGTCGCCTATCTCACGCGGACCTTTCGGGCTCAGGCCGGCATCGTGATCAGCGCTTCCCATAACCCCCACTATGACAACGGCATCAAGTTCTTCGCCGCCGACGGCATGAAGTTGCCCGACGAAGTCGAAGTCGAAATCGAAGAGCAGCTGAGCATGCCCATGACCACGGTGGATTCGTCCAAAATCGGCAAGGCATCCCGGGTCAGGGATGCGGTCGGCCGCTACATCGAATTCTGCAAGGGAACCATCCCTTTCCGGATGGATTTCAGCGGAGCCAAGATCGTCGTCGACTGTGCACACGGATCAACCTATCACATCGCCCCGCATGTTTTCGAGGAGTTGGGAGCAAAGGTCACTCGTATCGGCGTTCAGCCCGATGGCCTTAATATCAATGACGGTGTCGGCGCGACCAAACCGGAGACATTGAGCCGGACGGTGGTGGAACAGGGCGCGGACTGCGGCATCGCCCTTGACGGGGATGGCGACCGGCTGATCATGGTCGATCACAAAGGGGAAATTGTCGACGGCGACGAGCTGATCTTCATTATCGCCAGAGCCCGTCTGGAAGAAGGCGGCTTAAAGGGTCCCGTCATAGGGACGCTGATGAGCAACCTGGGGATGGAGCATGCGCTGGCCAAGCTGGGCGTGGAACTCAAGCGTGCAGCGGTCGGCGACCGTTACGTGATGGAAATGATGCAGCAACATGACAGCCTGTTGGGCGGGGAGGGTTCAGGTCATATCATCTGCCGGGACCGAACCACCACGGGGGACGGCATCGTATCCGCCTTGCAGGTCATGGCGGAACTCTGGAAAACCGGTAAGACCCTGCACGAACTCAAGAGGGGAATGGAGAAATACCCCCAATGTCTCATCAACGTGAAAATACGGGAAAGGGTCAATCTCGACGCGATCGAGCCCATTCAAAAAGCCAAGGCTGCGGTTCAGAGGGAATTGAACGGCACAGGCCGAGTGTTGTTACGCTCATCCGGCACGGAGCCCTTGATCAGGGTCATGGTGGAGGGCAGAGACTTCCAGCAAGTGCAAATGATGGCAAACCGGCTGGCGACTGCCGTGGGGGAGGCTTTGCCCGTCTGACGGGCAAACAAGACGACGAGAACATTATTTCGCGATAGTTTTTGATACGGGGTAATGAGGGCCATGCGTATTCTGCACACGATGATTCGGGTCGGCGATTTGGATCGCTCCATCCGATTTTATACCGAGATATTGGGAATGAAATTGCTGCGCCGAAACGAATACCCGGAGGGAAAGTTCACCCTGGCGTTCGTGGGTTATGGGGAGGAGAAAGAGCATACGGTGATCGAGCTGACCTATAACTGGGGTGTCGAAAGCTATCAGCTGGGCGATGGCTTTGGGCACATCGCCATGGAAGTGGACGATGTTTACCAAGCCGTGGAACGAATCCGGCAAGCCGGCGGCAAGGTCGTGCGCGAGGCTGGACCGATGAAGCATGGCGCAATCGTGATCGCGTTCGTCGAAGACCCAGACGGTTACAAAATCGAATTGATTGGAAAATAGAACGCCTGGCTCAGTCAGTCGAATCCGGGCCAATTGGCAAGCGCCGTTTTCATTTTTCTGCTTTGATCGCCTAAAGGCGGCGTCTGGCGAATTTGCCTGTTATCTGTTTTAATACCAGCCAACGTGGCCGGTCCTGTGCGCTGGCCCAAAAAGAATAAGGAGAAATAGGATGTCGAAAGGGCAAAACTTGCAAGATCCATTCTTGAATGCTTTGAGAAAAGAACACGTGCCCGTATCCATTTATCTCGTTAACGGCATCAAGTTGCAGGGCAAGGTCGATTCATTTGATCAATACGTCATCATGCTGAAAAACACTGTCAGCCAGATGGTTTACAAACACGCCATTTCTACCATCGTGCCCACGAGGCAGGTGCGCATGCCAAGTATGTCCGACGTCGCCGAGGACGAGGAATAGTCTAAACGCCGATCGTACCCGTCTTAGAAGCTGTTGGCGTCCCCATTTACACGTCATTCCTCACGAGGACTCTAGTTGTTTGAGCGGCCAGGCTCCGGCGAAAGGGCGGTGCTTGTTCATCTGGCTACTCAGGGTGATATCGAGGATCTGTCAGAACTGCAAGAGCTCGCGGTTTCGGCAGGCGCGAAACCGGTCGCCGTCGTCACCGGCAAGCGGCAGAGACCGGATCCGCGATCTTACATCGGGAAAGGCAAGCTAGAGGAGCTCGCCGAGGCGGTCAACGTGAACGAAGCCGATCTCGTCCTGTTCAATCATATGCTGACGCCTAGCCAGGAGCGCAACCTGGAAAGAGCGCTCGCCGTCCGAGTGGTTGACCGTACCGGATTGATTCTCGACATCTTCGCCCAGCGCGCCCAGTCATTCGAAGGCAAGCTGCAAGTCGAACTGGCTCAGCTCCGGCACTTGTCCACCAGGCTGGTGCGCGGCTGGACTCACCTGGAGCGACAAAAGGGCGGTATCGGTTTGCGCGGCCCCGGCGAGACCCAGTTGGAAACCGACAAGCGTTTGCTGGCGAACAGGATTCGCGTGATCCAGCAGCGTCTGGAAAGGGTCGAGCAACAACGCAATCAAGGTGGCAGCGCTAGAAGGCGGGCCGATGTGCCCGTGGTCGGTCTGGTCGGTTACACGAACGCAGGCAAGTCCACGCTGTTCAACGCTTTGACCCGAGCGAACGTCTATGCTGCAGATCAGCTGTTCGCGACGCTCGATCCCACCTTGCGACGCCACCAGATTACCAACCATTTGGCAGTCATCCTCGCGGATACGGTGGGTTTCATCCGTCAGCTACCGCATGAACTGGTCGCCGCGTTCCGCTCCACTCTGAGGGAGGTGTGCGATGCGGATCTATTGCTCCATGTGATTGACGCCAGTGACGAGCGGGTCGGCGACACGATCGAACAAGTGGAAGAGGTGCTCGCCGAGATCGGCGCGGACCGGGTTCCGCGGATCGAGGTATACAACAAACTCGATCTGCTCGAAAACGCCTCGCCGAGGATGGAGCGGAACGAACAGGGGCAGGTGATCAAGATCTGGCTATCCGCGAGGACGGGGGATGGTCTGGCTTTGCTGGATCGGGCGATCGAGGAGCGCGTGAGCGGTGAGAAAATCCGTCGACGGTTTCATCTCGATTCGAGCAAGGGCGGCCTGCGGGCGCGGCTTTTCGAAATCGCCCTGGTGTTGAAGGACGAAGCCGATGGCGTGGGTGGCTGGGACATGGAAATCGAGATTCCCCAAAAAGACGAGAGATAT
>DATIXD010000040.1:0-24535 GCA_035518875.1 Methylococcaceae bacterium | reverse complement strand
GTCGGGATTGCCACCCGCATTTTCAGGCCCGATAGCCTGGTTTGCAGCGCTCGCATGGCCTCGATTTCGCCGTGGACGAGATAAATTCTCGGATTCGATTCGGCCAGGCCCGTTGCCCACTGCACCAGCTGGGTTTGCCCGGCATGGGCGGAAAAGCCGCCCAGCGTATGAATTTCTGCCCGCACCGCAATCTCGCTGCCAAGAATCGACAGACGACGCACGCCGTCAACGAGCCTTCGCCCCAGCGTGCCCTGCGGTTGGAAGCCGGTGATGATCAGATGCGTTTCGGGTTTCCAAAGATTGTACTTGAGATGATGGCGAATGCGGCCACCATCGCACATGCCGCTGCCGGCGATGATGATGGCGCCCTCCACCCGGTTCAACGCCATGGACTCTTCGGTGGATTTCGAATACCTGAGGACCGGCAACCAAGCTTGCCAGCCCTGTTCCACCGTTCTGTTGAATTCTGGGTCATCCCGGTTGAACAAAGCGGTGTAGTCGGCATAAATCCCATTGGCTTGGATTGCCATCGGACTGTCCAGGAAAACCTGTTGTTGCGGCAGCTGCCCGTCGCGATGGAATCGCCCAAGCCAATAAATGAGGTCCTGGGTGCGCCCGACTGCGAAGGCCGGGATGAGCACATTGCCGCCGCTGTCGGCGGCGTCATGCAAGGCCTGACGAAATTCGTCCAGGGTGTCGGGCAGGGGACGGTGATCGCGATCGCCGTAGGTCGATTCAAGGAGAAGCACGTCGGCACGGTGCAAAATTGCCGGATCACGCATGAGCGGCGAATAACGATTGCCGAGATCGCCGGAGAACACCAAGGACCTGGCCTTGTTTCCCTCGCGTAACGTTATCTCCACGATGCCCGAGCCGACGATGTGGCCGGCCTCGTGAAACTGCAACCGGACGCCGGGCAGGATATCGATCTCATCGTAATAAGGCACCGGCCGGCGCAGGGCTAATAGGGCCTCCGCGTCTTCCAGGGTGTAGAGCGGCTCGATTACCTTCTTGCCGGCCCTCTGGCGGCGCTTGTTCTCCCACTGGGCATCCTTCATTTCCAGATGAGCCGCATCCTTGAGCATAAGATCAAGCAAATCGTAGGTCGGCGCCGTCACGTAAACCGGCCCTGCAAAGCCCGCCTTCTTTAGCTTGGGCAGCAGTCCTGAGTGATCGAGGTGCGCATGAGAGACCACCACGGCATCGATGGCGGCAGGGGCGAAGGGAAACTCGCGGCGGTTGCGGGCTGTCGTAGTGGGGTTGCCCTGGAACATCCCGCATTCAAGAAGAATGCGCCCGCCTTGGGTTTCCAACAGATAGCAGGAACCGGTAACTTGCTGGGTAGCGCCAAGGAAGGTGAGTTTGGCCATTGGCTAAGGGTCTTTTCCCTCGATGGCGTCCCGATTAGGCACGACAGTCATCCGGCGCCAACACCCAACGGGCTGGGGTAGCGCTTCATCCGCTCATTCGTCGCTACCCCGGCTCCCTGGTCGACTCAACAGTCATTGCGGAGGAGGCTCTAGCGGCTCCAATTCACCCGCAGGCTGGCGTCTTCGTCGGTATAGTGAAAATCCAGTTCGCCCTTGAAGGCATGGTGAATGGCCTCGCCTACGCCGCGGGTGAGATGGGCGTCGGTGAACGTGATCACGATGCCGTCTTCCAAATCCTCGGTCCCCATGATGCGTTCGATCGGATGTTCTTTCTTGGCCTTCGCCTCGATATTGTGCACCAGGTTCATGATCTCTTCCTTGTGCGCGGCGAAGAATTCTCCCTGTAAAGTCAAAAAGCCTGCCGGTACCTCATCGCGCATCCTGTGACAAGCAGGGCAAAATTCCTCGTGGGCATCTGCCGGGCGTTCGCCCCATTGCCAGCGGCCGTGGTGAAAGATCGCGCCGCAGTCCGGGCAAACCGTCGGCTCCGGCAGCTTGTGTTTGGATTTGTAAGGGTCATGCACCAATTCGTGCAGTAGCCGGTCTTGTCTTCCGGCCCGAAGAAAATCCTGTGTTTTTTTGGATTCGGTCATAAAGTTACCTCAAAGGTTCACACCTAAAAAAATTAACGCACGAGATAGTTAAAGCCACTCTCGCTCGGCCTGCGCACGCAACTGTCCCCATAAAGCGCCCGGCGGCAAGTCGAACAGCGAGTATCCGCCCGCTTTGCATGAGGGCAGAGCGCGGGCTGCGGCCAGCATGCACTGCGCGCAAAGCGCCAGCTCTGAAAACCGCGCCTCCAGCAGCAGCAGTTGATGCGGAGTATGGCCGGCCGTGCCACGACGTTCCATCAGCACGCCGTGGCCTTCATCTTCCAGGGTCGCCACGCTGTCCACTCGAAAAATCAGCGTCTCCTCCCCCAGGAAAAGCGGATCACTGCGGACGGCCGCCTCCACGTCATCCAACTTAACGCCTTCTTGCAGCTCGACATAGACATAACGTTGCCTTTCGCCGCTGGCTGAGCGCACCTCGGTGCACAGCGCGTCTTTGACTCCCGGCACGGCGCGGGCAACGGTCGTATGGTGGAGACTGACTCCCGGCCTATGGGTGATCTCGGTGTGGCCTTTGGGCGTCAGCAAGGCGAACAGGTGGCGGAACAGGGATAGCGCACCGGGATTCCAGCCCGCGCCGATGATCGCTCGAGTTTCAAAGCGGGAAGCCATGTGGGCGATGGCGTGCTTGTGATCGATCAAGTCCTGGCCCTCGAATTTCGCGCACTCCACCACCGGTATGCCACGCTGAAGCAGATTATGCACCGCCTGTCGCACGAGTTCGGGGGGCAAGCAGACGAGTGCGACATCCACATCCTTGATCTCGCTGATATGGGTTACCGCGGGAATGGCGGCAAAAGGGGCGGGCCGTGCCTCCAAGACGGTTTCCGCACGGCGGACGATGCCGGCGAGAACGAGTTGATCATCCGCCGTGATGGCCGACGCGCAGGCGTGACCCAGTCGGCCGAAACCCACGATCGCCACCTGCAAAGCCCTCATCGCGGTCTCCCGTTCTCAATCGGTGATTTTCATGGCCTGTTTTTGACCGTCAAAGCCTGGCTTCAATGTGATCTATGACATCCTGCACGCCGGGCACACACCAAACGTCCATGGCGGCGAGATGCTTTTCCTCCTTGCTGGCCACATAACCTTCCAGCCTCACAATGCCGTCCTTGACACTAAGCGATAATTGGCTCGCGTGAACCAAGGGATCTTTTTCCAACACCATGAGGATGACATCGGCCAGTTCGCCGTCATTGTCTTCTTCCGGCGGAAATACTTGCAAGCGATTATCGACGACCTCGCAGCCGGCCGTCCACCACACCAGGGCCTCGGCCAGCCGCCTATGCGACAGACTGCCTACGGTTCCGCTCATGATGACCGTTCCATCGCCGACCTCGATGTCGACAACCCGACTCGCATCTTCCCGCGGCTCGCGCAAGATAACCGCGCCACCGTCTTGCGCGACGCGCAGTCCATATTCGAGAAACACCGGTTCCTGCAGCAGTAGATTGCACACCTCATCCCGCAAAGCGCCGTCTTCTTTGGGCTCGGCGGCAAGAACGCGCAACTGGTCGAGGATGGGGGTGTCTCCCGCAAGTCGTCGCGCAGTCGTATGGATGAGTTTTTTCGCGGCAATGTTCTTTACAACGCCCTCCAGGACCCATTGGCCTTCCCGAAGGGAGGCGCGTACAGGGTGATGATGAACGTCGATCCGCGGGTCGCGCTCCAGTGCGGCCATGAGTTCGTCGATTTTTTCTTCGGGTAATTGATTTGTCATGATTTTTCTCCTTTTGATTGAAAACGACCGGCACAAGTTCGTGTTATGAATGCCGCATCCATGACCGTTTTATCGACTTTAACCCGAATCGTGGGGCATTGCCAGAACCGGACGGCTCGTCTTACCAGCCGGTACCCAGTTTTTTTCCTGATCATAATGTTTGTGATCGCTCGCCCCTACTTTTTCCGCAAACCCGCCGCGGAGACGACCGCTTAATCCTTAAAAAATAGTCCTGTGAAGAGCGCCAGGCTCGGTGCCATGCGTTGCATTGGAGTTGTCTTTGGATTGTGTGATGGAGCTTGCGAAAGGTGCAGGGGGGCGTGCGGCCAATGGTAAGGCTTGTGGGGGGCCAAGACTCGGCTGGAGCCGAAACGGACGGGCAAACCCGAAATAATGTAGCGGGCTTTTCCCAGTTCAGCGAGTGCATATTTCACAATAACTCCAGTTGTAAAAGTCACAGCGATAACCGGTCTTGGCGTATAGAGTAAAAGCCACTTTCAGTTACCTCTATGCCAATGGTTAGTTGCGAGAAAAGCGCATGGTGCGAAGGATAGGCGCTCTCAAAGCAAACGCTTTTGATGCTTCGCTCGGCGGAGATATTTGGACTGAAGGCTCTTGGCCTTTGGGTCGTCCCCGTCCTGCCCTCGAAAGGGGCAGGACGATTAAGTCAAGGACAGGCATATCGTTCCGGGATTGCCGGAACCGAGAGGCCATGGATGGTTGGCCAGGCTCAGGTCCCTTTGCGTTCACCCGAGCGGCGCCCGGGCAGGAAAGCCCGGCATGAGTCGCGGCCAGCTTGATGTAACCGCATTGCCGAGGGAAGATAACAGATGGAACCCATATTCACGGATGGAGTTCAGCCTTGCCATTGGGTATTGGGAAGGCGGGCGACCGCAACAGCGCATTTGTCTTTTGATCGCCCACATCCCAGTGGTCAGAAGCTTAAGAGGTGATCATTCATGCTCGATGTCGTTATTAACCAGGATGCGATCAGGATCGGTCCGCGCTTTGCCGTCACCTTCCAGCGCACGCTTCGCATTCCCGACGACGGCCGCGCGTATCCCTTGCCGCCCGGTCTCGGCAGGTTTCCCGTCTTGAAGGTGGAGGATTACCTCGACCGCGTGCCACCGGCTTGGCGCGAGCACGGCGGGGCGTTCATTCCGATGTACCAGCGTGAGGCGTTGTGGCTCGGATTCCACGCGGCGCCCTGGAAACCCAATGCGGTGAAGATCGCGGTGGGCAGGATCAACGCGATCTCCGGCGAGCCCGACGACGCGGCGCTTCATGCCGACCGGCAAGATTATGTCGTCTGTCCCGAGCAGCCCTGGCTCGACGGCATCCATACCGGGCACGGCTTGGTCAGGCAATTCGTGGCGATGCCGCTGGGGCTGGGTTACACGGTCGAAGCTTCGATGACCGGTGCGGAGACTTTCGGCGGCATTCAGATCACGGTCTTCGAGCCCGAACCTGGCAGGTTCTCCGATGAACCCCCGATCAAACCCGATGTCGGCCCCGTCCGCGCCGCCATGCCGAAGCCGGGTGGGATTGCGATGGGTCTCGGCGCAGGCGGCGCCATGAAGCAGAAGATCTATCCCGACCCCCACGGGATCGAGGTCTGGGATCAGGGCAACTACGGGCGGATTTTCATCCACATCCTCAACAGCGCACAGTTTTTCGAGATCACCGGGCTCGAGGCGCCGCCGACGCCCATCGACGCGAAGACCTACACCGAATACGGGCTGCCCTGGTTCGAGCTTTACGACGAAACCAAAGGCGATGTCCCGCCCTCCGATCGGCTGGCCGGGGTCAAGACCATTTCGGCCGGAGCAGCCGAGCGGGGAGAAGCAGGCCAAACGGACGCGTCGTTCGAGGTGTCCGAATCCCAAATCGAGAAATTGCCCTCCAAAGATTCCGGGGCGAAGGACCGTCAGCCTTCCTCGCCCAACTCACAGGAACATTCACCCGAACGTGAATGAGGCTGCCATCATCCACCGCCGAAAGTTCGGCGTTTTGAATACGAGGAGATCACCATGTCCGAGTATCTGAAAATATGCCATGACAGGCTGCTGCCGCGCGATCTCGTTCGGCCGCACCAGACTATGCGTAGACGTGACGATAACGTGCTGGAGGCGATAATCCTTTTTAGAAAGCTATGGGTCAACGGATCGAACCTGCGCGTGCGATTCATGGGCGGGACGCCCGCCCAGCAGGCAAAGGCCAAGGAGCAGGCGCTGTGGTGGCCCCAGCACGCGAATCTGACGTTCGAGTTCAACAACGCCCCTGATGCGGAGATTCGCATCGCCTTCGATCCCTCCGACGGGGCGTGGTCCTACATCGGCACCGACTGCCAGACCATTCCGCGCGATCAGCCGACGATGAACCTCGGCTTTCTCGACGGCGGCACCGCGGGCCACGAATTCGGCCATGCCATTGGCCTCGCCCACGAGCACCAGAATCCGGCCGGGGGCATCGAGTGGAACGAAGAGGTGGTCATCCGCGACTTGATGGGGCCGCCTAACCGATGGACAGTGGAGCAGATCAGGCACAACGTCCTCGAGAAGTACAGCGCGGATCAGATCAGGGGGACGCAATTCGATCCCGACTCGATCATGCTCTACTTCTTTCCCGACAGCTGGGTCAAAAGCGGCAAAGGCACCAAGGCCAACGAGGTGCTGTCGGTGACGGACAAGGCCTTCATCGCCAGCGCGCAGGCTTATCCGCGCATCCCGGTTCAGGCGGTCGAGTTGGGCGTCAACGCGGCGCCGACGTCGGCCTCCATCGGCAAAGCCGGCGAGGAAGACCTGTTCCAATTCACTGTGAAGACAAGCGGCCGCCATGTCATTCAGACGGGGGGGCAAACCGATGTGGTGATGAAGCTGTTCGGTCCCAACAGTCAGACCGGCCTCATCGCTGAGGACGATGACGGCGGCGTCGGGCTGAATGCGAAAATCGCCGTCGACCTCATCCCGGGCCAATATTTCGCCCAGGTACGGCATTTCAACAAGGCGCGCGGCACCGGCTCGTACACGGTCACGGTGAACCGATAGCGGCTCCGAGCCGGGTAGATAGGCCATCCCGATGGCCTATCTACGCTGTTCCGCTCGCCGGCCATCCGCTGCGGGCGTCGAGTCCGACTTCTTTCGACTTCATCTTTACAAGGAGAGGCACATGTTAATCGACAAACTCCATACCGCTCTGCAATGGAACAAGACGCTCGTCGAGAAACAAGTCGACGCGGCGTTGCAGCGTTACCGGGAGAGAACCGCACAGCGCAAGGGCATCGTACAGGCGCTGAAGAGCAAGACTCCCTTCGAAGTGGACACGCCGCAACGCACAGCGGCGCGCAAAGCGCTCATCGACCCGCGCGACGGGCTTGCCCTGGAGCGCGTGATCGGCACGAGCGATCTGTTTCCGATGGCGTACCTGGAGGCCGGGCTGGGCGTGGGCAAATCCGTGTGCCGGATCGAGGTGCGCGACCACATCGGCCGGGTGCTCGGGCACGGCACCGGCTTTCTGGTCGCACCCTCATTGCTGATGACCAACAACCATGTGCTGGAAATCGCGGATGCCGCCCGCTTCAGTCTCGCTCAGTTCAACTACGAGACCGATCTGCAACTGCTGCCGCGCCCGATCAAGAGTTTTCGTCTGGACCCGGATCGCTTCTTCATGACGGATGAACGGCTGGATTTTACCCTCGTGGCGGTGGAAGCCGTTTCCGCCGAAGGCGTGAAGTTGACCGAGTTCGCTTTCCTGCCGTTGCTCGCCGAGTCGGGTAAGGTGCTGGTGGGCGAATACGTCTCGATCATTCAACATCCCTCGGGAGCGCCGAAAGCCGTGGCGATTCGCGAGAACCAGGTCAACGATGTATTCGAGGATTTCATCCACTATGCAACCGACACCGAGCCGGGATCCTCGGGGTCTCCCGTGTTCAGCGACGGCTGGAAGCTGGTCGCCCTGCACCATGCGGGCGTGCCGGACCCGAACGACAGCACCCGTTATGTCGCCAACGAGGGGATTAGGATCAGCAGCATAGCAAGCTTCCTTCAGGCGCAGAGGGCGGGCCTGAATTCCGAACAACAGGCGCTGATCGATGGGCTTTTGTCGGGCGCATCAAAACCACCTGTCAGCGGACCCGCGATTCCCCGCATGCTGGTGGAGGAGCCGAGCCAAGAATGGTATGAAGGCTCGACGGGATACGAGGAAGCGTTTCTCGGAGCGGATTACAAAGTGCCGTTGCCGGCGCTGCGCCCCGATCTCGAGCAGGACGTGGCGCTGCCGAAGGATGGCCGTCGTTCACTCGACTATACCCACTTCTCGCTGGTCATGAGCAAGTCGCGGCGGCTGGCTTTTTATACGGCGGTGAACATCGACGGTAGTCAGCAGAAGACCATCAATCGCAACGCCGACAAGTGGTACTTCGATCCCAGGCTGGAACGCAAGTATCAAAGCGGTCCCGAGCTGTACGAGAGTAACGACCTCGACCGCGGTCATCTGGTCAGAAGGCTCGATCCGGTGTGGGGCGAGCCCGCGAATGAGGCCAACGAAGACACTTTCCACTTCACCAATTGCGCTCCACAACATAAGAATCTCAACCAGAAATCGTGGCAAGACCTGGAAGATTACATCCTTAAGAACGCCGACAGACACGATCTCAAGGTCACGGTATTTACCGGTCCAGTGTTCCGAAGCGATGACTTGCTGTACCGCGGGCAATTCCAGATTCCGGCCGAATTCTGGAAAGTGGTGGTGATGGTCAAGGACGATGGGTCGCTGTCGGCCACCGCCTACCTGCAAACCCAGAAAAACCTGATCGAGGACTTGGAATTCGCCTATGGCAAGTACAGAACCTATCAAGTACCGATCGCCAAGATCGAACAGTTGGCCGGCCTCGATTTTGGCGAGCTACGAAAGTACGACCCCATCGCTCACATCGAAGCAACGGTCGGTCGGGTGATCGAGCGGGCCGAAGACATCAGGCTCTAGCCCCGCGGGACTTTCGAGGCGCTTTGCAGTTCAGCGTGCGCCCAGGACGACGATGGTTTTGCCCTTGACCGACAGCAAACCTTGCTTTTCCAGGTTTTTGAGGACCTTACCGGCCACTTCCCGGGAGCAGCCGACGATGCGGCCGATTTCCTGGCGGGTGATGCGGATTTGCATGCCATCGGGGTGAGTCATGGCATCGGGCTGCCGGCACAGTTCGGTCAAGGTGTGAGAAATGCGGCCGGTCACGTCGAGAAACGCTAGGGTGCCTGCCTTGCGGCTAGTGCTCAGGAGCCGGGTGGAAAGCTGCCTGCCCAAGGCCTGCAGTATACCGAATGCGTGCTCCGAAAGCTCGCCTTTGAGCAGTTGGTGTAGGCGGTTGTAGCCGATTTCCGCCAGTTGACTGGGTTCGCGGGTGACGACGGTCACGTCGCGGGTCATCGGGCCCATGAACACGCCGACCTCGCCGATGAAATCCCCCTTGTTAAGGTAGGCCAAAACGATGTCGTGACCGGCAATTTCGCTGTGCATGCTCACCGCCACCGAGCCCTCGGTGATGTAGTGAAGGGTCTCGCCCGAGTCCCCCGGCTTTACGATGACGGTCTTGGACGGGTATCTACGGCGGTGACAATAGCGCAGCAGCTGCTCCAAAGCTTCGTTCTTGGCCGGCGGGACAGGACTGATGTGCATGAGGGGCTGGCGTCATCGGGTTGAAAAATCTCAATCAAGTCTAGCAGTTCGAAGGCGTGCGCAAGCGCTTGGTTGCAATTCAAATTGTGGTAATCTATGCGCCATTTTTTTTCAAGGTCGAATCAAGCCTGATGAAAGCGCGCATTTTGTGGGTGGAAAACTCCAAATTCCTGGGAGAGTCCGGCAGCGGGCATACCGTGGTCATGGACGGTCCGCCGGAAAGCGGGGGTCAGAACCTGGGCGTTAGGCCGATGGAAATGCTGTTGCTGGGCATGGGCGGCTGCACGGCCTTCGACGTGGTGCACATCCTGCGGAAAGGGCGGTACGATGTCCGGGACTGCGAGTTGCAGCTTTCGGCCGAACGGGCGGGAACCGATCCCAAGGTATTCACCAGGATTCATGTCCACTTCGTGGTGAAAGGCAAGGGATTGACCGATACGGCGGTGCAACGGGCCATCGAGCTTTCCGCGGAAAAATACTGTTCCGCCTCGATCATGCTGGGGAAATCGGCCGAGATCACCCATGACTATGAGATCGTCGAGGCTTGAGCGAACGTTTTAGCGTTTATCCGGGTCTCACAAAGTTTTCACAATTCGGCGGCATGATGCGCCAAAGACATTCTTCGAGCCGGCCGCCAACCTGACGGGGTAATCCAAAGATCGATGGAAAAGTTGCAGTTACATGGTTTTAACAACTTAACCAAGTCGCTCAGTTTCAATATTTACGACATCTGCTACGCCAAATCTGAACAGCAGCAGCGCAAATATATCGGGTACATCGACGAAGCTTACAGCGCCAAACGCCTGACGCAGATCCTCACCGATGTGACCGCGATCATCGGCGCGGAGATTCTGAACATCGCCCGGCAGGATTACGAGCCGCAAGGCGCGAGCGTGACCATGCTGATTTCCGAGGGGCACGATACGCCCGGCTCGATCAGCAACACGGAAACGCCGGGGCCTCTGCCGGGGTCGGTGGTAGCGCATCTGGACAAGAGTCACATCACCGTCCACACCTACCCGGAAAGCCATCCGTACAATGGCATCAGCACCTTTCGGGCGGATATCGACGTTTCCACCTGCGGCCGCATCTCGCCGCTGAAGGCGCTCAACTACCTGATCCACAGCTTCGAATCCGATATCGTCACGATGGACTATCGGGTTCGTGGTTTCACCCGTGACATCAGCGGCCAGAAGCACTACATCGACCACGAGATCACCTCGATCCAGAACTACATCGCCGACGTGACCGCTGATCGCTATCAGATGATCGACGTGAACGTCTATCAGGAAAAGATCTTCCACACCAAGATGATTTTGAAAGACTTCAACCTCGACAACTATCTGTTCCAGACCGACAAGGATGCGCTCGGCGGCGAAGAGCGGCAGGCGATTCAGAAGCAGCTCAAGCAGGAAATGGCGGAGATTTTCTACGGCCGCAATTACAAGTTGCGGCGATAAGAGGACGGCATCGAAGCTTGAAAAAGCGCTGGCGACCGTTGAGGTGGTTCGGCGCCTTTTTAGCGGGCAAGCGGCCTTCAGGCTGCGATCATCGCGCTGAGATCGAGGTGCACGCGTCGGCGAGTTGCTGTTCCAGCAGAACGACGGGGTGGAGCACGTGGACATTGGATAAGCCCCGCCGTTTCAGTCCCGCCCGCAAGTGCAGGGCGCAGCCCACGTTGGAAGTGAGCAGATAATCCGGCTCGTTTCCCCTCAGTTGTTCCAGCACATCCTCACGCAGCGAAGAGGCCATCTCCGGATGCTCGACCATGTAGCTGCCGGCCGCGCCGCAACAGCGGGTATCGCCCGCCAATGCCAGAACCTCGAGTTCAGGCATTCTCCGAAGCAGCTCGAGCGGATAACGCTCTGCTTTCAATACATTCTTGAGCGTGCAGGGCGTATGCACGCAAGCCTTCGCTTTCAAGGGCTTAAAACGGATATTCTCCGGCCATGGAAATTCCGAGAGAAACTGACCGATATCCTTGAGTTTGTCCGCGAAGTTTCGGCCTTCCGGCGACGGATCGTGGAGGCGATAATCGCTCAGCATGGCGCCGCAGCCGCTGGCGAGGGTGATGATCGCGTCCAATTGCGAAGGATCGAAGGCATCTAGATTTCGGCTCCGCATTCGGGACGCCGCCGCCCTATCCCCGGCATGCAAGGCCAGCGCCCCGCAGCAGCCTTGCCTTTCCGGCACACTCACGCCGACGCCCAGCCGGTTCAACAGACGGATCGCGGCGGTGACGGTTTCCGTATCGGCCAATTCCGCGGTGCAGCCGAGAAAGAGGCCGACACGGGCAGTTTCGTCGCCCTGTGCGGGATGGAATCCTCGCCATTCGGCATGGGCTGGTGCCCTTGGAATCTCCGCTCCGAGATCGCCAAAGCCCAAAACCCGCAGTAGCCCTGTGGTGCGCAGCAAGGCCCGCGCCGGGTCCGCCAGCCGTGCGGTGCGCGGATTTTGCAGGAACGCCCGCAGGGCGGCGGATTTTATTCGGGTGGGGAGGGGTTTGCCGCGCTCGCCCGTTTCGCCGCGAAACCGATCCATCAGGCTGCCGTAAGGCACGTTGGCGGGACAGACCGCCTCGCAGGCCCGACACATCAGGCAATTATCCAGATGGCGCAGGAGTTTTGGCGAAGCGTCCAGTTGGCCGGCCGCCCAACCCTGAATCAGGGACAACCGACCACGCGGCGATTCGTTCTCATCCAGGGTCTTGGCGTAGGTGGGACAATGGGGCAGGCACAGGCCGCATTTGACGCAGAGGTCAGTATCCGCGAACGCTTGCCGGCGATTCAACGCGCTGGCGGGCGAGGACAGGGATTCGGTAGGCTCGTTCAATGCCTAAAATGCCTCATTCCGGTAAACACCATCGCCATGCCGTTTTCGTCGGCGGCGGCGATGATTTCCTCGTCGCGCATGGAGCCGCCCGGCTGGATGACGGCGGTCACGCCGGCTTCCGCCGCCGAGTCGATGCCGTCACGGAAAGGAAAGAAGGCGTCGGAGGCCATTACCGAGCCTTTGATCGTAAGCCCTTCGTCCGCGGCCTTGATGGCGGCGATGCGGGCGGAGTAGACACGGCTCATCTGGCCCGCGCCAATGCCGATGGTCTGGCGCTCCTTGCAATAAACGATGGCGTTGGATTTGACGAACTTGACCGTCTTCCAGGCGAACAGCAAATCCACAATCTCCCGCTCGCTCGGGGCGCGCCGGGTCACGATGCGCAGCTGATCGCGGCCGACCCGGCCATCATCCCGGTCCTGTACCAGCAGCCCGCCGGTGACCCGCTTGAAATCCCGGCTCGGGGCAGCAAGGGCCGGCCAGCGGCCGCAGTCCAGCACCCGCACGTTCTGCTTGGCGGCCAGGACGGGCATGGCGTCGGCATTCACACCCGGGGCGATGATCACCTCCACGAACTGGCGCTCGACGATGGCTTTCGCGGTGACTGCATCCAGCGGCTGATTGAACGCGATGATGCCGCCGAAGGCCGAGGTGGGATCGGTTGCATAGGCGCGGTCATAGGCTTCCAGCAGGCTCGCGCCCTGGGCCACGCCGCAGGGATTGGCGTGTTTGACGATGACGCAGGTCGGCAGATCCTCGAAGCTTTTCACGCATTCTAGGGCGGCGTCGGCGTCGGCGATGTTGTTGTAGGACAGCTCTTTGCCCTGGAGTTGCCGGGCGCTGGCAATACTGCCCGCGGGCATGCCGCCCTCGACGTAGAACGCGGCGCGCTGGTGCGGGTTTTCGCCGTAGCGCATGAGTTGCGCGCGACGAAACCGCAGCGTCAGGTTTTCCGGGAAGGCTTCCGGTTGTTCCAGTCGCTGGCCCAGGTAGTCGGCGATGGCGCCATCGTACCCTGAGGTGTGGGCGAAACTCTTGGCGGCAAGGCGGAAACGGGTGGCATCGGCAAGTGCGCCCTGATTGGTTTGCAGCTCGTTTACCACCGCCTGGTAATCCGCCGGATCGACAACGACGGCCACCGAAGCGTGGTTCTTGGCGGCGGCCCGGATCAGGGCGGGGCCGCCGATGTCGATGTTCTCGATGGCGGTGGCGAGATCGCAGTCCGGCTTGGCGACGGTCTGCTCGAAGGGATAGAGATTGACCACCACCAGATCGATGGGGCTGATGCCATGTTCCCGCATTATTGCTTCGTCGATGCCGCGCCGGGCCAGGATGCCGCCATGGATCTTCGGGTGTAGGGTCTTGACCCGCCCGTCCATCATCTCCGGGAAGCCGGTGTAATCCGAGACTTCGACGGCGGCAACGCCATGCTCGGCCAAGAGGCGGGCGGTGCCGCCGGAGGAGAGGATTTCCACACCGAGGGCGGAGAGCGCCCGGGCGAGTTCGACCACGCCGGTTTTGTCCGAAACGCTGATCAGTGCGCGGGAAACTTTGTTTTTCATCGAATCACCCAGGTTTGGTTGGGAGAAGGATCGCGCAAACGGCTATTCCAGGCCGTACTGGGACATTTTTTTGCGCAGCGTGCTGCGACTGAGGCCGAGTATTTGGGCGGCCTTGCTCTGATTGTGACCGCAGTGCTCCAGGACGGTCTGGATGAGTGGCCGTTCGACCTCGCTGAGCACCATCGCATATAGTTCGTTGACGGGATGGCCGTCGAGTCGGGAAAAATAATCGCCCACGACGAGACGGACATGCTCGCTCAAGAGCAGAGCCTGGGTATCCTGTCTGGCGTCGTCACTACTGATGGCCTTCGCGTTCACTCTCATGGGGCTAATTCCTTAGAATAGGGTCGAACAGGTTTTTCGTCAGCTGGAGTTGGCGCCCGGCGCTTTCCGCCGCATAAATGGACTGCAGGCGTTCGGGAGGCACTTCAGCCAGATTCTTGGCGTACCAACCGACGTGCTTGCGGGCGATGCGTACGCCCGCGAATTCGCCGTAAAAGGCGTGCAATTCGAGCAGGTGTCCAATCAGAAGGTCTTGCAGCGTCGCCGCATCGGGCTCGCGGGTTGCGCACCCGCCATCGAGAAATGCGTTGATTTGCGCGAACAGCCAAGGTTTACCTAGCGCCGCGCGGCCGATCATCAAAGCGTCCGCACCGGTTGTGTCCAGGACGAAGCGGGCTTTTTCCGGCGAATCGATGTCGCCGTTGGCGATCACCGGGATGCTCACCGCTGCCTTAACGGTTCGAATTGTAGTGTATTCGGCCCGGTCGGAAAAGCCGCAGGCACGGGTGCGACCGTGCACCGTGAGGGCCTTTATGCCGCTGTTTTCGGCGATTTTGGCGACGGCGAGGGCATTGCGGTTGGCGGTATCCCAGCCGGTACGAATCTTCAGCGTTACCGGTACGTCCACGGCGCCGACCACGGCTTCCAGAATGCGTCCGACCAGCGGCTCGTCCTTCATCAGTGCGGAACCGGCCGCGACCTGGCATACCTTCTTGGCAGGGCAGCCCATGTTGATGTCGATGATCTGAGCGCCCCGCTCCACGTTCAGGCGCGCTGCTTTCGCCATGCGCCGGGGATCGGCGCCGAGAATCTGGATCGAGCGCGGTTCGGGCTCGCCCTGGTGGTCGCAGCGCAGCAGGGTGGTCCGGTCATTGCGCAAGGCCGGATTGGAAGAAACCATCTCGGACACCGCCAGCGCCGCGCCGTAGCGCCGGCAGATCAGACGGAACGGCCGGTCGGTGACGCCCGCCATGGGCGCCAGAATCAGCTTGCCATCGAGGCGATAAGAGCCAATGTGCATCGGGACAGTCAGAAGAACGAGGCGGAGAAGTCTATCCGCAATGCCCGAGAAGGGCAAAAGCTTTTGCGCTCGGCCTCCGAGGCATTGGCATGCCTCTCGCTCATCGGGGATTTGGGCTCTAAACCGAGTTTGCAGAGCGCCGATCCGTCCCCGCCCATCGTCGGGATCAGCCGGCTTTCGACCCGGTTGCGATCATGCCTATTCATCTTCGCGTGAAAGTCTTACCATGGCGGTGCGATTGTTGTTCATCACTTTAGTTCATCAGGAGGAAGACCATGGACATACAGAGTGAGCTTGAAAAATTGAAAGACGGCCTGCTGCAGCAGCGGGACGAACTGCGGGTGCAGATGGGTCTGGCCAAGCTGGAGGCAAAGGAGGAATGGGAAAAGGCCGAGGCGAAACTGGAGCAGTTCGCGGCCAAGTTGGAGGATGTCGGCGGCGAGGCGAAAGAGGCCTCGGAAGACGTCTGGGAGAGCGTGAAATCGCTGGGTGAAGAGGTCAAGAACGCGTTCGAACGGATCAGGAAGCGCTTCTGATCCCGGTCCAGGCCTACAAGCGGTTCGGGATTGATCGACAAAAACGCAGCCGGCCTACAAGCCTGCTGCGTTTTTCTTGCCCTTCGAAGTTTCAGCAGCAGCGCTTGACGCCGTTCCATTTGCGCTCGAGTTCTGCCTTGAAAAAGGCCTGTCGGCTGAGCGGTTCTTCTCCCGCCCGCGCATGGTGTTCGCGCCAATGCCCCAGGTATCGCTCGTAAGCGTCTTCGCCGCTGAGCGTGCGTAGGGTTCTCCAGACCTTTCGCAGAGTGTTTTCGGTCGGCATGATGGTCTCCCGTTAATCGGCGAAGCTTGGCTCCGGGTGTGGCGGCCCGAATCAGAGTGAAGATATTACACCCTTCCGTTGTGCTGATGGGCGCGGGGTTGATTGCTGAGCCTGCGGGAATTCGATGCGATAATGCGGGCAAACCCTCAACCATCAGATCGGGCGGAATGATCATGCCGGAGAAGCGACAACCTAATACCCCCATTCAGACAATCTGGATCTGGCCGATTGTGGCGATCGTCGGCGCCGGTGCCGTGGGTGGCATCGCCCTGCATCGCGGCGAGTCCGTCAACAGCTTCTGGTTCGTCGTCGCGGCGGTGTGCGTTTACGCCCTGGGCTATCGCTTTTACAGCGCTTTCATCGCCGCCAAGGTGCTGGCGCTGGACGGCACCCGCGCCACCCCGGCGGAGCGTTTCAACGACGGGCGTGATTTCGTGCCCACCAATAAGTGGGTGGTGTTCGGCCACCATTTTGCCGCCATTGCGGGTCCCGGTCCCCTGATCGGGCCGACCCTGGCGGCGCAGTTCGGCTATCTGCCGGGTACCTTGTGGATTCTGATTGGCGCGGTGGTAGGCGGTTGCGTGCAGGATTTCGTCACCCTGTTTTTCTCCACCCGCCGGGATGGCCGTTCCCTCGGCCAGATGGCGCGGGACGAACTCGGCGCCATCGGCGGCACGGCGGCCCTGGTGGGCGTGATGATGATCATGGTGATCCTGATCGCCGTCCTGGGGCTGGTGGTGGTCAACGCGATGAAGCACAGTCCCTGGGCCGCCTCTACCGTGGCGGCGACGATTCCGATCGCGATCCTGGTCGGGCTCTACATGCGCAATCTCCGTCCCGGCCGGGTGATGGAGGCGACGGCAATCGGGGTCGCTTTGTTGATTCTGGCGGTTGCGGGGGGCGGTTGGATCGACGGTCGGTCGGATCTGCGCGAATGGTTCGATCACGACAGCCCCGAGTTGGCGTTGATGGTCATCGCCTACGGTTTCGCCGCCGCGGTGTTGCCGGTATGGTTGCTTCTGGCGCCGCGCGATTATCTGTCAACCTTCATGAAGCTCGGTACCATCGCCGCCCTGGCCGGGGCGATCAGCCTGTTGCATCCGGAAGTGAAAATGCCGGCGTTGACCCGCTTCATCGACGGCACGGGGCCGATTTTCGGCGGCAAGCTGTTTCCCTTCGTGTTCATCACCATCGCCTGCGGCGCGATCTCGGGCTTTCACGCCCTGATCGCCTCCGGCACCACTCCCAAGCTCCTGGCCAACGAGGCCGACGCCCGCTTCATCGGTTATGGGGCGATGATGATGGAATCCTTCGTCGCCATCATGGCGATGGTGGCGGCGACCGTGCTGGACCCCGGGGTTTACTTCGCGATCAACAGCCCGGCGGGTATCGTCGGGCAGTCGGCGGCGGAAGCGGCGGCGAAAATCACCGCCTGGGGGTTCCCCGTCACCGCGGCGCAGATGCACGCCTTGGCCCAGGCGATGGGCGAGTCAACCCTGTTTGCCCGCACCGGCGGCGCGCCTTCGTTGGCCGTGGGCATGGCCAGCCTGTTCGCCAGCGCCTTCGGCGACAGGTTTTTGTCCCTGTGGTATCACTTCGCCATCATGTTCGAGGCATTGTTTATCCTCACCACGCTGGACGCCGGCACTCGGGTCGCCCGCTTCATGCTTCAGGATATGTTGGGAAATCTCATCCCGGCACTGGGAAGGACGGGATGGTATCCCGGCGTGCTGTTGACTTCCGCGTTAGTGGTGGCTGCCTGGGGTTATTTCCTGTACATCGGCACCATTGATCCCTTGGGGGGTATCAACAGCCTTTGGCCGCTGTTCGGCATCGCCAATCAGATGCTCGCGACCATCGCCCTGTGTGTGGCGACTACTATCCTGGTTAAATCCGACAAGGTGCGATTTTTCTGGGTGACCGCTCTCCCGCTCGCGTGGCTGATTACGATCACCACTGCGGCGGCCTGGGAGAAACTGTTCAGCAGCGAACTTCGGGTGGGCTTTCTCGCCCACGCTCAGGATCTTTCATCCAGGCTGTCTGCGGGCTTGTTGCCGATGGGGCAGGCGGCCAAGGCCCCGCAGCTGATTTTCAACGATTATCTGGATGCCGCGCTCACGGCCACGTTTCTGGCAATCACCTGGCTGCTGGTGCTGGACATGATGCGGGTCTGCTACTGCATTCTCGCCGATAAGCCTTACCCGCCTTCCAGCGAAGCGGAACATATTCCCAGCCGGCTGGTGGAAGATTGGGTGCGGGATTGAGCTTAAAGGTTCGACTATCGGTCCAGATCGAGGAAACTCTTCAGCGGTTCGGAGCGCGAGGGATGACGAAGCTTTCGCAAGGCTTTCGCCTCGATCTGCCGGATGCGCTCGCGGGTCACCTCGAACTGTTTGCCGACATCGTCCAGGGTGTAATCGGTGTGCATATCGATGCCGAAACGCATGCGCAGCACTTTGGCTTCCCGCGCGGTGAGACCCGCCATTACTTGACGAATAGTCTCTCGCATGCCTGATGCAGTTGCCGAATCAACAGGCGAAAGCGTGCTCGAATCCTCAATGAATGAGCCAAGATGGGCGTCGTCCTCATCACCGACCGGGGTCTCCAAGGAAAGGGGCTCCTTGGCGATCCGGTATATCTTGCGGATCTTTTCCTCGGATAGATCCATATGTGGGGCTAGTTCTTCTGGTGTCGCCTCACGACCCAGTTCCTGCTGCAACTTCCTGGAAATCCGGTTCAGCTTGTTGATCATTTCGATCATGTGGACCGGGATACGGATCGTGCGCGCCTGGTCGGCGACGGCGCGGGTAATCGCCTGACGAATCCACCAGGTGGCATAGGTCGAGAACTTGAAACCGCGACGATAATCAAACTTGTCCACCGCCTTCATCAGGCCAAGATTGCCTTCCTGAATCAGGTCTAGGAACTGCAAGCCGCGGTGGGTATATTTCTTCGCAATCGAGACGACCAAGCGCAGGTTGGCCTGAATCATCTCGCCCTTGGCCTGTCGAGCCTGAGTTTCGCCCGCAGCCATACGCCGATAAATCTCTTTGATTTCACAGATGCTCAGCCGGTTTTGCTTCGCGAGTTGTGCGAGCCGGTTTTGCGCGTGCCTGATTTCATCGGCATGTGCGGATAAGGCTGCGCTATAGTGCTTGCCGGATGCGATTTGTTGATTCAGCCATTGCGGGTCGGCTTCATGGCCGACAAACGATTGGAGAAAATCGGCCTTGGGCATGTTCGATTGCCTAACCGAAAAGTCCATGATGATGCGCTCCTGTTCCCGAATCCGGTCGATCGAGGAACACAAAATATCCGTCAGTTCCTTGAAAAATGCCGGGGTCTTCCTGAATTCGAGGAAACTCGTTGCCAGCGCATCGAAGGCTTGCCGCACGCGCTCATGAGGATGCCCGTATTTGCTCTGTGCGTTGAGGGCGGTTTTGTACTGTTTTTTTAACGCGGCCAGCTTTTCTCTTATCAGTTGGAGGTTCGGACCGCGTTCATCTTCCTCGGCGTGATCCGTGCCCGACGTCTCGTCGTGCACCTCAAGATATGGCTGTGTGGGGTCGCAAATATCCGAAATCAGGTCCGACAAACATCCCGCGCCGTTTTCCAGGTGGTCGAACGCCTCGATGAAATGATCCATGCAGGGCGGAAAACGTACCAATGCGCGTTCGGCCTGATGGATACCGGACTCGATACGTTTGGCGATGCTCAACTCGCCAGCACGAGTCAGCAAATCGACCGTGCCCATTTCGCGCATGTATAGGCGCACTGGATCCGTCGTGCTGCCCCACTCGGGCTCGACCGAGGCCAGCGCCGCTGCGGCCATTTCCGCCGCCTCGTCCTCGACATCTGCTAGCACGGAAGTATCGGGGATGATGTCGGTATCAGGCGCTTCTTCATGTACCTGGATTCCCAGACCGTTGATCATACCGATGATGTCCTCCATCTGTTCGGGATCGACGATATGGCTCGGCAGATGGTCATTCACTTCCGAAAAGGTGAGAAAACCCTGCATTTGCCCTCTGGCTATGAGCGCCTTGAACTGAAATTGCTGCTGCTCTTGGTTCATCAACGGATGGGTACCTCCTAGGGACATCAACAACCCGCAGCGTGACCTCTAGTCACGGCGATAGGGTGTCGTGTTTAACGACCTTGCTCTTCCAGGACGGCCAGCCGAACTCGGCTCGAGATAGGGCGGCGCATTTGAATCACCGGTCCAAGAATTTCCAGAAATTTCAATTCGGTGCCGGCAAAACTAGGGAAGTCGGGGTGGATCGAGATGAGTTCGTAATCGATATCGGAACCCGATTGCGACAGGACGCGATACTTGCTCAGGTTGAGGCGCTCCGCACCCGGCCTGAAAACGATGACCGGATCGCTGGGTTGAACCGGCGCATCCGGATCGATCACCAATTGATCCCCGGGACGAAACTCGGGTTGAAACGCCTCATCGCTCAGGCCCAACTTCAAGGCAAACAATCGCGGCCCGGATTCCGCAAACGGCAGGGAATAGTCCATCGCCACCCATTTTCCGGTTGGCGATTGCACCGACTGATCCTTGAGGTAAGCATGCACCAGTTCACAATCGCGCGTAGAAAACAGCGGTACGCGCCGGGTGCTCGCCATCAACAGCGGACGTGCCGTCTGCGCGAGGGTAGGTTGTTCGTTGCCGAATAACAGCGTATCGAAATCGACACCCAACTCCTTAGCGATGTGCGGCAAAAAGGTACTTTTCCTGATCTTGCCTGCCTCCAGACTTTGAATGGTTTGCTGCGCGGCTCCGACACGCGCCGCCAACTCATCCTGGCTCAAGCCCAAACGCTCGCGGTAGTGGCGCACGCGCATACCCACACCATTCGAACTCGCGCCAAGCGGTTCTGGCCCCATGTCGTTAATCGGGGAATCTATCCTCTCGGATTTTTTCATTTAGACAAACAGCCTATTCAATATAATTTACTATTTTAACAGTAAACTTATCCTGCATCGACCACAGATATTCCCTAGTTGGTTCAAACCCTGGTTATTTTCCACCACCCCACCCCATGCAAAGCCGGAAGAAATTAAATATTTTGTTGATTATGTTCTATTTTTATATTGGCACGATGGCTGCTACAGAAAGCATATTCATCAAATATTGGAGAATTCTTCATGAAACTATTAAATAGCTTACTTGGACGCATGCAAGGACTTAAGCAATTGGAAAACGACCAGGAATTTCTGGAAGATCTGGTGATTCCCCTGCTCGCCTCGCTGATGGGCGTGCTAGTGCTGGTCACGCTGATTTGATGGGAATCCTTGAGATCTACGCCGCTGAGGTGGGAGGGTTACCACAATCCGTAACCCCCCGTCCCGGCTTAGCGCCGCCCACGCCCGCCTTTAGGACCTTTATCCAAGGCGACATAAATAGTCTTGCCTTCGAAATCGCGCCCGTCGAGTCCGGCAATGGCTGCACGAGCTTCATGGCCCTCCATGTTGATGGTGGCGACGCCACGCGCTTGACCCGTGAATAAGTCCCGATTGACTTTCAGGCCGAAAACTTTGCCGTAGCCGCCAAACAACTCAGTCAGGCTGGCCTCGGTCGTGGTGGGGGGTAAGCCGCGAACAAAAAGTGTCAACATGGAATGGAACTCCTAACAAATTTAAGAACAACTTTGAACTGGCGCGATGCCTCAATCATCACGCTTTCGAAGGAAGTGCCCATCAAGCAAGCCGCTAAAGGCTCGATTGATATGAGTCGGGCGCTTCCCTCACTATTCAAACAAAAATTATACTAGACATTATACTGATTTAATAGTAAAAATTAGTTAATTTTAAATGTAAGTTGCTGTGATTGGGCTCTGAAGAGCCCGGCGAGCATTTTGCGGGATCCGGGTGATGTGGGGCCGTGATTACGTCTGCGCGCGAACGGTTCGTTCTCGACAACCCTAGCTGACGCCGAAATCACCCGCAACGAATGATGAGTTCGATGGAGAATTGATGGGAAATTCCGTGCTGCAAGCTTCCGTACCGACAACCGGCCTGGCCGGCCTGAAAGCAAACTGGCGACAGGACATCGCTGCCGGTTTCCTGGTGTTTCTCATTGCGTTGCCCTTGTGCCTGGGGGTAGCCGTGGCGTCGGGATTCCCGCCCATGGCCGGCATCCTCTCGGCGATCATCGGCGGCCTGCTGGTGTCCCGCATCAACGGTTCTTACCTCACCATCACCGGTCCTGCCGCCGGTTTGGTCGTGGTGATCTTCAGCGCCGTACAGTCGCTGGGTCAGGGCGACGTCATGGCCGGCTACCGCTGTACCCTGGCGGCTATCGTGGTGGCGGGGGTGTTACAGATAGCACTGGGCCTTTACAAGGCCGGGCGTCTGGCCGCTTTTTTTCCGGCCTCGGTGGTGCACGGAATGCTGGCTGCCATCGGCATCATCATCATGGCCAAGCAGATTCCCGTGATGGTGGGCGTAAAGACCGAAGGCGGCAGCATGCTGTCCAGTATCGCTCAGCTTCCCCACGGTCTGGCTTACTTCATCCCCGAAATCGCCTTCGTCGCTCTGGCGGGTATGGCTATCCTGATCGGCTGGCCGCAGGTTCAGAACCGTCTGTTGAAAAAGATCCCGGCTCCCATCCTGGTGATTCTCTCCGGCATAGCCTTGGGGCAAGTCTTTGACCTTGCCCACATTCGCCCGGGCGAATCATTCATGGTCCCCAAGGATTTGATCATCGGTCCCGAATTCCTGGTGTCGATCCCGGACAGCCTCCTGGCCAGCATTTACTTGCCGGATTTTTCCAAAGTCTTTACGGGTGCATTCTGGGAAAGCGTCATCGCCATTTGTTTGGTGGGCAGCCTGGAAAGCCTGCTGAGTGCGGCGGCGGTCGATAAGCTCGACCCCTACAAACGCTATTCCGACCTGAACCGCGATCTCAAGGCCGTGGGCATCGGCAACACGGTCGCCGGATTAATAGGCGGCCTGCCGATGATCGCCGAGATCGTGCGCAGCTCAGCCAATATCGACGGCGGCGCCCGAAGCGGCTGGTCCAACTTCTGCCACGGTGCGTTTCTCCTGCTGTTCGTGATGACCTTGCCCCACGTGATCGACACCATTCCGCTGGCTTCCCTCGCCGCGCTGCTGGTGTACACCGGATTCCGTCTGGCCTCGCCGAAGGCGTTCGCCAAGAGCCTGGATCTGGGCAGGGAGCAACTGGCGTTATTCGTGCTTACCATCGTCAGTGTGCTCGCCACCAACCTATTGGCGGGGGTATTGATCGGTATCGCCGCCAAACTGCTGCTCCATGTCGGGCGCGGTGTTCCTCTCAGGAATTTGTTGACGATTTCCTATCGGCTGGAGCGCAAAGACGTGAATACCTGCGTCATTCGGGTCAGTGGTTCGGCCATTTTCTCCAACTTCATTGCCCTCAAGAGTGAAGTGGCGGAAATACCGGGCGACAAGACCCTGATTTTCGACCTGTCCGACGCCTACCTGATCGACCACACGGTGATGGAGTTCATCGACCATTTCCGCGACGACTACATCGAGCGCGGCGGGCGCTGCGAAATTCACGGACTGGCCAGCCACGAGCCCTATGCCGACCACGCCTTGGCGGCCAGAAAACACAAACCGCTGCAGGGCTGACCCCAAGCCCAGGAGCTGCGATGACCTTGTTTCTTGCCTACCTTTCCGTGGCCGCCGCGCTGACTTCGGCGCTGGCAGCCTTGCTCGCCAACCGGCGCTCGGGTCTTGAGCGCTTGGCGCGAGCGCTCTCGCGCCGCTGGCCAAACGCCGTAGCCCGGGTGGAATGGGTTTTGGCCGAGGCGCGTTATGCCGAGCTTCACCGCCGCAGCCTTTTCGTTCTGCTCGGCCTCTCCGGCTTGAGCGCCGTGCTGGCAGGGGCGGGGGCGCTGCTAGCCGGCTCGGTGCTCGTCGATACCTTGCCGTTCGGGCTGCCCTGGCTTTCCTGGCATATCCGCCTAGATCCCCTGTCGGGCTTTTTTCTCTGTGTGCTCGGCCTGCCGTTGATTGCCGTCAGCCTGTACGGACCCGGGTACGTTCGTGAATTCGAACGTGGCAAACACTCCCTTGCAGCCCTGGGTCTATTCACCGGACTGTTCGTGGCCGGCATGGAACTGGTCCTGCTGGCCGACGATGCCTTCCTGTTCATGATCGCCTGGGAGTTGATGTCGGTTGCCAGCTATTTCCTGGTCGCCTATCAGCACGAACACGCCGCCAACCGCCGCGCCGCCTTTCTCTACCTGCTGATGGCGGAGATCGGGGCCATCGCCATCATTCTCGCCTATGGCGTGCTCGCGGGGTTGGGTGGCGGGCTGACTTTCGAGGCCCTGCGCGGCGCGGCCTTGACGCCGCTCTGGGCGAGTATCGCCTTCGTGCTGGCGCTCGTCGGTTTCGGCATGAAGGCCGGACTGGTTCCCTTGCATGCCTGGTTACCGGAAGCCCACCCGGTGGCACCGTCCCATATCTCCGCCCTGATGAGCGGGGTGATGCTGAAAATCGCCGTGTACGGCTTCATCCGGTTCACCTTCGATCTGCTGGACCAGATCCTTTGGCAATGGGGCGTACTGGTATTACTTGTCGGCTCGGCT
>DATIXD010000039.1:0-25788 GCA_035518875.1 Methylococcaceae bacterium | reverse complement strand
ATGCTGGTGCTTCCGGACGATCTGCCGCTGCTGGATGCTCGCTTCAACGCTAATATCGTATGGATGACGGACGCCCCGCTGATTCCGGGCAAACAGTATTACCTCAAGCAGACTACCAAGATGGTCACCGGTTCGATTTCACAGATTCACTATCGCACCGACGTCAACACCCTGGAACGGCATCGGGCCGATCAGCTCAAGCTGAACGAGATCGGGTTGTGCGAAGTCGCCCTGAGTACGCCCATCGCCTTCGACCCCTATAAGCTCTGCAAGGGCACGGGAGCTTTCATCGTAATCGACCGACTGAGCAACGTGACCGTCGGTGCGGGCATGATCGTGGGCCTCGCGGACAAAGCAGGCGAGATCAGGAAAGTCACGTCGGAAGAGCGCTCCGCCCGTTTCGGCCAGAAGGCCGTCACCCTCTGGCTAACCGGCGCGAATGCCCGCGAAGCCGCTTATCGCCTGGAACGCCGGCTGTTCGACCTAGGTCACGCCAGCGCCGTGCTGGATGACGAGTCGCTGACTGGGAGCGCCGCGACCCTCGCTCGTAGCCTCAACCAGGCCGGCCTGATCTGCCTCTGTCCCTTGGAAGGGGCGCCTGCAAGCGAGGATCACCGCAATTTGATTCTCGCTACCGATGCGCTGGAAGCGGACGCTATGGTAAGTGTCCTCCGTGAACAAGGCGTTTTGGGCTAGACAGTGTTCAGCGATCCGGCCGGGCATTCCAATACCGGCCATCGGTCAGACGGTAACTTTCCGGTTTCGGCGCACCGTCACCGCTTTCCAGTCTGATACTGATCGCACCGACGTCGGCGGTATTCACGACTGTCGCTCCGATCTCTTTGTATCGCTGGATAACCTTGGGATGGGGAAAGCCATAACGGTTCAGATAGCCCGCCGGCACCAGCGCGTAGTGCGGCCTCACGGCCGCCAAGAATTCCTGGCTCGATGAGGTGTTGCTGCCATGGTGCGGGGCGATTAGGACGGTACTCGCGAGGGCTTCCCCGTAACGGCTAGCCAGCGCTTGTTCGGCAGATCGCTCGATGTCTCCGGTCAAAAGCACGCTATCTTGCGCTGTGCTCGCTTTCAAGACACAGGAATTGTCGTTTTCCTTCCCTGCCGTCCCGAAAGGGGAGAGCATTTCAAACTGCACCCCATCCCACGCCCAGCTTTGACCGGCCTGACAGGGTATTGCCGAAGTCATGGGTAGCCGGTCAGGCACACTGGTGTAGGTTTGGCCGATGGCAAACCGTTTGAGCAGCGCCGGTGCGCCGCCGATGTGATCGTTGTCGCCGTGACTGACCACCAGCGTATCGATTCTGGCGATGCCTTGCTCATGGAGAAACGGCTCGATGACGGCCGAGCCCATGTCGAAACGGTTGCCCAGCCGTGCGCCGGTGTCAAAAACTAGGGTGTGATTTCGAGTTCGAAGGACCGTCGAAAGGCCTTGGCCTACATCCAGCAGCGTCAGCCAGAGGCCGCCTAAAGCAGGTGTGTCCGGCCGTATCGCGAGGCCGGGAATCAACAGGATCAGACCCAACCAACGGGCGGGAATGCCTCTAGGGGCAAGCAGAAGGAGCACCCCGAGCAGGGCGAAGGGCAGCGTCCAAAGCGGCGGCCGAGCATGAATCCATTGCGCGAAGGGCAGCGCGGACAGCCATGTCAGGGCGAGCCAAGTCCATTGGAGGAAATGTTCGACAATGCTGAGAACGAGCGTCCCGGCTAGAGGATGGATGAGCAGCAGCGCCGAGCCCAGCAAACAGAGTGGGATGGCCACCAGACCGATCGCGGGGACCGCCAGGAGATTGGCGATCGGCGCGATCAGCGAGACTTGCTGGAAAAAAAGCAGCAGCAGTGGAGCGAGTCCCAGCGTCGTGACCCAGTTGACTTTCCATAGACTGAACCACCAACCGGACGACCGCAGGCGGTTGGACACGGCGAAAAGGATCAATGCGACCGCCGCGAACGAGAGCCAGAAACCGGGCGCCAGTACTGCCAGGGGATCGTAAGCGGTCACCGCCAAAAGAGCCGTCGCCAGAGTCACGGCAGCCCTGACATCGCGCTGCCCGAGAATCCCGCCCATGACGATGGCGATCATGATCAGCGCCCGCTGCGTCGGGATTGCGAAATCGGCCAGCGCCGAGTAAAACAGTGCTGCCAGGAAGGCGGCCACTGCGGCGATTTTCGGCGGCGGCCAACGCAATATCCCGAGGACGGCGGCTAGTTTGCGTACCAGCAAAAAAACGAACCCGGCGACGAGGCTGATGTGTGAACCGGAAATAGCCACCAGATGCGCGGTGCCCGTGCGACGGAACACCTCCCATTGCTCGGACGAAATGTCGTCATCCGCGCCCATCGTCAGCGCCTTGATGATCCCGGCCAAATCGCTGCCGGCCAGTGTTTCCGTCAGTCGATCGTCCAACGTTTGGCGCCAGATTCGCGGTGCAAATGCGCTTTCGGCGGCGACGAGTCTCCGATTTTCCTGCGATTCCCGTACATAGCCCGTCGCTCGAAGTCCTTGCGCGAATAGCCATTGCTCGTAATCCAGCCCGCCGGGATTGAAGAACCCGTGCGGCTGCTTCAGCCGGACGCGAAGTCGCCAGCGCTCGGCGGCTTTGACGGACGTTTGGGGTTTATACCAAGTTAACCGGATATTCGCTGGAAGCGAGGCTTGTACCGGCTCCGGCGTGGATTCGATCCGGAAGTCGAAGCGCAACCCCTCATCGAGCTTTTGCGGCAAACCCGACACCATGCCGTCGACCAACAAGTCCTTGCCTTCCAGTTCGGGAGGCAGGGCGTCGTGCAGTCGGATCAAAGCGAAACCGATAGTCAAAACGAGGCCGAACAGAAAGCAAGCGTATATGCGCCATTTGAAATGCCAAAGTACGCAGGCGAGGGCGCCAACCGCGATGATCGCCCAGGTTTTCGGCAAGACCTGCAGCTGTTGCGCGGCTATGTCGCCGGCGACGAAAGCAAGGATCAACGGGAAACGAGACGGGTTATAAACGGCCAAATTTTCATTCAACTTTTAAATCTCAGGCCGTAAAATAGCGGCGCTAAAATAACAAACTGGGGTATCGGGTTCGCTCAAGTGACCACAAGATGTAGTACCACGGCAAGGTTTCTTACGTCCGGCTCCAGTAGGGCGTTGGCAATGGACCTCGTGGCGGAGAAGTAGCTCAAAGCCATGATTTCCGCGGTGCTGGACGACGACATTAGAGCGTTGAGTAACCACAATATGTAGCGCCCGCTTGAGCCAACCCGATACCCCAGTAATAACAATAACACTTCCAATCCGCGCTGAGGCCAAGCTTCGTCCATGCCTAGAAAATTTTTCAAGCGCTACCTGCCGCATCCTGGGAAGATTCGTGAAATTAAGAGTCTGGAATTCTTGGGTGAAAAGCTGCATGCACCGAATCTTTGGCATTTGAACCGCCGCTCGGTTTCCTTGGCATTTGCCTGCGGGCTATGGGCGATGTACACGCCGCCATTGCCCTGGCAGATGGTGATTGCAGCGATCCTAGCCATCTATTTCAACGCCAATCTGCCGATCTCGGTCGCGCTGGTCTGGATCACCAATCCGGTGACCTGGGTGCCTCTCTATTATGTCGCCTACAAGGTCGGCGCTTTCGTGCTGGGGCAGGGGTCTTTCAATTTCATCCAATTCTCCGAATTGTTTTCCATCGAAAAAGCCTGGGAACTGGGCTCGCCGCTGTTGCTTGGCTGTTTCATTCTGATGAACGTCGGGGCAGCGCTCGGTTATGCCGCGATCCGCCTACTTTGGCGCAGAGCCGTTTTGCATCAGTGGGCACTGAGAAAGTACCGTAAAATGCCGCTGAGCACGGCGCTCATGGTCGTTGAGAACCACAGTGCCTACATGCGCCTGCTGGCGCACCGGGACAAAGGCTGACAGGCAGGCAGCCGATGCACTCGCTGCGAGTTTCAGGCGCCGTGACGAGGGTAGGGCAGGGAGCAGTCGCTGGACGGCGCCATCAGGCTGATTCAGCCGGTTCGAAACTCAAAGAATTGCGCCAGACCTGATCTTCCTTCTCGAAGAGCCGATTGGCTTCCACCGGCCCCCAGGAGCCGGCGGGATAAGTGTGAATGAAATCCCGCTCCATCGCCCAGACCTTCAAGACCGGATCGACCACGCGCCAGGCCCAGTTGACTTCGTCGGAGCGCAGAAACTGGGAATGGTCGCCTTCGATCACGTCTAGCAGCAGCGCCTCGTAGGCATCCAGCTGATAGCCGCCCTGAGAGCAGGTGCTCGCGTCCAATTGGGTGGAGCGCGTTCTCATGCCGATGCCTGGCTCACGTACCTGGACTTCGGCCCGGATACACTGTTCCGGCTGGATACCCAAGAGCAGCCAATTCGGCGGCATTTCTTTGATCTGGGTTTCCCGAAACAGTTGCTGCGGCGGGTGCTTGAAACGGATGCTGATGATCGAGTTCTGGCCCGCGAGGCGCTTGCCGGTACGCAAATAGAAGGGCACATTGCGCCAGCGCCAGTTGTCGATGTACAGCTTGAGCGCCGCGTAGGTTTCGGTGGTGCTGTGCCTGGGAATGCCGTTTTCTTCCAGATAACTCAACGCCGGCTGCCCGTTCACATGGCCCCGTCCATACTGAGCACGGAAGGCATGGGCATGCACCGCGTTTTTCGGGATGGGACGGATAGATTTGAGCACCTTGACCTTTTCATCCCGAATGGATTCTTCGTCCAAATTGGGCGGAGGTTCCATCGCCACCAGGGTGAGCAGTTGCAAAAGATGGCTTTGGATCATGTCGCGCAGGGCGCCAGCGCCATCGTAGAATTCTGCTCGATCCTCAATTCCGGCGATTTCGCTATGAGTAATCTGGACGTGATCGATGTAATTGCGGTTCCACAGAGGCTCCAGCATGAGATTGGCGAAGCGGAACACAAATACGTTCTGTACCGTTTCCTTGCCGAGGTAATGGTCGATGCGGAAAAGTTGGTGCTCCCCGAATTCCTGGCGCAAGCTGTGATCGAGGATTTCCGAGTCTTCCAGGTCATAGCCGAAGGGCTTTTCGATCACCAACCGGCGCCAGCCGGAAGCCTCCTTGTTCAGGTCATTGCGCGCGAGGCGGTGGCCGACCATCTTGTATTCGGCCGGCGGCAGCGACAGATAAAAGACGAAATTGGGCGGGAAGCCGGGGGTCTTATCCAATTGTTCCCTTAGCCGCTTGAAGGTATCCGCATCGCCGATGTCACCGAGAAAATAGTGGACGCGCTCCAGGAAAAGCGGCAGACGCTGAGCATCGAGGCGCCGTCCAACGCGCTGTTCCAGTATCCGGGTGACTTCCATGCGCCATTGTTCGGTGTCCCAGGGTCTTCTGCCGACGCACAGGATCGCCATGCGTTCGGGCAGGAATCCCGCAATATCGAGGTTATAGAGCGAAGGCAGCAGTTTGGTGCGGGACAAGTGGCCGGTCGAGCCGAATATGACAAATACACAAGGGTCTAGCATGGAGTCACGCTTTCCTTAATTGGCACAGTAATTGAGAATATACTCGTTTTCGGCAGCGCTCACCATTTCCGACGATTTGCCTTCCAACCACTTTTCGGGTGGTCGAGATGGTCCGTGATCACACGATCGCATAGTCTATTATTTAACATAATATACATTATGCGCATATTGTGGGAGCTCAATTGTGGGATCATCAGCATGCTGGGCATCGTGGACGGCTGCGGCTGCGCTCGGAGACGTTGAAAGCGGATTTGTCCAGGCGAAACACCGATTGACCAACATACGTGTCAGCAGTTGGGTTTAGCCCACTGGGCCGACCCAATCTGTACCTGGCTAATCCGGAAACACGCCGGTGGACAGATAGCGATCGCCACGATCGCAGACAATGACCACGATCACGGCATTATTGAGTTCTGCGGACAGACGCAGCGCGGCCGCCATAGCGCCGCCGGAGGATATGCCGGCGAAAATACCTTCCTGAGCGGCTAACTGGCGGGTCATTTCTTCGGCGGTTCCTTGATCGATGTCCATGACCCGATCCACTCTCGATGCATCGTAAATCTTGGGGAGATATTCTTTCGGCCAGCGGCGGATGCCGGGGATTTTCGATTCGCCCTCGGGTTGTACGCCGACGATCTGGATGGCCGGATTCTTTTCCTTCAGGAACTGGGAGGTGCCCATGATCGTTCCGGTGGTACCCATCGAGCTGACGAAATGGGTAACTTTGCCCTGCGTATCTCGCCAGATTTCGGGGCCCGTGCCTTCGTAATGGGCACGCGGATTGTCCGGGTTGGCGAACTGATCGAGAATCCTTCCCTCACCCCTTCCTTCCATGGCTCGCGCCAGATCGATAGCGGCTTCCATGCTGCCGGCGGCCGGCGTGAGGATGATTTCCGCGCCGAAGGCCTTCATGGTCGCACGGCGTTCAGCACTCATGTTTTCCGGCATGATCAGCGTCATGCGATAGCCCTTGATCGCCGCCGCCATGGCCAAGGCGATGCCGGTATTGCCACTCGTCGCCTCGATCAGGCGGTCGCCGCGCTTGATCTCGCCGCGCGCCTCGGCATGCTGGATCATGCTCACGGCGGGCCTATCCTTCACCGAACCGGCGGGGTTGTTGCCTTCCAGTTTCGCGAGCAAAGTGTTGCTGGTTTCACCCGGCAAGCGCTGCAACCGGACCAGCGGAGTGTTGCCGACAAACGATTCGATCGTAGGAAACTTCGTGTTCGGGCTGACCCCGGAATCCTGAGCGTTCATATCAACAATGCGATAAAATGGCGTTGAGGCATTCTACCACCGCCATTCCTACCATGAAAAAAGTCGAGCTGCTCTCCCCCGCCGGAACCCTCAAGAACATGCGCTACGCCTTTGCCTATGGGGCGGATGCAGTGTATGCCGGCCAGCCGCGCTATAGCCTTCGCGTGCGCAACAACGATTTTCTGGAGCAGAACCTTGCGATCGGCATTGACGAAGCGCACCGCCTGGGCAAGAAGTTCTATCTGGCGACCAATGTGCTGCCGCACAACAGCAAGATCAAGACTTTCCTTAAGGACATCGCGCCCATCGTTGCCATGGGGCCCGATGCGCTGATCATGGCCGACCCCGGCCTGATCATGCTGGTGCGCGAAAACTGGCCCGATACGCCCGTGCACCTTTCGGTGCAGGCCAATACCATGAATTATGCGGCAGTCAAGTTCTGGCAGTCGGTGGGCGTCAGCCGCATCATCTTGTCACGCGAACTTTCCCTGGATGAAATCGCTGAGATCCGCCAGGCATGCCCGGACATGGAGCTGGAAACTTTCGTTCACGGCGCGCTGTGCATCGCCTATTCCGGCCGTTGCCTGCTTTCGGGTTATTTCAACCATCGCGATCCCAACCAAGGCACCTGCACCAATTCCTGCCGCTGGAGATACGAGGTCACTCCAGCTGATGAAAACGCCGAGGGCGATTTCGTCGCCGGTAAGTTGGACATCACGCTGGCCGAACTCAACAAGGCCGATTGCGGCGGCGCGGCACGCCATCCCCTAGCCGACAAGGTGTATTTGCTGGAAGAAGAAAACCGCCCGGGCGAATTCATGCCGGTGATGGAGGACGAACACGGCACCTATATCATGAACTCCAAGGATTTACGGGCGGTCGAGCATGTGCAGAGGCTGATCGAGATAGGCGTGGACAGCCTGAAAATCGAGGGCCGCACCAAATCCCACTACTACGTCGCGCGCACCGCCCAGGTCTATCGTCAAGCCATCGACGACGCCCTGGCGGGCGTACCGTTCAACCCGGAACTGCTGGGTGTGCTGGAAAATCTCGCCCAGCGCGGCTACACCGATGGCTTCTACCAGCGCCATCACACCCACGAACAGCAGAACTATCTGCGCGGCTACTCGGAAAGCCGCCGCCAGCAGTTCGTCGGCGAAATCGGTGTAATCCACCCAGAAACCGGCATGGCGGAGGTGCTGGTGAAAAACAAGATCGCCATCGGCGATCGGCTGGAATTGATTCTGCCCGAGGGAAATCGCGACATCGTGATCGAGCATATGGAGGACAAGAACGGCAACCCGCTTCCCGAAGCCCCGGGCGGCGGTTGGCAAATCAAAATCCCGCTGCCATCCAGCCGTTGCGAAAACGGGCTTCTGGCGCGTTATTTGTAATCCGTAGTCACGTGGGCTGCAAAGCGCCGACCATTCGCCTCCGGCAGCCCTGATGGGCTAAGATAGGATTCTCCGCACACCCTCCGACCGACGGCCATGACATTCAAGACCCCCGACCTGTGCGATCAGTTCTATGAATCCCGTCACCTGCAAATCGCCGAGCCGATCTTTCGGTCTTTTGGCTGGAAAACCGCCTTTTCCGGCTACGTCACCACCGTGAAAGTCTTCGAGGATAACGTGCTGCTGCGGACCATCCTGGAAGAAAAGGTCGAAGACCGTATTCTGGTCGTCGACGGCGGCGGCTCGCACCGCTGTGCCCTGCTCGGCGACAGCCTGGCGCGGTTGGCTTGCGGAAACGGCTGGCAGGGCCTCATCGTGTACGGTTGCATCCGCGATTCGGTGGAAATTGCTCAACTGCCCATCGGCATTTGCGCGCTTCATACCCATCCACTGAAAAGCCACAAACGGGGCGGGGGCGATAGGGATAGCCTGATCACCTTCGCCGGCGTGAACTTCAAGACCGGCTATTACGCCTACGCGGATGAGGACGGTATCGTCGTCGCCGAAGACAAGCTGGAGTAACCCAGTCATGGGAAACCGGCTGTCGAAAATCTACACCCGCACCGGCGATGACGGCACGACCGGCCTCGGTGACGGTAGCCGGGTGAGCAAGGCTAGCTTGCGGGTCGAGACCTACGGAACCATCGATGAGCTCAACAGCCACATCGGCATGGTCCTAGCGTTGGGGATCGACCCGACCTTGCACGAACCTTTGGGTGAAATCCAGCATCTGCTGTTCGATCTGGGTGGGGAGCTTTGTCTGCCCGGACACCAGATTATCGAACAGAAGCACGTCGACTGGCTGGAATGGCAGTTGGATCGACTCAACATCGACCTCCCCACGCTGAAGGAGTTCATCCTGCCCGGAGGCAGCCAGTCCGCCGCCGCCTGCCACGTTGCTCGCACCGTTTGCCGGCGTGCCGAACGGTTATTGGTATCCCTCGCCCGAGTCGAACAGGTCCACGCGCCAGCTCTGGCGTTCCTGAACCGCCTGTCCGATTACCTATTCGTGGTCGCCCGCGTCCTGGCTCGCGCGGGAGACGGTGAGGTACTGTGGCGCGGGCAACGGAGAACCGACCCTCGGCGTTGATTCCGCCCCAGCAACGTGTGACAATCTCCTACTGCCTCACTATGAAATAACCCGGAAGCTCATGGAAATCATACTCGCCAATCCCAGAGGTTTTTGCGCCGGCGTCGACCGCGCGATTGAAATCGTCGAACGCGCCATCGAAGTCTTCGGCGCACCGATCTATGTCCGTCATGAGGTCGTGCATAACCGCTACGTGGTCGACGGTCTGCGCGAGCGTGGTGCGGTATTTGTCGAGGAACTTTCCGAAGTGCCGGAAAAATCCACGGTTATTTTCAGCGCCCACGGGGTATCCAAGCAGATACAGGAAGAAGCGCGCGAGCGCCAGCTTCAGGTCTTCGATGCCACCTGCCCCTTGGTCACCAAGGTCCACATCGAGGTCCACCATCATGCCAACGAGGGACGCGAGATCGTCTTCATCGGTCATGCCGGGCACCCCGAGGTGGAAGGCACGATGGGGCAATATGATAATCCCGAGGGCGGCATCTATCTGGTCGAATCCCCTCAAGACGTAGCCAACGTCCACGTCAAGAACCCGGACAATCTCGCCTACGTGACCCAGACTACGCTGTCTATCGACGACACCATGGCAGTCGTCAATGCCTTGCGTAACCGTTTTCCCAAAATCATCGGCCCCAAAAAGGACGACATCTGCTACGCGACGCAAAATCGCCAGGACGCGGTGAAAACACTGGCGAATCACTGCGACGTCATCCTCGTGGTCGGCTCGCCCAACAGCTCCAACTCCAATCGCTTGCGGGAAATCGCGGAAAAGCTTGGCAAACGCGCATTCCTGATCGATAACGCCACCCAGTTGAAACGCGAATGGGTCGTCGACGCAGCACGAATCGGCGTGACCGCGGGTGCCTCCGCGCCTGAAATCCTGGTCAAGAAAGTCGTCGCCCAGTTGAACGACTGGGGTGGGCAGGTGGTCGTCGAACACGATGGCATCGAAGAAAAAGTGGTATTCTCCCTGCCGAAGGAGTTGCGCGCCCGAGGCTGATCCGCGTCGTCTGCGAGGCGACGGAGTCAGCACCTGCCCTACGAGTCGAAGGGGCGCCCCCTGCCCGGTTTTCGGTCCGGTCCGATCCGGAATATAATCTTTTTCTGATATTCACTTACCGTATCATTCAGAGGAGATTAGTCATGGCATTGACAGCGATGGATCTGGTTGCGGCCGCGAAACGGCAAATCAAGGAAATCGAACCGGCACAGGCGATTCCTTTGCTCGGTAAGGTGCTGATTTTGGACGTGCGCGAGCCGAGCGAATACGCCGCCGGTTGTCTGCCCGGAGCGATCAATATTCCGCGCGGCGTGCTGGAGTTCAAGATCGATACCCATCCGGCTTTCCAAAACCGACAAGATACCGAGATTCTGGTCCACTGCCAATCGGGTGGGCGTTCCGCGCTGGCTGTGGAAAGCCTGCAAAAGCTAGGCTACACGAAGCTGCTCAGCCTGGCTGGCGGCTATAAAGCCTGGCAGGAGGCTGGCGGTCCGCTCGTCATGCCCCCAGCGGCGTAATTCTGTCTCTAGTGATGTCGCGCCGTTCTCATGACGAAGAGACACCCACCAACGCCGACCGAATCAGGCTCGACAAATGGCTCTGGGCCGCGCGCTTCTTCAAGACCAGGCCGCTGGCCGCGGAGGCCATCAACGGCGGCAAGGTGCACCTGAACGGCCAGCGTGCCAAGCCCGGTAAGGAAATTGGCGTCGGTGCACAGCTTCAGGTCAGCAAGGACCAGTACGTGTGGGACATCGTCGTCACATCGATCAGCGCGCAACGCCGGCCCGCCAAGGAAGCCGCCCTACTCTATCAGGAAACGCAACAAAGCCTCGACAAACGGCAAGCCGAGGTCGCCAGGCGGCGGGCGGAAAAAGAGCTGCAAGCTCAACCCGACCATAGACCCAACAAGAAGGACCGCCGTGCGATTCACCGCTTCAAGCGGGGCGCGTCCATTGGATAGGCCGACCAGCCATCTCCCGATGGAAGTTTCGGCAGTCGCGAAACCGCGGTTCGTCTATACGGTATCCCAACTTAATCGGGAAGTCCGTTTCGTGCTCAGCGAGCATTTCGGCTCGATTTGGGTGGAAGGCGAAATCTCGAATCTCGCCAGCCCCTCGTCCGGGCATCTCTATTTTACCTTGAAGGACGCCGAAGCCCAGGCGCGTTGCGCCATGTTCCGTGGAAACACCCGGATGCTGACTTTCCGGCCCGAAAACGGCACACGGGTGCTGGTCAAGGCGCAAGTCGGCCTCTACGAGCCCAGAGGCGATTACCAACTGGTCGTCGACTACATGGAGGAAGCCGGCGACGGCGCCTTGCGTCAGGCCTTCGAAGCCCTGAAGCAGCGCCTCGCAGGGGAAGGACTGTTCGACAGTACACGCAAGAAACCGATCCCCGTCCTGCCCGGCTGCATCGGGGTGATCACCTCGCCCACCGGCGCCGCCGTTCGTGACATTCTCACCGTGCTCAAACGCCGGTTTCCGGCCTTGCCGGTGATCATTTTTCCGGTCAAGGTGCAGGGAACTGAGGCCAAGCACGAAATCGCCCGCGCCATCGCCCTGGCGGATCGGCTCGAACTCTGCGACGTACTGATCCTTGCCCGGGGCGGCGGCTCCCTGGAAGATCTGTGGGCGTTCAACGAAGAAATCGTGGCGCGGGCGATTTACGCCAGCGCCACACCGATCATCGCCGGCGTCGGCCACGAAGTCGATCTGACCATCGCCGATCTGGTCGCCGACCTCCGTGCCCCGACGCCGTCTGCCGCCGCGGAAGCCGTCAGTCCGGACCAGAACGAATGGCTGGCCCGCTTCGATCGCATCGAAGCCCGATTGCGTCATCATGTCCGCATGATCCTGACCCAACGGACCCATTCCCTTGGTTTCCTGAGCAAGCGCCTGCAGCAGGCGCATCCGGAAAAGCGACTGCAAGTCCACGCGCAGCGCCTGGACGAGTTGGAACTGCGCCTGCAGCGTGCCGCCCGTAATTCTCTTTCCCAGCGTGAGGCGAGATTGCATACCCTCGCAGCGCAGATCCTGCGCCATCATCCCCGACAGCGCCTGCTGCTGCTGGAGGCACGGCAAAGTCAGCTGAACCAGCGGCTCGGCGCCTCGATCAAGCGCCTCCTGGAGCGGCAGCGGCAAGGCGCGGCGGCACTGGGACAAAAGCTCCACGCCGTCAGCCCATTGGCCACCCTGGCGCGCGGTTATGCCATCGCCACCCGCCGGGCAGACCGAAAGATTCTGCGCGACTGGCGGGAAGTGAAAAAGGGCGAACTGATCGAAACCCGCCTCTTTGAAGGCATTTTGCTGAGCCGGGTGGAAGATACGCGAGCGGAATAAATCAGCTGCCCTCTTTTCAACCCTGCCCGAAACGATGTCCCGTGGCCGCCCGCTTCGCCCCAGTGTAGTCCATCGCCTCCCGTATTTGTTAGACTCTTCCATCGAATGCCGATTGGATTCAATCCCAAGAGCATTGACTCAAGAGAATTCAGGCGGGCTGCGGTCGCCTTTCTGACCAGAAATCTGCTGCATTGGCTCTCGAATCGACAACACCCATGTCAAACCAAACAACCATCAAGGGGTATCTGTGAAAACGAATCTCGTCTGGAAGCTAAGCCGTGTCGCTCTTTTGTCGGTTCTGATGATGGCCGGGGTACCGGGCATAGGCGCGTTGGCTGAATCGCCGCCGGCCAAAGTGCAGGAAATCCCCGTTGTCCCCGACAGCACCGAGCGCAAAATCCTTGAACACATGCAAGAGACCAACTTGACTCGTCTGCGAGGATGGCCTGGAATGATTTTTTACTGTCCGACGGATGAGGCGCAAACACCGGCGCTCCGGGAAATCTGTGTCGAGAGCTATCGGAACCTGGAAGCCTTGGCTGGGCAATATGGAGTGAAATTTCACCGGGCAAGGAATGCCAACGATGTGGCCTTGCTTCCCCACCTCACCGGGCGTTTGAAACTGGTCATCGACCTGAACGGCACCGAACCCGCTTCTTCACCTGCCGCCATTGCGGCAAGAGTCGCGGTGCTCGCCCATTATACCGGCGCCATTAACCGATCTTCCGAGCTGAGCTCTGCGGCGGGGTCGGGTGATTCCACCGCTCAGGCCAAGCACCCGCTCAGCGAGCCACAGCATGTGGATGCGATCCTCTGGGAAGCCTCCCTAATCAAGGCGAGCAGTGGTAGCCAAGAAGATTTGGTTCGCCCCGTGGTTGAAGTCATCCACGAAAAGCTGAAAACGTTCTTTGCGACCTACGCGAGGGCTAATCAATAGGCCCATGCGACAACCGCTAGTGATGGCGATTGGACCGGGTCGCACAAAACCGGCCGTTACGGCTTGAACTCCGCCCCAATCAATCTAATTAGATAGAAGGCTGGTGCGAACGGTAGATGTATAACTCAGCGGCGCGCTACGATGCTTCGTCGCTCGAGTTCTTGGCCAATAGCGGGGCTCTCGATAAGGGAGCCTGCAGGCGTTTGGCCCGCCTCTGATTCTGCCACCAACAGCCCCCGACCAGTGCGGCCATCAGACTACACGAGCCGATGCTGAGATAAAATAAAATTTTTAACTTCACGATTTCCCGCAGCAGTTCGCCTTCGGGAACAGATTGTGCGGAACCCGGGACGACCTGAAAGCGCGAATGATCGAGCCGCGCCTGATCGGTAAGTTTGCCACCCTTACCCGCCGAATAGGTTTCCAACAGTTTTAGTTCGTTTTTCAACTCTTCGAACGTCCTGATCTCCTGGGCGCCGACGGCGCCGGCCGCGATGCTTTTTTCCAGCGTTCTGATCTTGTTCTCGACGGAGCCGGCGATAAACCCGGTCATCCTATCCTGGAGGGACTCCAACTGCTGACTGTAAACCCTGATTTTGGCGACGTCGTTGTTCTCGGCCTGAAACTGGTATTCGAAAGATCTGAACAACAGGCTGGTGTGGAAAAAAAGATACAGGCTCAGCGCCACTAGGCAAACCAGCAGGATGATGGCGAAAATACGCCCCCGGCGCGAGGGCGTCTCGAAAGATGGCTCCTGCATCGGCCTATCGCACCTGACCAATACAGGTTGCTTACTTTCATAGCTTTCGTGCATTCTGACCCCTATGGCGAAGCCTAACCCTTGTTTTTTCTATCATTCTCTGGTGGCTTCCGGCCTTTTCGGCCTGGCTGGTTCAGGCGGTTTGCAAATATGACAGAATGGGCTTCATGGGTCAATTACTGTAGCGGGCACTGAGCATGATCGTTTTCATGTCCTTTACGGCGTTTTCGATCCCGGTGAACAGCGCCCGAGCCACGATGCCGTGGCCGATGTTCAATTCCCGGACCATCGGCAGACGACAGATGGCCTCAACGTTGTGATAATTCAGGCCGTGGCCGGCATTGACCTGCAACCCGGCGACTTGAGCCAATTCCCCGGCATGCCGCAAGCGTGACAACTCCGCCGCCTGCATCCCTGCGCTCACCGCATCGGCGTAATGGCCAGTATGCAATTCGATGACCGGCGCACCGGTTCTCACGGCTGCCTCGATCTGCCCGGGTTCGGCGTCGACGAACAGCGACACCTCCACGCCCGCCTCGCCCAATACTTCGCAGGCGGCGCGGATTCTGTCGAAATTCCCCATCACATCGAGACCACCCTCGGTGGTCAATTCCTCCCGCCGCTCCGGAACCAGGCAGCAGGCGTGCGGACGGATTTTCCGGGCAATCGCGATCATCTCCTCCGTCACCGCCATCTCGAGATTCAAGCGGGTCAGCAGCATCGCCTTGAGCAAATCGATGTCCCGATCCTGGATATGCCGACGGTCCTCCCGCAGATGCGCGGTGATGCCGTCGGCCCCAGCCTGTTCGGCCAATAGCGCCGCTTGAATGACCTCCGGATAGCGAGTTCCGCGCGCCTGCCGGATCGTGGCGATGTGATCGACATTGACGCCTAGCAAGATGGCCTGTTTTTCGTTCATCGAGATTCAGTTCGATTTGGCGTGTTTGAACAGTTCGCGGCTCTTCAACGGCCTGCCGCCCAGATAATGGTTGATGACCCTCCGCATCAACCGTTTCGCTTCGTTCGTTTCGATGGGACCGGGCAAGTGGCCATCGCGCAGTCCCAGCAGGGTGGAGCCGCGAACGCTCTCCGTGCCGGCCTGAGATTCCTTGGGTCCCTTTTCGATCAGGTACACATAGAATCCGTCCGCCCGGATTTGCGCCCCGCTGCCGATTTCGTGCGTCAGCATCAGGCCATAACCGATTTCTTCCAATAAAGCCAATTCGAAGAAGCGCAGCGTCTCATCTAAGGATTGGCCCGCATCGAGGCGGCGCAAGGAGGCCTCATAAAGCGAAAAAATCCCCGGATGGGGATCGTACGCCGGCAACAGCCGCAGCAAAAGCTCGTTCAGATAAAGACCGCAGAACAGGGCTTTCCGTTCCAGCCTGAAGGCGTTACCCCGGCTTTCGGCTCCACACAAGACCGGCAGTTCCGAACGTCCCGCCCAGGAAATGGTCAAGGGGACAAAAGGCTGCAATACGGCGAAGCGATTACCCCGGCTCCTCAACGCGCCTTTCGCGATGAGGCGGAACGAACCAAAATCGGGAGTCAGGACATCCAGCAACAGGCTGGTTTCTCGGTAAGCCCGGCGATGTAGCAGGAATGCATCCCGTAGGGAAACGCGCTCGCTAACACTCATTGTCGGAGAGAATCTTGGGGGTTAAGGGCGACTTAACGCGCCCCTACTCTGAATAGCCCAGGCTCTGGAGTGCCCGTTCGTTGTCCGACCAGCCTTTTTTCACCTTGACCCAAAGATTGAGGTAGACCTTTTTTTCCAGCATCTTTTCGAGATCTTCCCGCGCTCTCTGGCCGACTTTCTTCATCACCTCGCCTTGTTTGCCAATGACGATGATTTTCTGGCCCTCGCGCTCCACCCAAATTACCGCATGGATATGGATAATCCCCTTCTGTTCCTTGTATTGCTCGATTTGCACGGTGATCGCGTGCGGCACTTCCTGCCCAAGGCTGCGGATCAACTTCTCGCGGATGATTTCAGCCGCGAAGAAACGTTCGGGTCGGTCGGTAATCTGATCCTCCGGGTAGATCGGATTGCCTTCCGGCAAGAGCTCCATGATCTTTTCTTCCAGCAACTCCAGGTTGATTCCCCTGAGAGCCGACACAGGTATGATTTCAGCGAAATCGTAGCGCTTCGCCGCATCTTCTAAAAAAGGCAGTAGCCGAGACTTGTCCTCGCACTGATCTACCTTGTTGACCGCGAGAATGACCGGGCGCCGGGCCGCCTGGAGTTTTTCCAACACCCGATCGTTCTCCGGATGCCAGATCCACTGGTCAACCACCCAGACAACCACGTCGACCCCCAACAGCGCGCCGCTGGCGGTGCGGTTCAGGTAACGGTTGATGGCACGTTTTTCACTGCCATGAATGCCGGGGGTATCGACATAAATAGCCTGCCCCCGCTCACCGGTTTTGATGCCGTGAATGCGATGCCGCGTCGTTTGCGGACGGCGAGAGGTAATACTGATTTTCTGGCCGATGAGATGGTTCAGCAGCGTCGATTTGCCTGCGTTGGGCCGTCCGACGAGAGCCACATAGCCCGCTTTCATGGTTTGATGCTTGATTGTTCCGCCAATTTGGCAAGCATTTGCTCGGCCGCTTGCTGTTCGGCCTTTTTCCTTGACCCTCCCTCCCCTTGACTCGGTTCGGCAACCAGCGGCACCCGGCATTCCACGCGAAAATACTGATCATGGGGCTGCCCTTCCATCGACAGCAGGAGGTATATCGGAAGCTCTAGCCCCCTCCCCTGCATCAGCTCCTGCAAGCGGGTTTTCGGGTCCTTCTTCCAGTCGTCCAAGGACAGATGTTCAATGGGTTCGGCAAACAAGCTCAAGATCCATCGCCGGCAGGCATCGATGCCCTGATCTTGAAGGAGTGCGCCCATGACGGCTTCCAGGGCATCCGACAGAATGGAATCGCGCCGATAGCCGCCGCTTTTCAATTCGCCCGATCCCAAGATGAGATAATCGCCAAGCCTCAGCTTGCGCGCCAGTGCGGCCAGCGAGGACTGGTTCACCAGGGTGGCCCGCAGCCGGCTCAGCACGCCCTCGTCGGCCTCCGGGAACTTCTCGTAAAGGCGCTCGGCGATGACGAAGCCGAGGATCGAGTCCCCTAGAAACTCCAGGCGCTCGTTGTTCTCGGTTTCAGCGCTGCGGTGAGTCAGAGCAAGCTTGAGCAGGCTCGGATCAGCGAAACAAAGCCCGAGTTTTTTGGCAAGCGCCTCCGGCTGGCTCGTCAATTCGTCCCTACCTCGATGGCGTCGTCGAAAGAGACGAGCGCATCGACATTGCCCATGATGTGTTCGACCGCTTCGTAAGCCACCTGAACCTTCACATGACCGCCTTGTTTCGTGATCTGCACATCCTTGGCGGTCACATCGTCCACCATATTGATGTCCCAGCGCTTCTGCAGCAGGCTGAGGATTTCTTCTTTCGTCTTGACTCCCAGTTCCGGCTCTTTCTGGAGCGAATTCAGGGAAGAGACAATCTTGAAATGCTCGAGGTAGATCGGCACCAGCTTCAACACCAGCAACGTGAAGAAACCGATCAACGCGAACATCAACAAAAAGCCGATGAGCGTCATTCCGGTTTGACGCGAAGGATAATGATCCATAGATGTGTTCTCCAAGTTTGCGGTTATTTCAAGACAGTCCCGAGGCGAGCGAACGCAATTCCGCCGTTGTCCCAGTCCCAGCTCATCCAAATAAGAAAGGCCTTGCCGACCAGATTCGCTTCCGGCACCGTGCCCCAGTAGCGGCTATCGTTGCTATTGTCGCGGTTGTCGCCCATGACGAAATACTGACCTTCCGGAACGGTAAACTCACCCTGTACCGATGGCTGACCTTCGCGGATTAGGATGTCGTGAGTCACGGAGTCCAAGTCTTCCGACAACAAAACCGAACCGGTCATGGATTCGCCCTTGCCGACGCCCCGGTATTCGCTGAGCGGCGTCTGTTTCACCGGCACGCCGTTGAGATACAGTTGTTTATTGTAGTAGCCGATCCGATCGCCAGGCAGACCGATGACCCGCTTGATGTAATCGACCTTGGGATCCTTGGGAAAACGGAAAACCACGATGTCGCCCCGGGCGGGCTCACCCATCTCAACAATCTTGGTGTTGAGCACGGGAAGGCGAACGCCGTAAGTGAATTTGTTAACGAGGATGAAATCGCCGATCAACAGCGTCGGCATCATCGAACCCGATGGTATGCGAAACGGTTCGACTAGAAACGAGCGCAGGATCAGAACGATGAAAATGACCGGGAAAAACGAGCGCGCGTACTCGACCAGGATCGGCTCCTTTCGCTCCCCTCCTTTGGCTGGCTTCAGCTTCAGATAAAGCGCCCAGGCGCCCCAGATCAGCCCGGTCGCGGCGCTTGCCAGAACCAGAAAAAACGAAAAATCGATGTCCATTGATCAATCCTTGTTGACGCGCAGAACGGCCAGAAACGCCTCCTGCGGAATGTCGATCTTGCCCACCTGTTTCATGCGCTTCTTGCCGGCTTTCTGCTTTTCGAGAAGTTTTTTCTTGCGGGTGATATCGCCCCCATAGCATTTCGCCAGGACATTTTTGCGCATGGCCTTGACCGAGGAGCGAGCGATGATCTTGGAGCCGATTGCGGCCTGGATGGCCACCTCGTACATCTGCCGCGGAATCAGGTCCTTCATTTTTTCCACCAGATCGCGGCCCCGGCTCTGGCTGATGTCTCGGTGCACGATGAGGGACAGCGCGTCCACCTTTTCGCCGTTGATCAGAACATCGAGCTTGACGAGCGGCGCCGCCTGGAAGCGCAGGAACTCGTAATCGAAGGAGGCGAAGCCGCGACTGACCGATTTGAGACGGTCGAAGAAATCCAACACGACCTCGCTCAGCGGTAGTTCGAAACTCAATGACACCTGGCTGCCAAGGTACTGCAGCTTCGTCTGCACCCCGCGTTTCTCGATGCACAGCGTGATGACCGCGCCGAGATAATCCTGCGGCACCAGGATGTGCGCCTCGATGACGGGCTCGCGGATTTCCGCGACTTCGTTGGGCGGCGGCAGCTTAGAGGGATTGTCGATCAGAAACACCTCATCTTTGGTGGTGACGACTTCGTAAACCACCGTCGGCGCCGTGGTGATTAAATCGAGATCGTACTCGCGCTCGAGCCGCTCCTGGATGATTTCCATATGCAGCATGCCGAGGAAGCCGATGCGAAAACCGAACCCCAGCGCCTGGGAGGTTTCCGGCTCGTATTGCAGGGCGGCGTCGTTCAGATGCAGCTTGTTGAGCGCCTCGCGCAGATTCTCGTAATCGTCGGACTCGACCGGGTAAAGTCCCGCGAATACCCGCGGTTGAACCTGCTGAAAACCCGGCAGCGCCTCAGTGGCCGGATTGTCGGTGGCGGTGATGGTGTCGCCGACGGGCGCGCCGAAAATGTCCTTGATGGCCGCGACCATGAAACCGACCTCCCCCGGCCCCAGTCTGTTTTTGTCGAGCGGCTTCGGGGTGAAAACGCCCAGCTTCTCGACCAGATGGCTCTTACCGGTCGACATGATGGTAATCTTCTGCTTCCGGCTGATAGCGCCATTCACCACACGCACCAGGGATACCACGCCCAGATAATTGTCGAACCAGGAATCGATGATCAGGGCTTGCAACGGTGCGTCGGCGTCGCCCGCGGGCGGTGGAATCTTGACCACGATCTGCTCCAGAAGATCGCTGACGCCCAACCCTGTTTTGGCGCTGATCTTGAGCGCCTCGTCGGCGGGAAGGCCGATGATCTCTTCGATTTCCTTGATCACCCTGTCCGGGTCCGCCGAGGGCAGATCGATCTTGTTCAGCACCGGCAACACTTCAAGGCCCTGCTCGATCGCCGTGTAGCAGTTCGCCACGCTCTGCGCCTCCACACCCTGGGCCGCGTCCACCACCAGCAGCGCACCCTCGCAGGCGGCGAGCGAACGCGAGACCTCGTAGGAAAAATCGACGTGCCCTGGGGTATCGATGAAGTTCAACATATAAGCCTGACCGTCCCTGGCCTTGTAATCGAGCGTGACGCTTTGCGCCTTGATGGTAATGCCGCGCTCGCGCTCGATGTCCATGGAATCGAGCACCTGATCGGCCATCTCCCGGTCGCTCAAGCCGCCGCAGAGCTGGATGAAGCGATCGGCTAGCGTGGACTTGCCATGGTCGATGTGGGCGATGATGGAAAAATTGCGGATATGTTTGAGGTCGGTCACGGGCTCAGTCTTTGAGTTTCATCGCCAGGAAAATCGAACCGCCGCGGCGCTGCACAAGCACCGCAATCGACTTGCCCTTAGGCAGCCCCTTGACTACCTCGTTGAAATGATTGACATCCTTGATGGCCTGATCCTGCAGACGCAAAATCACGTCGCCGCGCCGGATGCCCGCATCATAAGCGGCACCGGGACTGGCAGCCTGCACTAGTACCCCGTTCTGCGGCACTTCGAACTGTTCCCTCTGTTCGGCGCTTAGATTGGATACGCTCAAGCCCAGGCGGTCGACCGGCCGGGCACCGGGCTCGGCCGAACCCAGCACCGGCTCTTCTTCGTCCGGCAGAGAACCGATTTTAACCTGAACTTCCTTGCTCTGACCTTGCCGGATGAGTTTCAGGGTCACGGCATCGCCGATCTTCGTCATGCCGACCATCGGCGGCAGAGAAGCCGAAGTCGTGATTTCCTGCTTATCGAATTCGGTAATGATATCACCGACCTGCAAACCGGCGGCTTCCGCCGGGCTCTTCGGCAAAATCTTGGACACCAGCGCGCCCTGCGGCTTCTTCATGCCGAAGGACTCGGCCAATTCCCGGGTCACGTCCTGGATTTGCACACCGAGCCAGCCGCGCGATACGTGCCCTTGGGATTTCAGCTGCTCGACCACCTTCATGGCGACTTCGATCGGGATGGCGAAAGACAAGCCCATGAAGCCCCCGGTACGGCTGTAAATCTGCGAATTGACGCCGACCACCTGCCCAGCCATATTGAACAGGGGTCCACCGGAGTTGCCGGGGTTGATGGCCACGTCGGTCTGGATGAACGGCACATAGTTGTCGCTGGGCAGACTCCTGCCCTTGGCGCTGACGATGCCCGCCGTCACCGAGTGATCGAATCCGAAGGGAGAACCGATAGCCAGCACCCATTCGCCGACCTTCAGGTTCTCCGATGAGCCCATTTTGACAACGGGAAGGTTGTTCGCCTCGATTTTCAGCAATGCGATATCGCTGCGCTTGTCCGAGCCGACCACCTTCGCGACGAGTTCCCTGCGGTCTTGCAGGCGGACGACGATCTCGTCGGCATCCTTGACCACATGATGATTGGTGATGACGTAACCATCGGCAGAGATGACGAAACCGGAGCCGAGCGACTTCACCTCGCTGGGCTGCCCATCTCCGCCTTCGCCGAAGTAGTGTTTGAAAAAATCGTCGAACGGCGTGCCCTCTGGGATTTCCAGCCCCTCGGGGAGCTGAGGCTGCTCGCTCGCGGCGACTTTCTGGGACGTGCTAATGTTGACCACCGCGGTGTTGTTTTTCTCCACCAGGGCAGTGAAATCCGGAAGCTCAACCGCCATCGCGAGCGATGAATAGAGGCTTAAGCCGGTGACCAGCAGCGCGATAGCCTGCATTTTTTTAAACATGAAGAACTCCCAAGTCATCGTTTGACTCAAGCCTTGGCAAGAGCGGGTAGTTTAATTGATTTTGCGGAGAATGACGGGCTGAAGGCCGGCTCGGTCCAGAAACCGAGAAACTTTCAATCCCGCAAGACACAGCAGCAAACCGGAAATACCGCCAAGCACGCCGCCGAATTCGGATGTAAGCCAGCCGCTCAACTCTGCCACGGCTTTTCCGGTCAAAGCACCAACGAACAGGGCAAACAAGGGCAAGAGATACACGCCGAACGAGCCGTGAACCAATGCGCCCTCTGCAATGCCAACCACGACCCGATCGCCGGGGCTCAAATCGAGTGGGCTGGAAACCGGAAAACGCGAGGTCCTTTCGGTAAAAAACTTCCCCGCGAAGGAATTCGCGCAGGTTTCGGCACAGCCCGAACACGCCGGCTTACGAGTTTTCTCTAGCCAGACTTGCCCGCCGCTGACTTCCGCAACGAAGGCTTCTTCTTCAATCATTTGCGATCTGAGTCCTGCCGATGAATGCCGTTCCCTATCGATTGCACGGTTTTGGCCGGCACCTCGCCCATGACCGTCACCAGATATTGGTCCAGTTTACGCGTGTAAGAGTTGATGGCGCCGACTTTTCTCGGTTGGGCCGTGAAGGATTCATTCGTCAACCCATCGATATAAATTGAAACAGAAGAGAAGCCGTCGCTCAACAGGATATGATCGACAGTCCTGTTTTCAGAGTCCCTCTTGAGGCGCGAGTAAGAGATCATACGGAAACCGTCGGGTACGCCCCCTAAGGTCCAGATGAGCGAATCGGCGGGCAGGGTTTCGTGTTGCTTGACCTGCCAAGAGGGATCGGATTGAGTCGATGCGGCAAGTTCCTGCGCCGGAATGGAGTCCTCGATCACCAGCGAGTTGAACACCATCTGTTCAAGAACCTGGCCGTTTTCATCAATCAGTTCGAACTTCAACGGCAACTTCGATTCCACATCTACCCAGAGGCGTCGTCCATAGCGGTAATCGTCGAGGGGTTGGATGTTGACTAAACGGGCCGGTCTTTGCGCAACATGTTCCGTCCCCCCCAGACTGAAAGCGTAATGCCTGGACTGGTCGGTCAGATCTTTGGGCAGATCAAGCAAAAAGGATTGTCGCGGGGGCTTGTATTCGACAAACATCGAGCGCGAATCCGGAAAATAACAAGTGACTTTTTCCGCATTGCGAATGACCTCGCGCATGGGGCTGTTGACCGAAAGCAAACGCTCCTGTTCAACCCCATTTGATACGCCGTGGACCACTTTTAGGCTTTCGACCCGGTTATCCTTCAGATAGGTGACCATGCCCCGGTAATTCAAATGACTCATGGATCGTTTGGTGGCCACCAACCATGCCCTGGCATCAGTCTGTGGATTTTCCGCCCCCTGCGCCAAGCCACAAATCAGCATCAGCACCGCTATTTTGCCGATAATCCTTTGCGTCATGCCGATCGTGGCCCTCCTCTGCTCAAACATGGGGCGCTAACGATCTGGCCCGGAACTAACCAGGCGAACGTACGGAAGCATCCCTGCCGAACCCGCCAGGTAAGCGGATTCGTTGTGCACGAGCAGATAGTCGTTGAACTGTGCTTCCGCCATTTTTTCGACGGATTCAGCCGACTTTGAGTCGGCAGCGGCGATGACTTGCGACTGCATGGAAGACGCATAGAAATCACCGGAATGGTCGGTCAAAGATTTGCCGATCAACACCGCCACCGCCACCAGAGAAGCAGCCATCGCCAAGGTCGCGACTTTGTGTCGCCCGGCTGTTTCGACGGCCCTCGACTCTTGCCTGGGCGCCAGCACGGTGGGTTCGTCCCGAATCATGGCGCTCACGCGCGCGGCAAAATCGGCGTCGGCCAACAGGCCACCCGGCGAACGAATCACCTGACCAATGAGATGGTAATGCGCCCAAGCCGCCCGGAACTCCTCTTCGCTTTCGAGCCTATCCAGCAAGCGAGGATTGTCTCGCCAATCCAATTCTGCATCGAGCAGCATGGACAGCTTTTGTCTTATACCTTTATGTTCATCCATCATGAAGATCACCTAACCCAGTAATGCTTGAAGCTTCTTATCAATAGCCTCGCGCGCACGAAAAATGCGGGATCTGACCGTCCCCACCGGACAATTCATTACGTCCGCTATCTCGTCGTAACTCAGACCATCCAATTCTCGCAAACTGACCGCCGTGCGCAGTTCATCCGGCAATTCATCCAGAGCGCGCTGAATCACATGCGCCAACTCTTCGCTTAGGAGCACGCCTTCGGGGGTCTCCTGATCTCTAAGACCGACTGCGGTTTCAAATTGTTCCGCGGTCTCGATATCGATATCGTCATCTGAAGGTCTACGGGCACGTGTTGCGATATGGTTCTTCGCGGTATTGATCGCTATTCGGTAAATCCAGGTATAAAAAGCGCTTTCGCCCCGGAACGTGGGCAAAGCCCGATAAGCCTTGATGAATGTGTCTTGGGCGATATCCAACGCCTCGGTTTGGTCCCGGATGTAGCGGTTGATCAGCTGAACGATCTTATGCTGATATTTGAGCACGAGGATATCGAAGGCTTTTTTATCGCCTCGTTGCACTCGTTTCACCAATTCCTCATCGGCCTGGTCGCCCTGTCCGCCCATCGCCGAGATCCTTCAATCCCATCGCCGTTCGAGCAATGACAAGCTTAAGCCTATTGCAAACGGGTGAAAAAACAATTCGGCGCTATCGATGGCTTTCATGTAAGAATCCGTGGAATTTTTCGATCGGCGAGGACAGTACGTCGAGCTCACGCGGCCGGTTCACAAACGTTTTATTATCTCTTTCTTAGACCCATCGTTCAATGCAGACCTCGTTTACTGCTAAGATGCAGGGAAAACGGTGAAAGCTAACAACATGGCATCCAAGTCGTCCATTTACGACGTTCTAATCATCGGCAGCGGTGCTTCCGGCCTCAGCCTCGCGCTCAGACTGGCCGAACATACCCGAGTGGCCGTGCTATCCAAGGTCGCCCTGGCCGAGGGGAGTACACTTTACGCACAGGGCGGCATTTCCGCAGTACTGGACGCACAGGATTCACTGGAATCGCACATCCAGGATACGCTGGTCGCGGGCGCGGGCCTCTGCGATCCAGCCATCGTTCGCCTGGTCGTCTCCCAAGGCAAAGCCTGCATCGACTGGCTGTTGGAGCGGGACGTGCCCTTCACCGAAGAGCTCTCGGAGGGTGGTACATACCAGCTCCATCTGACCCGAGAAGGCGGCCACACCCACCGCCGCGTCGTCCATGCCGCCGACGCCACCGGCAAGGCCATCTCAACTTCCCTGGAAAAACACGCCCGAGAACATCCGAACATCGATGTCTTCGAACATCACAACGTGGTCGACCTGATCACAGCAAAGAAACTGGGCCACCCGGATCATCGCGTGTTGGGCGTTTATGCGCTGGATACGCAAGGGCACCGGGTCAAGACGATGCGGGCTCGCATCGTGGTTTTGGCGACCGGCGGGGCAAGTAAGGCTTATCTCTATACCAGCAATCCCGATGTCTCCACCGGCGACGGCATCGCCTTGGCCTGGCGGGCCGGCGCACGCGTGGCCAATATGGAATTCATCCAGTTTCACCCGACCTGCCTTTATCACCCGCACGCCCGTTCGTTCCTGATTTCCGAAGCCGTCCGTGGAGAAGGAGGAAAGTTGCGGTTACCGGACGGAACGGCCTTCATGCGCCAATTTGACGCGCGCGAGGATCTCGCTCCCCGTGACATCGTCGCGCGCGCCATAGACCACGAGATCAAACGCCTCGGCATCGACTGCGTTTA
>DATIXD010000038.1:0-5714 GCA_035518875.1 Methylococcaceae bacterium | reverse complement strand
CGGCAAACATCCCATGAGCAACGAAAGAAACTTCATTCCCCTGAACATCGCCGTCCTGACGGTTTCCGACACCCGCACCGAGGACGACGACACTTCCGGCAAAACCCTGGTCCACCGGCTGACCGAAGCCGGACACCAGTTGGCGGCGAAACGCATCGTACCGGACGACATCTACCAAATCCGCGCCGCGGTGTCGCAGTGGATCGCCGACTCGGAGGTGCAGGTCGTCATCACCACCGGCGGCACCGGCGTCACCGGACGGGACGGCACGCCGGAAGCCGTCGTGGTACTGTTCGACAAGACCCTGGATGGCTTCGGCGAAGTGTTTCGTTCCGTTTCTTATCAGGAAATCAAAACTTCTACCATCCAGTCCCGCGCCGTCGCCGGTGTCGCCAACGGCACTTATATCTTCTGTCTGCCGGGCTCCTCTGGGGCTTGCCGCACAGGCTGGGATCATCTCATCAAAGATCAGCTGGACTACCGGACCAAACCCTGCAATCTGGTCGAGTTGATGCCGCGCCTTTTGGAAAAATGATCCTATAGGGGGCGGTTTGAATCTCCCTCACAGTTAACGTGTCTGCGGGAAGTCATACTTTTGCCAACTCTAACGGAGCCTGACCATGATTCAACTCATCCTCGCCGCCCTGTTCTTTCTCGGTCTGCATTTCGGTATTGCCGGCACCCCGCTCAGGGTCCAGTGCGTTGGTAAGCTGGGCGAAAAAGGCTATCGCATCGCCTTCTCGACGCTCTCCCTGCTCGGCCTGTTCTGGCTGGCTCACGCCTACCGTGCGGCGGAGTACGTTGAAACCTGGGGACAGCTGGCCTGGTTCAAGCCGGTCGCGGCGATCCTGATGCTGGTGGCCTTTCTGTTTGCGGTGCTGGGGCTGACCACGCCAAACCCGACCGCCGTCGGCGGTGAAAGGCTTCTGGAAAGCGATGCTCCCGTGCAAGGCATCATGCGCATCACCCGTCACCCTTTCCTGTGGGGGGTTGCGCTTTGGGCCTTGACGCATCTCCTGGCAAACGGCGATCTGGGCTCGCTGATTCTATTCGGGTCCTTACTTTTGCTAGTGCTGGGCGGCATGGCTTCCATCGATGCCAAGCGGCGCAAGACTTGCGGCGAGCACTGGGAGCACTTCGCCGCAGTGACTTCTGTCATCCCTTTCATGGCAATCAAGGAAGGCCGTAACCACTTCCAGTGGAAGGAGTTCAAGTGGTGGCAGCCGGCCACCGCGCTCCTGGCCTATGCAGTTCTCATGCACTTGCACAAGACCTTGTTCGGGGTCTCACCGCTGTTTTAGCGTTACCAAAACGAACCAAGGGCAGCGTCAATATTTCGTCGTCTTGCCGCTTTCCGGCGGCCGATTCTTGCCGGGCTGAAAGGGCGAGCGGCGTCGAACGGGCCGCTCGGCGATGGGAACGGAATGTGCTAGGCAGCTCCCAAGCTTGCCAGCCCATTCGGAGCAGATCATGAAACGCTATGCGGTAAAATCCCTACAGGCCTTGATCCTGGTGACGATCTGCTGGTCGATCGTCCGGTTCGATCCGGGCGGTCAAATTTTCAATATTCCGGGAGTGCTCATCGTGATCGCCGGAACCTTTGTGGCCACCGCCCTTGGCCAATCGTTCCGAGCGGTCGTGGATCTGATCCGCCAACTGCCCCAGAAACTCAAGCGGCAAGACTTGGCCAACGAGGCCGACATGGCGCACTTCATCAAGGTGGCGGAATTGCATCGCCAAGGCAGTGTCCGGCCTGCCGAACTGGCGGTCAGACGCATCGCGGACCCGTTTCTGCGCAGTAGTGTACAACTGGTGTTGGACCGAACCCCTCACGCCGACGTCAGCCGGATGCTGCAATGGAAAATCGGGGCGCAGCGGGAGCGTGACCACGGCGAAATCCAGGTTTTTCGAACCATGATGGTGTTCGCGCCGGCGTTCGGCATGCTGGGAACGCTGTTCGGACTGATCAGCATGCTGTACGGGCTGGATTCGAAGAGCTTTCAACACATCGGCGAATCCATGGGGTTCGCCATGTTGACCACCGTTTACGGGCTGATGCTCGCGAACCTGGTGCTGAAGCCAATCGTCACGCGGTTGGAACTGCGCTCGAAGGAACGGCTGGCTTGGCTTTACGTGCAATGCGAGGCGGTGCTTATGCTGCACGGGAGATATCATCCCAGTCTGATTCGCGACTATTTGCAGGCTTTTCTGGACAGCCCGGGCAAGCCGGAGCCGCAAGGAGAACCCCATCTCGGCGCGGCAAAGCCCACTCCCGTGAACTCTTAGGTCGCGTGCGGTCATTTTTACTCGGCAGAGCATCATGAACGGCAGGCTCAACAGCGGAGCAAAAATCCGGTTCGACGAGACCGAAACAGGCCTTGCCGGCTCCGATCCCTGGCAGGCCGCCGGCGTTGCCGGAACCGGCGAGCAGGGCAGTTGGCTGCTGAGCTACCTGGACGTGATGACCATACTGTTCACCTTTTTCGTCCTGTTGTTTGCCTATCAAAAGGCCATGACCGCCGTGGATGCCAAACCGAATCCCGGCGTCTCCGCAACCGTAAAGTCCCAGACGGTTGCCGTGAAAGTACCACTGCAGTCTCCGGCGGTCGGCAAGGTGTCCGAGCCGGCGGCCGTTAAAGGTCGGGAAAATATGCAGCAAAGCATGGCCTCGGCGATTGCCGCCATGAAATCGCAGTCGGCGTTACGCGGAGTTGCCCGCGAGGTCATGGCCGAACGATCAAACCCCGAGAAGACGCAATCGCGGTACCAGCCGGCGCCGCTGACGCCTGCGCTGGAGGCGGTGGCCCGCATCGGGCGGGCGGTGCTGCCCGATGCAGCCGCCTCCGAGCAGACCGCGGCGCAACTGGCGAGTCTACTGGCCAACGAGGCGGCGAAAAAGCGCGTGGAGATCATCCGCGCCCCGCACGAAATACGCCTGGAGTTCAGTGACGCCATCCTGTTCGATCCGGCCAGCGCGGTCTTGCGGGCAGAAGGTTTGACTCTGCTCGACCGCCTGACGCCAGTGCTGGCGCAACGGGCGGGCATTGTTTCCATCGAAGGTCATACCGATCCGGTACCCATCGCCAACGTCCGGTTCCCTTCCAACTGGGAGCTTTCCACGGCGCGCGCTGCGGCCGTTACCCGTCATCTCATCAAAAAGGGCATTCCCGCCGAACGGCTGCGCGCCGTCGGCATGGCCGACACCCGTCCCAGGGACAGCAACGCAACGTCGTCTGGCCGGGCCAGGAACCGGCGGGTGTCGCTGGTGGTTTATCTCGAAGGGGACGATCCTCTCCCCGCGAGGAATCCTTAAACCTGGATTCGGCCCAGCCTAGGTCAAAGCAGCGCCAGCCGCGCTGCCGGGTCTTGTCGATAGAAGGCGCAAAGCTGTGCATAGACGGCGGGATATTCTGCGTTGATCAGACCGGGCCGCTCGAAAAAATATTCGCTCAACACCGCGAAGAACTCACCCGGATCTTCGGCGGCGTAATCATCGATAAGGGGTTCGGCGCCGGTGTCAAGCTGCGCGTTGAGGTCGTCGAATGCCGCCGTGAACGCTTCGCTCCAGGCTCGCGCGTTCATGCCCCGGTGCAGGGGCGGAAAGCCGTTGACCTCACCGTTCAGAAGGTCGAGCTTGTGGGCCATTTCATGGATCACCACGTTGTACCCCTCGCCGAGGCCTGAGGCTTCCACGTCCGCCCAGGACAGGATCATCGGGCCCAGCCGCCAGGATTCGCCGCTGATGATTTCCTCCCACTCGTGCATCACGCCGATGTCGTCGAACTGCTCGCGCCGGCGGATGAATTCGCCCGGATACACGATGACGGTTCGCCAGCCGTCGAACCAGGCCGGGCCTAAATTCAGGATGGGCAGACATGCCTGCGCGGCAATGCTGACCCGCATGGTCTCGGTCAACACCAGATCGCGCACCGGCTCGAAAATCTTCTCGTGCAGGAATAGCGTGGCCAACTCGCGCAAGCGGCGCCGCTCACCCTCGTTAAGGCCAAAAAGTATGGGAAGATCGGCGAGAGCTTGCAGCCAGAGGGGTTCGGCGAGCAGGGCTTCACGCAAAATCTTTTTTCTACGTAATTGGCGAAAGGGCCACATGAGAGGTTGGGAGAAGGGTTGCCGGTCGACGGGTCTTGCCTGCCGGCGTCGGTTTCTCGAATTCTACAGACCGCTGCGCTGTCGCGACAGGCGCGAAGTTTCGGCTTGGCCTGATATGAGGAATGAACCGGCTGAGGGCTTTGGGATAAACTACGATCGCTCGCCGTCGCCAAACGACACGGCAATTACCTTCAGCTTCACCGCCCCAAAAGAGACAAAGTCATGATTCAACTCACAGCAGACCTGAACGCGAATTACCAGCGCTTTATCGAACACATTCAGGAATCCGGGCAAGTCTGGGGCTTACAGTCGCCAGAGGGCTGGCTGGTGGTCGACTCCGCGGAGTTTGAAGATTCCGAAGTCATGCCGTTCTGGTCCGATGAAGCCTATGCCAGAGCCCATTGCGTGGGCGAATGGGAGAGTTTCAAGCCGGTCGGCATGGACCTGGAGGAATTCGTCGAGGACTGGCTTGCGGGCATGGATGAAGACGGCGTTCTGGTCGGGCCGAACTGGAATGCCGATCTGGAAGGGTTGGAGGTCGAACCTAGCGAAATAGCTAAACGGCTGAGCGGGGCCCAGTGACTCGATTATCTAACCGCCATTGCGGCGCAATCGAGAAAACGCATGGCATCGATCCAGCGCGGTGCGTTCTCTTGCCGGATTTGACCCATTGACATCCTCTCACCTGCCGAATGTAGGATAAGCGGCGCGCCGCCTTTCTGATCACCGAGAGGTGCCTGCATGAGCGATCCAAAAAGAGCATCGATTGTCGGCACTTGGGCCATCGCCGCCGGTTTGGTGACGCCCCTATGTGGGCTGTGGTTCTCGTGCGGTTGCGACTGGCCTTGGAACGAATTTTTCTGGGCGTGCAATGCAATCGTGAAGAACACGCCGCCGCCCCATTGCCCCTGGTGTGTTTATCCGCTCACGGCCGTCATGAGCATCGGCGTCAGCCTCGTACTAGGAACCTTTGCGGCATGGAATGTCCGTGCTTGTCTGTCGAACGCCTATGCCGCAATCCTTTACCGAACCGGAATCGGCACCGCGGTCTTTGTGGGCGTGCTCTTTCTGGGCGGCTGGCTGACCGCGCTGGCCACCATCTATCCCGCGTTTCTCGGCCTGAGGGTGAATTGAAATATGTGCGGCCGTTTCGCGCTCAATAGTCCGCCGCAGCGCATCGCCCGGCAGTTCTCGCTGGATGAGGTTCCTGAGCTGCTTCCCCGCTACAACATCGCACCCAGCCAGGCGATCCCGATCATTCGCCAGGGTGGCGAAGGCAGAAGGGAGTTGGTGATGGTGCGCTGGGGCTTGATTCCCGCCTGGTCAAAAGAACCGAAGTCGAGTTACAGCACGATCAACGCCCGGGCCGAAACGGTGGCGACCAAGCCCGCCTTCCGCAGCGCCTTTCGTGCCCGCCGCTGCCTGGTGCCGGCCGATGCGTATTTCGAGTGGCAGCCACGTCCCGACTCCAAGCTCAAACAACCGTTCCTGATCAGCCTCAAGGATCAGAGCTTATTCGCCTTTGCCGGGCTTTGGGAGCGCTGGGAACTGGCAGACACCGTGATCGAGTCCTGCACCATCATCGTGACCGATGCGAATGCGCTGAC
>DATIXD010000037.1:0-7994 GCA_035518875.1 Methylococcaceae bacterium | reverse complement strand
GCCGGGTAGGAGGGAAAGTTGAATCTGTTTGGCAATTTCCAGGGCATGGCGCTCTTCCTCGGCCCGCCTCAGTTGGGTTACATCGGTCTGGACGCCGATGTAATGGGTCAAGTCACCCTGGCTGTCCCGCACCGGCGAGATGAACAGCTCATTCCAGAAGCTCGAGCCGTCCTTGCGGTAGTTTTTCAGGGTGATCAGGCAGGGTTGCGCCTCCCGCAGGGCGCTGCGGATGTTCTCGATGGCTTCCGGATCGGTTTCCGGCCCCTGCAAAATGCGGGGATTGCGGCCTATCAGTTCCGCACGGGCATAGCCGGTCATTTGGGCGAAGGCGGGATTGGCGTAGATGATGGGGTTATCTTTCTGCCTGGCATCGGTGATGATGATGCCCGCACTGGATGCCTCGATGGCGCGGTCGCGCAGTCGCAACTCCTCCTCGTAGCGTTTGCGCTCGGCGATTTCCGCCTGCAGATCGGCGTTGGCCTGTGCCAGTTCGGCGGTGCGTAGCTTTACCCGCAGCTCCAATTCGTCATGGGCTCTCTGTAGCGCCGCCTCGGCACGCTTGCGCTCCGCAATTTCGTTTTCCAGTGCCTGGTTGAGCTCACGCAGCCTCCCGTTGGCTTCACGGAAGCCGCGATGGGTCATCTCAAAAGGCGCCAGGCTCTCCGCCCAGAACTCCGACGCCAGCGCCACGGCGTGCATGCTCTCCTCGGGGGTCCGTACGCGTTGCAAAGCGCCTTCCAGGGCTTGCCGATACATCAACTCGATATCCAATACGCCCAGGCCGGATTCAACCGCTTGGCGCCCGAGCTCGTAGGCGCGCTCGAGGCCGGCCTCCCGCGCTTCGGCCAGATAGTCCTGAAGCCCCGAGGCGTAATGATTGGCAAGCTCATGCAGCACATGGCTCATGGTGGGTTACCCGCGTAGCGCGCGACGAGTACCAGCGCATCATCGGTCATCCTGCCGAAATGGGCGAGAATGCGGTCGGCGATTTCCTGCACGTCCTGGTGCCGGAGGAGCGGGTCGTCTAGCGGCAGTCCTGCTGCGAAGTCGCTACGGATGCCATCCGTGGCGAAGACCAGCAGGTCACCCAAGCCGACGGGAAGGTGCGAGACGCGCAGCGGCGGCAGCTGATAGCCAACCACGCCGCCGCGCATCAATAGCGCCTCGCGAGCCGGCGGCGAATCGGCGGTTCGCAACAGAAGTCCTTCGACATTACCGACGCCCAGCCAAGTCATCATTCCCGAACGCGCGTCGATCGAGGCCAGGCTCATCGCCACGCCGCGCGTGCGCTTCAGCGCCTCGTGGCAACGTCGCACCAGCCCTTGGGGCTCTTCCTCGGCATGGTGTTCCAGCATGTCGATGGCGACCGCGGCGGCCGCGGCGGCCGGTTCACCATGGCCTAGGCCATCCACAGCTGCCATCAGCACGCCGCTCGGAAATGGCTTGACCACGGCGCGATCGCCCGACACGCTTTCCCCTGGAAACGCCCGCTGGGCAATACCGTGGTCGATCAGCGCACCCATTTCGTGACCCTGACGGTGGTGCCCTGGCCGATGCCGGAGGTAATTTCGAATTCGTCCATCAGCCGCTTAGTCCCTGGCAGACCCAAGCCCAGCCCGGTTCCCGTCGAATAGCCATCCTGCATGGCCCGCTCGACATCGGCTATCCCCGGCCCGTTATCTCGGGCGATGATCACAAGACCGCAGCGGTCCCCGTCCTTGATTCGGCTCAGGATGATTTCGCCGCCGTGGGCATACTCGACGATGTTGCGCGCCAATTCGGAGAGGGCAGTAGCGATGAGGGTCAGGTCGCTGGTTGAAAATCCCAGCTCCCTGGCCAGCACCCGTGCCTGTTGGCGGACCATGACGATGTCGGCGTCCGACCGGATCGCCACCCGCACCACGTCAGCCACGGCGCCCAAGCTCTTTATGCTGCCGGTCCAGGATAGCGAGCGCTTCTTCCAGATCCAGTGTGGTTTGCACTCCGGATAGCCGGAGGTCCAGGCCCAACTGCACCATGGCAAATGCCACCTCGGGCCGAATGCCCACGATGACCGCTTCCGCCCCACGCAATGCGACTGCTTGGGCGATGTTGTGCAAGGTGCGAGTCGCGAAGGAATCCATGACGTCCAGCGTGGTGACGTCCAAGATGATACCGCGCGAGCGGAACCGACCCACCTGTTCCACCAAGGCCTCCTGCAACTGCAGCAAATCCGTATCGGTCAGCTCAGGCTGAAGAGAGGCGATCAGATAGGGGCCCTGTTTCAGGATGGGTGCTTTCATAACTGCGCTTGATCCGCGCTTGTCCTCACTGCAACAGGAACCAGCCGATAGCCGAGCAAGCGTTCTGCTTCTTCCAGGCCGCTTTGCAGATCGACCGTGGTTTGCACCTGGCTCAGGTCTACGCCGATAGCCACCAGCGCCTGGGCGATTTGGGGCGACAAGCCGGTCAGGATCACGGTCGCCCCCATGAGGCGCGCCGCGCTGACCGTCTGCAGCAGATGGTTGGCCACCTTGGAATCCACGATCGGCACGCCGGTGATATCCATGATCGCGACCTTGGCGCGGGTGGCGCTGATGCTGTTCAGCAACTGCTCAGTGAGTTGACGGGCACGATACGATTCAAGTAAACCGACAATCGGCAGGACCAACAACCGCTCACGGACCTGCAGCACAGGGGTGGGCAGTTCCCGCATGGCTTCTTGCTGTTTGCGGATCAGTTGCTCACGGCGGCTGATATAAGTGTCGATCGCCAAGCCGATGTCCAGAAAAATCACCTTCATCAAGGAGCGAGAAGCCCGCAGCGCTCTTTCCGGGGCGTCTTGATACGCCTCGAAAAGACGGCCCGCGACGGTTCGCAGATAAAAGCTGTACATCCCAAGGTACGATTTGACCGGCAGTCCGATACGCTCGTGAACCGCGCCGACCTTGAGACGGTCTTCGATATAGGCTTTGTCGTACTCGCCTTGGGTGAGCCTTCGAAAGTAGTCTTTCTGCGAACGCTTGACGCGCTCGAGGAGTTTGGGGTCTTGGAAAAATGATCGAGTTTCCTCAAACGAGAGGAGATGCTGGTAAAAGGCTTCAATGACGGGGTCCGCATACTGCTCCGCGAGCGCATGGATGCTCATCAGTTCCTTGATGTCCTCGTCGCCGAATTCCAAGAAGGCTCTGCGCCTTGCAATTTCACGTTCGGTAATCCCCATTTCCCGCATCAGCGCCCGCTCGGCGTCCTGTTTCGTGTCGTCGATCATCTTGGTTTCCTCCGACTCCTCATGCGAAGCTTGGGTTAGCGTCCGGATGTTGACCCCGCTCAGCAGGGCAACAGGTCGTTGGGGATGGGACGGCGGGCAGCGGTCGATTCCGCCGCTCCCTAGCTTCCAAACAAACCGCCTGGGGCTTAATGGTACTGCCGCGCTGCTTTTCCCTTCAAGCGCACAGGCATTGCAACGATGCCCGCGCTTGACGACCATCCGCGGTTGCGAGAACGGCCCCGCTTGCGACCCGGCGGTTCGGGGTGGTCATCACGCTAGTAAGGCCGGCGCGAACCCCGGTGAATCAAGCCGATCGTGCTATTCAGTGACGGCACAGAATCACAGTCTCTACCCTGTTTTCCGCAACTGGCTAGAGGGCGGGAGTGTTTTCAATGTAGAATAATTCTCACTTGGCGTTGACGCCGTGTTTTTCATTCCTCCTTAACATCTGATCCGCGGGATTCATCATGCTCAAACACTCGCTTGCCCGTCTTGCCTGGATCCTGGCGATCCTGTCAATCGCCGCCGGCGCGGCGGGGCGCAGCGAAGCAAGCGCCGCGACTAAAACGGCGGGCGAGGTCGCCGTCTATTCAGCGCGCACCGAGCCTTTGATTAAGCCGCTGTTCGATGAGTACACCAAGACAACGGGCGTCAAGATCAAGTTCGTCACTGCCGAGGCAGGGCCTTTATTGCAGCGGCTCAAGGCCGAGGGCAAAAACACCCCGGCGGACCTGTTGATCACGGTCGATGCCGGCAATCTCTGGCAGGCTAAGCAGGAAGGTTTGCTACAGGCGGCCGAGAGCAAAACGTTAACGGACAATATTCCCGCCCATCTGCGTGATCCCGAAAACCAGTGGTTCGGGCTGTCCATCCGTGCCCGCACCGTCGTTTACAACAAGCTTAAATTGAAGCCGGCGGAGCTTTCGACTTACGAGGGACTGGCGGATTCGAAATGGAAGGGCAAACTCTGTCTGCGCACTTCCAAGAAGGTCTACAACCAGTCGCTGGTGGCCATGCTGATCGCCCAGAAGGGCGAGGCCGAGGCGGAACGGATCGTGAAGGGCTGGGTGGCCAATTTGGGTGCACCGGTCTTCTCTAACGACGTGCAGGTGATGGACGCCATCGTCGCCGGGCAATGCGAGGTGGGTCTGGTCAACACTTACTATTTCGGCCGGCTGATGAAGAAGAAACCCGATCTGCCCTTGGCCCTGTTCTGGCCGAACCAGGACGGCACGGGCGTGCATGTGAATGTTTCGGGGGCCGGCATCGTCAAGAACGCCAAGCATCCCAAGGAGGCTTTGGCCCTGCTGGAATGGCTGTCTTCGGCCAAGGCGCAGGAGGTGTTCGCCGGTTCGAACCTCGAATATCCGGCCAACCCGGCCGTCAAGCCCGACCCGGCGGTCGCCGCCTGGGGCAGTTTCAAGCAGAGCACGATCAATGTGAGCCAGGCCGGACAATTGCAGGCGGCGGCCATCAAGCTGATGGATCGGGCCGGCTATCACTAGGAATTCCCTTCGGTGATTGTTTCTGAGACCGAGACTCTGCCCCAAGTCGACGACCGCGGACGGCTGAGCGTTTCCGCCCGAGTGTCCGATCGCCGAAGACTCGGGCTCCTCTGGTGGGCCGCGGCTTCAATCTGCGCGTTCGCGCTGTTGCCCATTTTGCAAATCGCCGCCGCCTTGTTCGCACCTGCACCCGAGGTGTGGGCGCATGTCGGGCCGCTGCTGCCGAGGCTCACGCTCAACACGGTGGGATTGGTGTCGGGCGTAGTTCTCGGGACGGGCGTTGTGGGGACCGCTCTGGCCGGACTGACGGCGTTGTGCGAGTTTCCGGGGCGGCGTTTTTTTTCCTGGGCCTTGATGTTGCCGCTCGCCATTCCGGCCTATGTGCTGGGATTCGTCATCGTCGGTCTGTTCGATTTCAGCGGGCCGATAGCCAGTACCTGGCGCGGCTGGTTTGGAGAGGGGGCCTGGTTTCCCCCGATCCGCTCCACCGGCGGAGTGATTCTGGCGCTGACCTTGTCGCTCTATCCTTATGTTTACCTGTTGGCGCGCAACGCCTTCATGACGCAGTCGGGCCGTACGCTGGAAGCCGCGCGCAGCCTGGGCGAAACCGCTTGGGGCGCATTTTTCCGCGTAGCTCTGCCGATGGCCCGGCCGTGGATCGGCGCGGGTCTGATGCTGGTGGTGATGGAAACCCTGGCGGATTTCGGCGCGGTCTCGGTGTTCAATTACGAAACTTTCACTACCGCCATCTACAAGGCCTGGTTCGGCCTGTTTTCCCTGACCGCGGCCGCGCAACTGGCGTCCTTCCTGGTGCTGTTCGCACTGTTGGCGCTGACTTTGGAACAGCGCCAGCGCGCCCGTCAGCGCTATTTCCTCTCGGCCCGCAGCGGCAACGGCACCCGGCCGATCCGACTGGACGGCACCCATGGCTGGTTTGCTTGCGCTTTCACCGGTTTCGTCCTGACGCTGGCCTTCGTCGTGCCCTTGCTGCAACTGCTGATCTGGAGCGCCGAAGTCTTCGTCAGCGATTGGGACGAACGCTTTACCGATTACCTTTTCAACACCTTGATCATGGCTGCGGCGGGGGCCTTGTTGATCGTGGCGGCGGCGCTCACCCTGAGCCTGGTCAAGCGACGCTACGGCGACTGGAAGGCGGGGCTTATGGTTCGGTTGGCCACTCTGGGTTATTCCCTGCCGGGCACGGTGCTAGCGGTGGGCATTTTCATGCCGCTGGCCTGGCTGGACAACCGCCTCATCGATGCCGCCAACAGCCTGTTCGACGTCGAGCTTACCCCGGTCTTCGGCGGCGGTCTGGCAGCCTTGCTGCTGGCCTATCTGATCCGCTTTCTCGCCGTGGGCTTCGGCGCGGCGGACAGCGCCCTGCACAGGATCACCCCCTCGATGGAAGAGGCTTCCCGGAGTTTGGGCGTAGCGGGTTTCGAAATGCTGCGGCGGGTGCATTTGCCCTTGCTCCGGGGCGGTTTGCTCGGTGCCTTTCTGCTCGCTTTCGTCGATATCCTGAAAGAAATGCCGATCACGCTGTTGATGCGTCCCTTCGGCTGGGACAGCCTGGCGGTGCGCATCTTCGAGATGACCTCGGAGGGCGAGTGGCAGCGGGCGGCCTTACCGGCCGTGGTGCTGGTGTTGGCGGGTCTTTTGCCGATTTTCCTGTTGGTTCGCGCTTCGGAGGCAGAACGATGAGTCCTCGGCTAGAGCTTCATCGCGTTGACGTCGCTTACGGAAACGAGACCGTGGTGCGGGAAATCTCCCTGCAACTGGGGCAGGGGCGGATCGGTTGTCTTTTGGGGCCTAGCGGCTGCGGCAAGACCACCTTGCTGCGCGCCATTGCCGGTTTCGAACCGGTGGCCCAGGGGGTGATTCGCATCGACGGCGTTGCAGTCAGTTCTCGCGAGAGCCTGTCGCCACCCGAAAGACGCGAAATCGGCGTGGTGTTTCAGGATTACGCGCTGTTTCCCCATCTCTCGGTGCGGCAAAACATCGCCTTCGGTCTACACGGACTGAGCCGGCTCGACGAGCGCTCGCGGGTGGGCGAAGCGCTCGAACTGGTGAATCTGCGCGGCGTGGAAGACCGCTATCCGCATCAGCTGTCGGGCGGCCAGCAGCAGCGGGTGGCGCTGGCTCGGGCTATCGCCACCAGACCCAGGCTATTGCTCGTCGATGAGCCGTTTTCCAACCTGGACGCCGAATTGCGTGAGCATCTGGCGCACGAGCTCCGGCGCATTCTCAAGGAGTCGGGCATGACGGCAGTGCTGGTGACGCACGACCAACAGGAGGCTTTCGTCATGGGCGACGAGATCGGGGTCATGGCGGCGGGCAGGCTGCAGCAGTGGGCCGACGCCGAGACGCTTTATCAAAGTCCGGCCAACCGTTTCGTCGCCAATTTCATCGGCCACGGGACGATACTGGCGGCGGTGGCCAAAGGGAATGGCTTGGAGACGGTTCTGGGACGCTTGCCCTGGCCGGAGGAGGCGGTCGGTTACCGGGAAGGGCAGGGGCTCGAAATCCTGGTGCGGCCGAATCAGATCCGGCTGGAGCCGGAGGCGGTGGGTAATGCGCGGGTAATCAGAAAAGCGTTTCGCGGGCTCGATATTCTTTACACGCTGCGCCTGGAAGACGGCTTGGAGGTCCTCTCGGTCACGCCGACCGATAGCCGGTTCGGAGTGGGAGACCGTTTGCGGGCCTCACTGGACGTGCATCGGCCGGTGGTTTTGCCAGAAGCGGTTGTGTAGGCCGACCTGCAGGCGGGACGTCGAAGAGTTAAATTGCGCCTGGAATTCGCTTGATGACCTGAAATGCCGCTAAAGCCTGCTCGCGGCTGATCCGAAGATCGACGATCGGCCGGGGGTAGGTTTCCCCCAAGTCCACGCCGCTGTTCTGCAACAACGCGGAGGGGGCTTGCCAGGGACGGTGGATGTGACTGGCCGGCAGACGGGCGAGTTCCGGTATCCAGCGGCGGACATAATCGCCGTTCGGGTCGAAACGCTCGCCCTGCAACACGGGGTTGAAGATGCGGAAATAGGGCGCGGCATCGGCGCCGCAGCCGGCGGTCCATTGCCAACCCAGGGTGTTGTTGGCGAGATCGGCGTCGACCAGGGTATCCCAAAACCACCGCGCCCCTTCCAGCCAGGAAATCCGCAGGTTCTTGGTGAGAAAGGAAGCGACCATCATGCGAACCCGGTTATGCATCCAGCCGGTATGCCAGAGCTCGCGTATGCCGG
>DATIXD010000036.1:0-4819 GCA_035518875.1 Methylococcaceae bacterium | reverse complement strand
CCCCTGACCTTTGGCGTCGGAGGCCAACGCTCTATCCAACTGAGCTACGGGCGCAATGGGGAGTAGTTTACTGATTTTTTACCCGCTTAACAAACTCTTGATCTGGGCGATGGAGGCTTGGCCGCGCTCTTTCTTGACGTTGGGGTCTAACGGATTACGCTCAGCCCATTCCAGTTCTTCCACAGGCAGTTCGTTGAGAAAGCGGCTGGGCTCGCAGTCGCTCAGCTCGCCATACCGTTTGCGATGGCTGCAATAGCTGAAGGTCAGCTGTTTCTGCGCGCGAGTGATGCCCACATAGGCCAGCCGGCGTTCTTCCTCGATCGTGTTTTCTTCGACGCTGGTTTGATGGGGCAATAGGTTTTCCTCCATACCGACCAGGTAAACATAGGGGAACTCCAGCCCTTTGGCGGCGTGCAAGGTCATCAGGCTGACGCGGTCGCCACTGTTTTCTTCCTCCTGACGGTCGAGGATATCGAGCAGCATCATCTTGGCCACCACTTCCGCGAGGCTTTTCTCTTTGACTTCGTCCTGATGGGCGATGCGTTTGAGCCAGTCGATGAGTTCGCGCACGTTCCCGAGTCTGCGTCGCGCCGCCTGGTCGTTGTTACTGGTCTCTTTGAGCCAGTCGGCATACCCGAGGGCATCGACGAATTCCTCGATGACGGTGAAGGTGTCGCCACGTGAGGCGCGATCGGCGACATCGGTCAGCCAGTCCCCAAAATGCCTCAATCTCTGAACGGAATTGGCGGGCAGGGCGTGTTCCAGTCCCAGTTCGAAGCAGGCTGAAAACAGGCTGATGTGGCGCTGTTTGGCATACTGGCCGAGCTTTTCGAGCGTCGTCGGACCGATTTCCCGGCGCGGTACGTTGACTACGCGCAAAAATGCCGCGTCGTCGTCCGGATTTACCAAAAGGCGCAAATAGGCCAGGATGTCCTTGATTTCCGAGTAGGCGAAAAACGATTGGCCGCCGCTGATGAAATAGGGAATCCCGTGTTCCCGTAAGGCACGCTCGAACAGGCGCGACTGATGATTGCCCCGGTACAGGATGGCGTAGTCCTCATAAGGGGTGCGATGCCTGAATTTGTGGTGGACGATATCCGAGGCGATCTGCCGCGCCTCGGCGATCTCATCCTTGGCCTTGAGAACGCGCAAGGGATCGCCGTAGCCCAACGCACTCCAAAGCCGCTTTTCGAACACATGCGGGTTGTTGGCGATTAGGTGATTGGCGACTTTCAGTATCCTGCCCGTCGAGCGGTAGTTCTGCTCCAGCTTGATGACTTTCAAACGCGGATAGTCTTTCTGCAACTGGCGCAGATTTTCCGGTTGGGCGCCGCGCCAGGCATAGATCGACTGATCGTCGTCGCCCACCACGGTGAAGCGGCCGAGGGCACCCGTCAGCAGTTTGACGAGTTGATACTGGGTAAGGTTGGTGTCCTGATATTCGTCCACCAGCAGGTAACGCAGCTGGTTACGCCACTTTTCCAGGACTTCCGGTTGCTGCTGAAACAGCAGCACCGGTTGCAGGATGAGATCGTCGAAATCGAGAGCATTGTAGGCCTTGATCTGCCGCGCATATTCGCCATAAAGCCGGGCAGCCGTGAGGGTCTCCGGCTGTGCCTGATGCTCTGCCTGCTCGGGGAGGGTGAACAGGTTTTTCCAGCGGCTGATCTGCCAGGCGTAGCGGTCTACCTTGTCGATGTCATTAGCGGTGGAGCCGTGTTTGATGAGTTCCTTCAGAAGGGCGATCCGATCCTGCTCGTCGAAAATCGAGATGCCGTTCTTGAATCCCAAGGACTTGTGCTCGCGGCGCACGATGTCCAGCCCCAAGGCATGAAAGGTGGAGACGCGAAGGCCCCGTAGCGCCTTGTCGGCGACAATTTTACCGACGCGCGACTTCATTTCGCGGGCCGCCTTGTTGGTGAAGGTGACCGCCGCGATATGCCGCGCCGCGGTGCCTTGCTTGATCAGATAGGCGATTTTTTCGGTGATGACGCGGGTCTTACCGCTACCGGCACCGGCGAGGACCAGCAGGGGACAATCCAGCATCTGGACAGCCGCAAGTTGCTGGGGGTTCAGGGAAGACAAGTTCGACACGATGTCTTAAAGCTTAGGCTGGTCCGACTGGCGCACGATCCAACCGGCGGTAGCTGATCGCCTCGCTCAGGTGGAGTAATTCGATGGATTCGGAACCGGCCAGATCGGCGATGGTGCGGGCAACTTTCAAAATCCTGTGATAGGCGCGATGCGAAAGTCCAAGCTTGGTAACGGCCTGTTCCAGAGTCTGCTGACAGCGGTCGTTCAGGCGACAGAAGCGCTTGATTTGTTGCGGGGTTAACGCGGCATTGGCGAGTCCGGTCCGTGCGAGCGCGCGCTGGCGCGCTTGGGTCACCCGGTTTCTGATCGCGGCGCTGTTTTCTTCTCCGCCGGGCGCGCCGTCACGAAGCACCTCATGGGAAACCCGCGGCACTTCGATATGCATGTCGATGCGATCCAGCAGTGGTCCCGAGATACGTGAGCGATAGCGTTGGACTTGATCGGAGGTGCAATGGCAGCGTCCCGAGGCATCGCCAAGGTAACCGCAAGGGCAGGGATTCATGGCAGCGATCAGTTGGAAGCGGGCAGGAAAATCGGCCTGGCGGGCGGCCCGGGAGATGGTGATCATGCCTCTCTCCAGGGGTTCACGCAGCACCTCCAGAACCTTGCGGTCGAATTCCGGCAGCTCATCCAGGAACAGGACGCCGTTATGGGCGAGGGAAATCTCCCCGGGCCTGGGATTGCTGCCGCCTCCGACTAGGGCCGGCGCGGAGGCCGTGTGGTGCGGCGAGCGAAACGGCGGTTTCCGCCAGGTCTGCGGTTCGAAGGCAACGTCGCTGACCGAGGTGATGGCCGCGCTTTCCAACGATTCTTCATCGCTCAGCAGCGGCAGGATACCCGGCAAGCGCGCGGCCAGCATGGATTTGCCAGTGCCAGGCGGGCCCAGCATCAACAGATTGTGCCGGCCGGCGGCGGCAATTTCCAACGCGCGCTTGGCGTGAAAGTGCCCATGCACCTCGGCGAAATCCGGATCGTTGTCGGCATCCCCGGCCATAGGTTGTGATCCTGCCAGCCGGGGTTCGATAGGGTTCAGCCCATTGAGATGGGCGCAGACTTCGAGCAAATGGTCGGCGGGAATAATTGGCACCTCGCCGGCCAAAGTTGCCTCCTCGGCATTTTCCTTGGGCAGAATGAGTTGCCGTTTGGCATTGCGGGCCTGTATCGCGACCGGCAACGCACCGGTGATCGGCCTCAGTTCGCCGCTCAGGGACAGTTCACCCACGCACTCCATCTGCCGCAGTTCGTCCTTTCTGATCTGCCCGGAGGCGGCGAGTATGCCCAGCGCGATGGCCAGATCGAAGCGTCCGCCTTCCTTAGGGATGTCTGCGGGGGCCATATTGACGGTGATGCGTTGGGCGGGGAATTCGAAACGGCAGTTGAGCAGGGCGCCGCGCACCCGATCCTTGCTTTCTTTGACCGCGGTTTCGGGCAGCCCCACGATGGAGAGGCTGGGCAGGCCGTTGGCGATATGGACCTCGACGGTGACCAGTGGCGCATCGACGCCTTGTCTGCCCCGGGTGTAAACGACGGCCAGTGTCATCGATCCTGCCGCCGAGCGGTTACTTGCTTAAAATCCGCTGTTCCAGTTCGGCAACCCGTGCTTCGAGCTTTTCCAGCTTTTCACGGGTTTTGACGAGCACGCCGCGCTGCACGTCGAACTCTTCCCGGCTGACCAGGTTCATTTTTTCGAATGCGCCTTGTAAAACGGCACGAAAGTTTTTTTCAAGCTCACCGCCAAGGCTTGACAGTCCGGAGGGAACGGCCTGGGCCAGGCGTTTGGAAAGGTCGTCTAGGGTAATTTTGTTTGGCATACGAGGAAGGATAGCCGACCTCCCCGTTTACCGTCCAGCGCCCAGGCTGTTGCACAAATGTAGTGCGTATATGGAGGTTCGCGCCAATGTGGTGCGGGCACGGGTTGATCGCTATCGGCTTTTTGAATATGGGCGCCGTCCTGGCAGGCAAATTAGCCATTGGCATAGCTTCTGCTTTACGAGGCGTGTATCGATTAAACGCTGAGCAGGCTTATCGTTGGAAGGGGAGGGCGACGGCACGTGCCTGGCTCCGGGTCACCGAATCCTGATCTAAGGATGCAATACACGTACTCGAGGGTAAACAAATGAAATTTGTGACAGCAATTCTTAAACCGTTTAAGTTGGACGATGTTCGCGAGGCATTGTCTGAGGTCGGGGTCACGGGGGTTACGGTGACCGAAGTCAAGGGCTTCGGCAGACAAAAGGGGCACACCGAACTTTACCGGGGCGCCGAGTATGTCGTGGACTTTTTGCCCAAAGTGAAACTGGAGGTGGCGGTGACCGACGAGCAGTTGGATGCCGTGATCGACGCCATCGCCAAGACGGCGAATACGGGAAAGATCGGCGATGGCAAAATTTTTGTGTCCAATCTGGAACAAGTCGTTCGCATACGCACCGGCGAGACAGGCGCGGAAGCACTTTAGGAGCAAAATATGAAAAAAAATCTCCCCCTTTTTGTCTTATTCGCGTTGTTGAGTTTCAGCGGTTGGCTATCGGCGGAAGAAGCTGCGGCCGTCCCCGTTCCGAACAAGGGTGACACAGCCTGGATGATCGTGGCGACGGTGTTGGTCATTCTGATGACCATTCCGGGGCTGGCGCTTTTTTATGGCGGCATGGTGCGGGTGAAGAACATGCTGTCGGTACTGATGCAGGTATTTGTCATCTTTGCATTAATCGCGGTGCTTTGGGCGATT
>DATIXD010000035.1:0-4151 GCA_035518875.1 Methylococcaceae bacterium | reverse complement strand
CAACCACCGTTTATTACAATAGTGGCTACAACGCCACGACCGGTGAAGTGGCTGCGGCCGGCGTCGCAGGACTTGCGGTGGGTGCGATGGTGGGTTCTGCCGCCGCGAAATCCCAGCAGCAGAGCAGTTCCACGTCGCAGTCGGCCCCTCCGCCGTCCGCCGCGCAACCCACGGGCATTACGTCACCCCTGCCCATGGGTACCCAGCTCTCCAGCCTCCCGGCGAGCTGCACGAATGCGGTGGTGAAATCGGTAGAGTATTACGGTTGCGGCCCGAACTGGTTTAAACCGGTCTTCGGAGGCAGCGGGGTGTATTACCAAGTCGTCAAGCAGCCATTCTAGTACAGCTGCCGGACTTGCTTGATAGGGAATGCCCAACCCGACCTTCTCCTGTGTACTCGCAGGAGAAGAGGGTTAGGGGTGCTCAAGCGGCGCGAGCGATTCAGCCAGCCGAAGGTAGTTCCACGACACAGCGTCACTACAGGACGGGAAATACCTTGGTATTCCGCAGCCGTCGTACGATCGAGAGCGTGCGCCGGAGGGCCGTGGTGACCCAGTCCACGAGCTTACGCCATCCGCCCAGATGAGCTGGAGCTCTGGGAAGCGAGCCGCCAGGGCTTCAAGCACCGATCTGGCGCCGTCTCGATCCTGAATGCCGCTCGAATGAACGCACACGACGAGCAGCAAACCACGAGATGGCGCTTGCGGCCGCGAATCTTCTTGTCACCATTATACCCCGGACGGCGCCCTGCTCGGTGGTCTGGACCGTCTGGCTGTCGATGATCCCGGCGCTCGGCTCGCGAGCGCGACCGGCGGCTTCCCGCACATCGCCCCGCGGGGTATCCTGAAGGCGCGTCCAGATGCCGGTCAGTCGCCAGTTCCGGAAGTGCTCGTACACGGTTTGATAGGAAGGGTACGCCTTCGGCAGCATCCGCCATTGGCAGCCGCTCCTCAGGACATAGAAGATCGCGTTGACCACCTGGCGCAATGACGTGGTTCGCGGTCGTCGACCGGATTTCGGCTCGCGTAGCAGCGGTTCCAATATCGCCCACTCCGCATCTGCGTATTCCACTCAAATCTGCCACCCATTCCAGCGGAAGGTTGCCACCAGGTCCACTGCAACGGGTAACCCTCTACCATCGTGTCTTTTCCCCTGAAAAGGGGCAGAAACTACCATGCAGACCACTTTTCAGATAGCCTCTAAGTCCGGCCGGATTTGTATGGTTACATTGAGGATTTGAAATGAAGCTCAACTGGTTGTTGTTGTTCATACCCGTCGGCATCGGCTTGGCCTGGTACGAGGTCAATCCCATTGTCGTGTTCCTTACTTCGGCGCTGGCCATTATTCCTTTGGCCGGACTCATGGGGGATGCGACCGAGGCCTTGGCCAAGTTTCTGGGACCCACGCTCGGCGGCCTCTTGAACGCCACGCTCGGCAATGCGCCCGAGATCATCATCGGCCTGTTTGCCCTCAAACAAGGGCTGGTCGAAATGGTGAAAGCGTCAATTACCGGTGCCATCGTGGGCAACCTGCTGTTCGGCCTCGGTCTTTCGGTGTTTGTAGGGGGGTTGAAATTCCCCAAGTTAACCTATGACATTCAGACTGCGCGGGTGAACGGCCAACTGCTGATGCTGGCCACGTTCGGACTGATCGTCCCCGCGGTGTTCAACTTCAGCACCGCATCCGAGCGGGAGATCAGCCTGGAAATCTCGATCGCCCTGTTTCTCATCTACCTGGCGAGCATCGTGTATACCTTGTTCTCCGGCAAACCGACCCCCGGAGAGGACGCGGCAAAACCCGTATCCCCCCCGATGGAACGACCCACGGAAACGAGCGAAACCCAGTCCGAGACGGAGGCAACGGGCTGGAGCCGCAACAAGGCCCTGGGAATCCTTGCGGCCGTCACGGTCGCGCTGGCGGTCATGAGCGAGATCCTGACCGACGCCGTCGATCCCGCCGCCAAGAACTTAGGGTTAACGCCTCTGTTTGCCGGTGTATTCCTGCTGGCACTGGTCGGCAACACCGCGGACCTGATCAACTCGGTGCGGTTTGCCCGTCAAAACCAGCTGAACATCTCGATAGGCATAACCGTGGGGTCCAGCACCCAGATGGCCCTCCTGGTCGCGCCCATCTTGGTCTTCTTCGGATTCGTCTTCGGGCGGGATATGAACCTCCTGTTCTCTCCGTTCGAATTGGTGGCGATCATCATGCCGGTTGTCGTGTTCCAAACCAACGCCAACATCGGAACCGCGGTTTGGCTGGGAGGCCTTATGCTGATAACGATTTACTTCATGCTGGGATTCGGGTTTTACTATGCGCCCGCCACTGCCGGGGGCTGATTGACTTGAAGCGCCCGATTCAACTTTTCAACAGGTGACTCGCCCATGTCCCGTCTGCTCACATGGCTCAGGAACGAATTCCTCGAAGTGCTCCCGCGGTCATGTTCTTTTTGGTTGTCCTCAACCTGATGCGCTGGATTGAGACTTTGTTCCTGGAGGGCAGCGGTATCAGTCTGGCCAGCGACCGATGAGCCCCAGACCCCGCACCTTTCGGATTGTCTTGACCGACAGCGCACTATGGCGAAGGATGTTATCAGTCGCAGTCCAGGCATCACAAAACGGACACGATCCAACGTGTCGGATCTCGGGGGCTTGTCCGGTCTGCCTGCTCGCTGGAGCAGTCTACCGGTCTGTGACAACAGCGTCGCCAGCCGAGTGTGGCGGCGGACGGGCCGCGAATGCCGCGGTCCACAGAACCACATCACCAATCAATAAGGAAGGGCCTCGTATGAGAGCAGTCAAGCAGGTGGTCGCGGTAGTGTTTTCAGCTGTCGCCTTTGCGCTTCATTTCTCACACTGCATTGCGCAGCAAGTGACCGGTGAGTTGGGTTCACCCAGTGCCACTACCACCATCGACGGAAAACAACTCCCGCCGCCCGATCCGAAATTCGGCGGGGTGATCAAGGAGAAGTCCTCGGAGTCCAAGGCATGGTGGTCACCGCGGGTCGTGCCGCCCAAGGGCGCGCCCAACGTGCTGCTCATCATGACGGACGATGCCGGCTTCGGCGCGCCTAGCACCTTCGGTGGCGTCATCCCAACCCCGTCCCTGGATCGCATCGCGAAGAACGGGCTGCGCTACACGAATTTCCACTCCACGTCGCTCTGCTCACCGACGCGGGCGGCGTTGATCACGGGACGCAATCATCACGCGGTCGGCTATGGCGTTGTGGGCGAAGCGGCAACGGGGTTCCCCGGCTACAATTCGGTCATCAGGAAGGAGACTGGCACCATCGGCACCATCCTGAAGGAGCACGGCTATGCGACCTCGTGGTTCGGCAAGAACCACAACACACCCTTCTACCTGGCGAGCCAGGCCGGGCCGTTCGATCAATGGCCGATCGGCATGGGTTTCGAGTACTTCTACGGCTTCGTCGGCGGCGATACCAGCCAGTGGTCTCCGAACCTGTTCCGCAATACGACGGCCATCTATCCTTTCGAGGGGAAGTCCGGTTGGAACCTGACCACGGCGATGGCCGACGAAGCCATCCGGTACATGAAAGAGATCAAGGCGGTCGCGCCCGCCAAGCCGTTCTTCGTCTATTACGTACCGGGCGGGACGCATGCGCCGCATCATCCGACTCCGGAGTGGATCGAGAAGATCGGCGAAATGCACCTGTTCGACCAGGGCTGGAACAAGCTGCGCGACACCATTTTCGCCAACCAGAAGCGGCTCGGCATCATGCCCGCGAACGCCAAGCTGACGCCTTGGCCGCACGAACTGCCGGCATGGGATACCCTCAGCATCGAGCAGAAAAAGCTCTTCATCAAGCAGGCCGACGTCTACGGGGCCTACCTCGCCTACACGGACCACGAAATCGGCCGGGTCATTCAGGCCGTGGAAGACCTCGGCGAACTAAACAACACGTTGATCATCTACATCAGCGGCGACAACGGCGCAAGCCCGGAAGGCATGATCAACGGCACACCTAACGAGTTCACCACCTTCAATGGCGTGCCGGTGCCGATCGAGGCCCAGTTTCTCTGGTACCCGTTCTGGGGCTCTGAACGGACCTTCCCGCATTTTTCGGCCGGCTGGGCGTGGTCGATGGACACGCCGTTCAAGTGGACCAAACAGGTGGCGTCGCATTTCGG
>DATIXD010000034.1:0-3462 GCA_035518875.1 Methylococcaceae bacterium | reverse complement strand
GGATAGAAATAGCTGTAGGCGCTATAGGACAAGCCGCGCTTTTCGCGCACTTCCTCGGAGATTTTCGACACCAGCCCGCTGCCGCCGAGAATGTGGTTGCCGACATAGAGCCGGAAATAATCCGGATCGCCCACTTTCATGCCGGGAACGCCGGAAAACACGTGGGTCTGCTCGGAGGGGAACGATTTGCGTATGGTTTCAGCGACCTCCGGTTGTACAACCGGAGGCAGGGCCGGAGCGGCCTCTCCCGCCGGCAAGCCTTGCACCAGATTGCCGGCGATGCTTTCCGCCTGCGCTTTGTCCACGGCACCGACTATCACAATCAGCGCGTTTTTCGCCACGTAATATTGCCGGTAGAAGTTCCGCAGATCCTCCCGCGACAATTTCTCGACCGTATCGATATTGCCTTCTTTCGGGTGGGCGTAGGGGTGATTGCCGTATAGCGCCTCGAAAAATGCGATGCCGGCCAAGTCAGCGGGGGACTCCTCCCGCTGCTTGAGGCTCAGCAGCATGCGCTTCTTCTCGCGCTCGAAGTCTACTGCGTTGAAGGTCGGTTGAACCAGGATTGCTTGGGCGGTTTCCAGCGCGGTGTTCAGCAGCTTGGGCTGGGTCAGGGAACGCAGCGAAAGCCAGGCCGAGTCGCGCGAAGCGCCGGTTGTTAGCTGCGCCCCCACGCTTTCGAGGCGCTGGGCGATGGTGTCCGCGTCCCAAGATCCTGCGCCGGTGTCGAGCAGGGCGGAGGTCAGCGTTGACAACCCGAATTGCGCGCCGTCCCTTGCGCTGCCGGCATCGAACACAACGCGGATGTCCACCAACGGCAGGCCCTCGGTCTGAACGAAATAGACGCGGCTGCCGTTCGCGGCGAGCCAGTTCTGGATCTGCGGCGTCGCCTGAGCCAGGGCCGCCCACAGCATCAGAACGATTCCCAATAGATGAACCCGGTGTCTAGCGGACATGTTCACCTCCCATCGGCGTCTGCTCTTCGGGTTGTTTCGCGCCTTCCGGAATCGGCAAAGGCTCCAGGTAAGCGATGCTGAGATGATCGTCGATCAGGTATTTTTGGGCGACCTTCTGAATCTGCTGCGGCGTGACCGCATTGATCTTGTCCACATATTCATCCACCTTTTTCCAGCCCAGGCCGACCGTTTCGGTCATGCCCAATTGCATCGCCTGATAGAAGATCGAATCGCGCTCGAAAATATTGCTGGCGAGCACTTGCGCCTTCACGCGATCCAGTTCCTCGGTTGTGACCGGCTCTTCTTGCAAACGGTGAACCTCCTCGATCAGCGCGTTTTCCAGCGCCTGCAGGGTTGTGCCTTGCACAGGGGTGCCCTCAAGCATGAACAGGGCCGGCAGGCGCGCGTAAAGATCATAGCTTGCGCCGGCGGCAGAGGCGATCTGCTGACCCCGCACCAGCCGGCTAGCGAGGCGGGCGCTGTTGCCGCCGTCGAGTATGCCGGCGGCGACCTCAAGCGCGTAGGGCTCCCATTCTTCCCCGGCGCTTTTCAGTACGGGCGTTTTGTAGCCCATGACCAGGAAGGGCAATTTGGCGGGCAGGCGCACCGTCATCCGGCGCGGTCCCAATTGTTCGACCTCGCCTCTCGGCTTTAGCATGGGCAATTGACTGGGCTTCAAGGGGCCGAAATGTTCTTGCGCCAGCTTGAAAACTTCCTTCGGGTTGACGTCGCCTACCACCACCAGCGTGGCGTTGTTGGGGGCGTACCAGCGCCTGTACCAATCGCCCAGATCGGCGACGGTGAGGCCGGAGACATCGTCCGGCCAGCCGATCACCGGATTCTTGTAAGGGCTGTTGGTGTAAGTAACCGCATCGAACTGCTCCGCCAGTTTGGCGCGAGGCTGGTCATCGGTGCGCAGCCGGCGTTCTTCCAGCACCACTTGCTGCTCCTTGGCGAACTCTTCGGGCAAAAGGCGCAGATTTCTCATGCGGTCGGCCTCCAATTCGAAGCTGACCGGCAGACGCGTTTTCTCCAGGGTCTGGAAATAAGCGGTATAGTCCTGCCCGGTGAAAGCGTTTTCACTCCCCCCGTTTGCTGCGATAATGCGTGAAAAATCGCCGGGCGGATGCTTTTCCGTGCCCTTGAACATCATGTGTTCAAGCATGTGCGAAATTCCGGTGATGCCGCCGTATTCGTAACTCGAGCCCACCTTGTACCAGACCTGAGTCACGGCGACGGGCGCGCGATGATCTTCCTGGACCAGCAGCTTGAGGCCGTTATTCAGCCTATACTCGGACACTTTGGGCGCGGCGGCGTGGAGCGAAATCGGCGCAGCTAAAAAAAGCAAACAGAGTCTGCGTAACAACACCATGATTTTGTTTCTCCTGAGGAATACCGGGCGGTTTCGATTGAAGGCCGAACGGGCGGGGCGATTGCGAAACTCCTATTGTAAACGAAGTGCAAGTCGAAACGATGACATCCAATACCCGCACAGGAACCGTAACAGCCGTTTCCTGGAAAACGTATTTGGGGCTGTGTAAGCTCAAGGTTGTTGGACACATCGTGTTCACGGCCGTAATCGGCATGTTTCTGGCCGTCCCTGGCCTGCCGCCGTTGCCGATTCTGACTTGGGCCTCCTTAGGGATAGGTCTGGCGGCCGCATCCGCCGCAGCCCTCAATCACTTTCTGGATCGCAAGGCGGACGCCGAAATGGGCCGCACCAGGAAGCGGCCCCTGCCTCAGGGGCAAGTCACGCCCGGCCAGGTCATTGCCTTCGCACTCGCTCTGGGCGCATTGTCAATGCTGATTCTGGCGCTATTCGTCAATGGAGTGACTGCGCTGTTAACATTCTTATCCCTGATCGGGTACGCGATCATCTACACGGTTTATCTCAAGCGCGCGACGCCGCAGAACATCGTCATCGGCGGGGCGGCGGGAGCCGCGCCGCCAGTCTTGGGCTGGTGTGCCGTGACGGGTCACGTTCATCCCTACTCGCTGCTGCTGTTTCTCATCATTTTCGTCTGGACGCCGCCACACTTCTGGGCCTATGCCATCGCCAAGCGGGACGATTACGCCAAGGTCAACATCCCGATGCTACCGGTGACCCACGGCGTCCCCATTACCCAGCTCCACGTGTTTCTTTACACCATCCTGCTGTTCCTAGTGAGTCTGCTGCCCTATCTGACCGGTATGAGCGGGCTTGTCTATCTCGCGGGGGCAGTCGGTCTCGGCGGCGGATTTCTCTATCGCGCCTGGCTCCTGAAGAAAGACGCCAACCACCGCATCGCCATGAAGACCTTCAGCTATTCGCTGGTTTATCTGGTGGGGATTTTTTCTTTCCTGCTCGTCGATCATTACGTCGACATGTGAATCGCAGCAGTCTAAGCGGCCTTGGGGCCAGGACTGCCCCCAAGGCGAAGAAAAGGCAGTCGGCCGGGTTAAACTTCTTCCGCTAGGGCTTGCCTCAACTTCTTCATCGCGCTCCCTTCCAGTTGGCGGATGCGCT
>DATIXD010000033.1:0-14354 GCA_035518875.1 Methylococcaceae bacterium | reverse complement strand
TAACGGCGACTGCATCTGCGTCGAAAAATGCGATAAGAGGCGAAGGCTGGAAGCGGCGCAAACCATCGAATAGCCGTTGTCGGCGTAGCCGTAGCCAAGATTCCTACCAGCCGGAGAACCGGAACCAAAAAGGGGAGAACCATGCTCGCAAATATCTCTGTCAGAGAATACATGACACCCAATCCGATCGTTTTCCGGCCGAATATGGATGTTTACCAAGCGATACGGAAGCTCTTGGAGCATAAGACCACCGGCGCCCCCGTGGTCGACGATCACGGCAAGGTGATCGGGGCGTTTTCCGAATTGGAATGTCTGCACATCGTCGTGACCTCGGCCTACTATGAGGACATGGGCGGCAAGGTCTCCGAGTACATGACCAACGATGTCACGGTGGTCGACGCCGACGCCAGCATTGTCGAAGTCGCTGAACTTTTCGCCAAATCACGTCTAAGGCATTTTCCCGTGATGGAGGATGGCAAGCTGGTCGGCGTCATCAGCCGGGTCGATGTGCTGAAAGCGCTGGTCGCCATCCGCAAATAAGCACGCGACTCGTGATGGCGAGTTAAACAGCCGTACCCCGAAGTCTTCCACGCGAGCAGTTCAGGTCATTCACGCCGATGCCTCCTGTCAGCCTTTACTGGCACGATTACGAGACTTTCGGTGTGGATCCGAGGCGAGACCGGCCCGCCCAGTTCGCCGGGGTCAGGACCGACGAAGCCTTGAACTTCGTTGACGATCCGCTGGTCTTGTATTGTCGGCCGGCAAGAGACATGCTGCCGTCACCGGAAGCTTGTCTGGTCACCGGCATCACGCCACAGAAGGCAATGCGAGAAGGTGTGCCCGAGGCGCATTTCATTGCCGCCATTCACGCCCAGTTGGCTCGGCCCGGAACCTGCGGCTTGGGTTATAACACCATCCGCTTCGACGACGAGGTGACCCGGCATTGCCTTTACCGCAATTTTTTCGACCCTTACGAACGCGAACGGCGCAGCGGCAATTCCCGCTGGGACATCATCGACATGGTACGGCTGGCCGCGGCGTTGCGCCCGGAAGGCATCGAATGGCCCTTAGATGTACACGGACGGCCTAGCTTCCGCCTGGAGCTCCTGACGGCGGTCAACGGCATCGGCCACGAAGGCGCCCATGATGCGCTGGCGGACGTCTACGCCACGATCGAGTTGGCCCGGCTGATCAGGCGGCGGCAGCCCAAACTCTATGATTTCGTCTGGGCGCACCGCGGCAAACGGGAGGCCGCCGCCCAGCTCAAGTTGGGCGCGTTTCAGCCGGTTCTTCATGTCTCGGAGAAATATCCGGCCGAAACGGGCTGTATCGCTGTGGTAGTCGCATTAGCGCGGCATCCCGTGAACTCGAACGGCGTTCTGGTCTACGACCTGGGCGTCGACCCGGAACCCTTGCTGGAATTGGACGCGGAGGCGATTCGGGCGCGGATTTTTACCCGAACTGTCGAACTACCTTCAGGGGTCGAGCGCGTTCCCGTGAAGACCGTGCATCTGAATAAATGTCCCGTGATCGTTCCGCTCGGCGTCCTGCGCGCCGAGGATGCCCGCCGGCTGGACATCGATCTGGCGCGCTGCGAGTCGCATTTACAACGGATCAAGAACGCCCCGGATCTCGGCGCCAAGCTGGAAGATGTCTTCCGCAGTCCTTCCCGCGCAGACGGGGATGGCGAAGACCCGGATCTGATGCTCTACGGGGGCGGCTTTTTCAGCGACGCTGATAAGTTAAGGATGTCGCGGCTGCGGGACATGGGGCCGGAGGAACTGGCCAAGCTCAAACCGGATTTCGACGATCCCCGTCTGCCGGAGATGCTGTTTCGATATCGGGCGAGAAATTTCCCGGAGTCGCTGTCGGGCGAAGAGGCCCTCCGCTGGGAAGCATTCAGACGCAAACGACTCACGGTGGCCGGCTCCGGCGCCAGCATAGTCCTGAAGGAGTATGAGGAACGACTATGCGAACTGGAGACTGGCCGGGCGCTTTCGGGAAGGGAGCGGGCGATACTGGAAAGTCTCAGAGCCTGGAGCCGGGAAATGATCAGTTAACCCATACCGATTCTCTTTGTATATACTAGTGCGCGGCTTTTTTATCGAGCATTTTTTTGGAGGAATAATGAAAAGGTTCTTAACGCTCATCGCACTCATGATGTTTGCCTGGGTGGGTGTCGCCAACGCTCACGGCCCCTCACGCCAGAAACTTACCGAAACCGTCGAAATCAATGCCGCACCGGCTAAGGTGTGGAACATCATCAAGGATTTCGGCAACGCGCACGCCTGGATGCCGATGGTCGCCAGCACCACATCCCAAGGCGGCAACGCGGCTGGCGCCACCCGCGAATTGACCCTGAAAAAGGGCGGGGTGATCAAGGAAGAATTGACGGGCTACGAAGCCGAGAAGATGAGTTATAAGTACAAAATCAGCGAAAATCCGGATTGCGCCGTGTTGCCGGTTAACAATTACACCTCCAACATCGCGGTCGAAGCCTCCGGCAGCGGGTCGAAGGTCACCTGGAACGGCGCCTACTACCGTTGTTTCCTCCAGAACAATCCGCCGCCGGATCAAAACGAGGAAGCCGCTAACAAAGCCGTGACCGCGATTTACAAGGAAAGCCTGGCGAACTTGAAGGCCCTGGCCGAGAAGTAACCGCGTTCATGGGCGTCACCCCGTCCTCAGGCTTGGCGAAGCGGGTGGCGGTCCTGGCCGTCGCCTTGGTGGCAACAGCACCCGCTGACGCCGAGCCTTTCGCCTACATCACCAATCAGAAGGACAACAGCGTTTCGGTCATAGACACGGCCACGGGGGACGTTATCAAGACACTGCCGGTGGGGATCGAACCGGCAGGCATCGCAGTCAGTCGGGACGGCAGCACGATTTGCGTGACGAATCCGACCGGCAAGAGCGTGACCATTATCGATGGTCACAGTAATACCGTCGTCGGGGATATTCCGGTCGGCGAAGGGCCGGTCGGGATAGCCGTGGATGCCAAGGGTCGATACGCCTATGTAGCCGATTGGTACGACCATCGGCTCTCGCTGCTCGATCTTCAACACAAGGTGGTGGTCTGGTGGATTCCAGTCGGTCATTCACCTGCCGGCGTGGTGATCAGTCCCGAGGGTTCCAAAGTTTACGTGGCGAACCGCGACGATGATTCCATATCGGAAATCGACGTCCGGGCGCTGGCGGTGACCAGGACGGTCAAGGTCGGCAAACATCCCTTCGGGATCGCGCTGAGCGCCGACGGGCGTCGTCTTTACTCCGCGAATGTGGAAAGCAACGATGTTTCTGTGGTGGATACCGCCGCCATGCAGGTCGTGAAAACCATTCCCGTGGGTGAGCGTCCCTACGCGGTGGCACCGACTCAAGATCGGTTATTCGTCACCAATCAGTACGAGAACACGGTCTCCGTGATCGACGCCGGACAGCTGAATGTGATCGGCAGCATCGAGGTCGGGGAATATCCGGAAGGCATTTCGGTCCATCCCGACGGTATACATGTTTATGTCGCCAACTGGTTCAGCAACGATGTTTCGGTGGTCGACGCACGAACGCTGAAGCTTGAAAAAACCATCCAGACCGGCAATGGCAGCCGGGCTTTCGGCGAGTTTATCGCGCAAAATTAGCCTCATCTGCGCTACTGGGCGGGCGGGGCGCTTAGCTGGCCTTGTTTTCCCGGCCGCTGCATCGCCGGGTGATTTCGTCCAGAATCGTTTCGATCTCCGGCGGATTGCCGGTGTCGACCGCCAAGGCGAAAGGCGGTTCGGCTTCTTCAAACGGATGGTCATGCTCGAGTTGACGCTCCAACACAGCAATGTTGGCTTCCGAGGGGTCGGCTCCCCTTTCTAGCCGCGCCTGTATCCGCCGACGCAACAAGTCGATGGGTGCTTGCGCGTCGAGAATCAGAAATCCTGCCCCGGCTTCTTTTGCCAGCGCCCTTTGTGCCCGTCGGTATCTCAGCTCGAGGAAGGTGGCATCGACAATGACAGACCAGCCCGCCGACAGTAGGCGCTTTGCGGTGTCCAGCAAACGGTCGTAAGTGAGGCGAGTCATCTCTTCGGTATAAATGCCTTGGCCCGGTTCGGATCGGGTCGCCTCGTAACTGCCAAAGCCCGTTAAGCGCTTGCGCTCGATGTCCGAACGCAGATGGACTGCCGGTAATCCTTCGGCGATCAGCGCCGCGAGATGCGATTTGCCGCTTCCGGAAAATCCGTGGGTGATCAGCAGGATTGGCCGGCGTAAACGGCTGGCCTTCTCGGCGTAGTCCACATAACTGCGGTATTGTGCGGCGAGGGCCTTGCGCTCATCCTCTTTTCGGCTCTGCGCCTGGGTAAGACGCGCAATCTTGGCGCGCACCAGCGCCCGATAAACGCGGTAATAGTCCAAGAGGTCGAGTCCCGCGTAATCGCCGGTGATTTCCAGGTAACGGTTGAGCAGACGAAACGCCAGCGGTTTGTAGCCCTTCACTTCCAGGTCCATGGCAAGGAAGGCTATTTCACTGATGACATCGATCCAGCGCAGATTTTCGCTGAACTCGATGCAGTCGAAAGGGATTAAACGCTCCCCGATCAGCACCAGGTTGCCGAGGTGAAGGTCGCCGTGGCACTCGCGCACGAACCCTGCTCGTTTTCGTGCCCACAGGCGTTCCCGCAGGCGTTCGTATTCTTTTCCGGTCCAGACGAACAGTTCATCGAGTTGATCGCGCTCGTCGCTGGTTTCTGACGAGGCGTGGATGTGGCTGAAGTTATCTTCGGCGGCTTTCTGGATGGTTTCCGGCAGACCATGACTGTCGGTTGCCGTCGAGCGCGCGGCTTGGCCGTGGAAGGCCGCCAGGGCTTCGGCCAGGCGGTCGATGTGTTCAGGCATGAGCTTCCCGTCCCTTGCCAGGCGATCGCCCAAGGCGGCCTCGTCAAACTGCCTCATTTTGACGGTATATTCGAAAGCCCGGCCCGATCCGCCCAAGTTCGGATGGCTCGGTTGGCCGGTGATCGGAAGCACTGACAGGTAGATATCCGGAGCCAGTCTTCGATTCAGGCGTAATTCTTCCTCGCAAAAAAAACGCCGTTTCTCCAGGGTGGAGAAGTCGAGAAAGCCGAAGTCGACGGGTTTTTTGATCTTGTAGGCTTGGGTTCCGGTCAGGAAAACCCATGAAATATGGGTTTCGACCATGCGAACGCCTTCGACGGGAGGGTCATAGGTGGCGGGATCGCATAGCGCGACGATCAGCGGTGGAAAGCTTGCCTCAGGCATGGGGACGTATAAGTAGACGGCCGCCGGCAATGGTCAGGCTCAGTTCACCATCCAAAACCGCAGCCAGTTCCGCTCCCACCATTTTTTTGCGCCAACCCTGAAGCAGTCTGGCGTTGTCCACCTGCTCCAGGAGTTGTTCCAAGTCCTTGCGGCTCGCCAGGATGGCTGGATTCAACGTGTTTTGCGCCGCCCTCAAACGAATGACGGCCATCAGGACATCCAGCAAAGCTTCCTGTTCGGCGGTTTTCTTGGTTGGACGGGGTTTGAGTTCGATTGGCGGTGGCGGGCGATCTCGTGCTTCCTGGATCAGGTGCCACAAGATGGGTCCGTGGAGGCTGACGGTCCGGTCGTCGATACCGCGAACGGCCCTGAGCTCTTCGGCCCGGGTCGGTTGCTGACGCGCCAGGTCGAAGATGGTCTCGTCTTTGAGCAGCCAGCCGCGCGGCAAGTCTTTCGCGCGGGCCGTTTGCTCGCGCCACGCTGCCAAGGCTTGCAATACCGAGAGTTGTTGGCCCTTAAGCTGGTGCGCTCCGCTGACCCGCTGCCAGGCCAGTTCGGCAGGGTTCTCGTACAGCGCGGGATCGGTCAGTTCGGCGAAGTCCTCTCCCAGCCAGTCGAGTCGGCCAAGTTTGTCCAGACGGGGGAGCAGCTTCTGGTAGACAGCGCTCAGATAAATCACGTCGTCTGCTGCATAGCGCAGCTGCTCGGGGGAAAGCGGACGGCGCGCCCAGTCAGTGCGCGCGTGCGCCTTGTTCAGATTGACCCCGATCAGTTCGCCGACCAGGCCGGCATAGCTGATTTGTTCGGCAAATCCCAGTAGCGGCGCGGCGATCTGGGTGTCGAAGACCGGTGTGGGCAGTTTTCCGCAAAGATGGTAAAAGATTTCTAGATCCTGCCGCCCCGAATGAAAAACTTTGGTAATGTTCGGGTCGTAGATGATCTCGAGCAGGGGATGGAGCGACTTCAGCGCGAGCGGGTCGATGCAGGCGACCCCATTTTCCGCGGCGATTTGCAACAAGCAGAACTTCGGAAAATAGGTTTTCTCTCGCAGGAATTCCGTGTCTAGAGCGAGCCATCGGGCACCCCGCAACGAGTCGCAAAAGTGCCTGAGGCTATGAGGCGAGTCAACGTAAAGCGGCGGGGCAGGATTGTTCATATATACCGGCTCGAATCCGGGTGGGTGTTTTAAGTTTGACCTATTATATAGCTTTGCGGACAAGCCCATTAGCATCTCGGCGGTGGGCTGCGACATCGAAGCGCACGCTACGCGTCAGAGCAGCGGCAATGCGCAGCCGATGGAAGAAACATTTGGATTGGTTCCTTCTTTCACCCTCTATACCCCTGTTCTCGTTTTGCGATCCTACAAATCCAATCTCCTCGTATCGCTGCTATTGGCGCTGACCGCAATCGGCATGGCATTGATTGCGAGCATCTGGTGGCATCAGCAGCAGCGGATGGACGATCAAGCCCGCGAACGCCTACGTTTGGCGCAAACCCTGTTTCGGGAGCGGCTGGCGGAGCGGGGACGGACGATGGCGACGGCTCTGTCCTTCGTGCGAAGGAACGAACGTTTGGCGCAGGCGCTTCAAGCGGGCGACAGGGATGGATTGCTGATCTTGTCGAAAGACCTGTTCGAACCCTTGCAGACCGGGCAAGCGGATGAACTGCATTTTTACGATCCTGCCGGAAAGGATATCCTGCAAGTTCGCAATCCCGATCTTCCCGGCGAGGTCATCGCTCGTCTTGGCCGCCAGCGCGTCGAAAAACGGGTGGAACTTAGTTCCGAGGTGGGCTCGGGTTCGCTGGGTGTGCCCATGATTAGGACGGTCACGCCTTGGACTGAACGAGGACAGCTAATCGGCTATGTCGAATTGGCCGAAGAGATCGGTCCCTTGATCGCCGGCCTGGAAACGGCCTCGCACGCGGAATGGCTGGTTTTCATCGACAAACGCCGCCTGTCTCGGGAGCAATGGGAGGCGGGTGTACGGAAGTCGCTAATTCAAGCTTATCCGTGGGAGCGATTTACCGATACGGTTTTGTTAGGAGCCCGGAGAGACAGTTTGGTGAATGCCTTGGGCTCTCGCCTTGACGGATTGGAGGGTGGCGGAATGAAGGGTGTCAAGGCAAATAATCGCCGTTATGTCGGCGGTTTTATTGACTTGAAGGACCTTGCGCAGGGTAGGCTCGGAAAACTCTTGGTGCTGCACGATATGACGTCCGCACACAGGGATGATCAGAAAATCCTATGGATTGCTGGATCGGTCGGCGTTGGAATTGCCGCGTTGGGGCTGGGGTTTGCCTTCGTCGTGGTGTCGAGGAACGAGCGCAGGCTTGAGACGGTTCGTAAGGAGTTGTTAGACAGCAAGAATCATCTGGAGCTCGAAGTCGCGAGACGGACACACGCGACTTCTAACGTCAACGTCGATCTGCAAAGGGAAGTTAATGATCGCGAGCAGGCGGAGCAGAGGCTGCTACGCAATCAACTGTTTCTGCTCACGATTCTGGATTCTCTCGCGTATCCCTTTTTCGTGGTCGACGCCCGGGATTTCAGCATCAAACTGGCGAACAAAGCCGCCTTGAATGGCGGGGTTTCTCCTAATGGCATCAAAAACTGTTACACCCTAATGTATGGTTTCGACCAACCCTGCATGGGCAAGGACACCCCTTGCGTCTTGAAGGATATCTATCGTCGCAAGCAGCCGGTCATGGTCGAGCATCGGCTGTACGACAGCGAGGGGCAGCCGGTCGTCTATGACGTGCATGCCTATCCGGTTTTCAATGCGAAGGGGCAGATTGAGCAGATTATCGAGTACTTCATCGACGTGACCGAGCGCAAACGGGCGGAGGAGGCGCTTCGCGATAGTGAGCACAATTATCGCGAATTGGTCGAAACCGCTAACAGCATCGTGTTGCGCCGCGATACCCGTGGCGTCATCAAATTCATCAACGGCTTTGGACAGCGGTTTTTCGGCTTCGACGAGGGCGAGCTCGTCGGCAAGCCGGTGATCGGCACCATCGTTCCAGAGCGCGATTCCAACGGTGTCGATTTGGTAGCGATGATCGAGAAAATCAGCAGCGATCCCGATAAATTTCAGAGCAATGAGAACGAAAACATGCGCAAGGACGGCGCTCGAGTTTGGATCGCCTGGGCGAACAAGGCGATTTGCGACAAGGATGGTACCGTGGTCGAAATCCTTTCGTTCGGAAACGACATCACCCAGCGTCGACGCGCGATCAACGCGCTGGCGGAGAGCGAGGCCCGTTTCCGCAACATCTATGACAATTCGCCCGTCATGATGCATTCCATCGACGAGGAAGGTCGTCTGGTCAGCGTCAACCGCAAGTGGGAGGAGGAAACCGGCTATGCGCGCGAGGAAGTCGTCGGGCAAACGCTGGATTTCCTGATGACCCCCGAGTCGAGCGAAAAGGCAATAAGCCAAATGTTTCCGCTGTTTCGGACGCAGGGTTATGTCCGCGACACCGCCTACCAGTTCATCAAGAAGGACGGCGAGATCATCGATGTCTCGATGAGTTGCAATCTCAGTTTGGACCCGGATGGGCGCAGGATTAGCCTGAGCGTGGTGGAAAACATTTCCGAGCGCAGACGGGCCGAGCGAGAATTGCTGTTGGCTGCGTCCGTTTTTGAAAGCAGCATCGAGGGCATATTGATCACCGATTCGGAGGAGCGAATTCTCAGGACCAATAAGGCTTTTACGGTGATGACGGGGTATACGGCGGAGGACGTCAAGGGCATGAGGCCGAGTTTTCTGGCGTCCGGCCGGCACGATGTAATGTTCTATCAGAATATGTGGAAGGCCCTCAAGGAGAACGGCTTTTGGCAGGGGGAGGTATGGAACCGCCGCAAGGACGGCGAGATCTATCCGGAATGGCTCAGCATCAGTACGGTTTACAATGAAAAACATCAGCCCGCTTATTACGTCGGCGTCTTTACGGACATCACCGATCAAAAGCTCTCGGAAAACCGCATTTACCATCTTGCCCATTACGACGCCCTGACCGATCTGCCCAACCGCGTCCTTTTCCAGGATCGGCTAGATCATGCCTTGGTCGAGGCCCGGCGGGGAGGCTATTCGGTTCCGATACTTTATCTGGACCTGGATCGATTCAAGCCGATCAATGATTCTTTCGGACACCCGGTCGGCGATTTGTTGCTGCAGCAGGTTGCCGAGCGTTTGCGCCGGTGCGTGCGGGAGGCCGACACGGTCGCTCGCATGGGCGGCGATGAATTTACGGTGATTCTGGGACAGAATGCTTCCGGCGGAGCTTCGGATATCGTGCAAATGGGCAGTCGAGTCGCACATGCCATTCTGGATGCCTTGGCGCAACCTTTCAATTTGGAGGGGCACGAGGTATTCATCAGCGCCAGCATCGGAATAGTCGTTTATCCGCAGGATGGCATGAGCGTCGCCCAATTGATCAAGAATGCCGATACCGCGATGTACCACGCCAAGGACAAGGGGCGGAACAATTACCTTTTCTACGAGCCGCATATGAATGCGGCGGCCGCCGATCGGTTATTGATCGAAAATAGTCTGCGCCGGGCTTTAGAGCGCGGCGAGTTCGAACTTTACTATCAGCCGTCCATCAATATCCGGGAGGGACGTATCGACGCGTTGGAGGCGCTGATACGCTGGCGGCATCCCGAGCTCGGCATGATTCCGCCCGACCGCTTCGTGCCATTGGCGGAGGAAAGCGGATTGATCGTGCCGATCGGCGAATGGGTTCTGCGCGAGGCGATTCGCCAGGTCGGCTTGTGGCGTCAGGCGGGTTTCAATACCGTGCGCGTCGCGGTCAACCTGTCACTGCGTCAATTCCGGCATCGAGACTTGATCAATGTCATCAAGCAGGCGGTGGACGACGAAGGGATGGCGCCTTCGGCTCTGGCGCTCGAAGTGACAGAAAGCGTTTTCATGGAGGATGAGGAAGAAACCATCGCCCGGCTGAATGAGATGAGCCGTATGGGGATCGAGATCCTGATCGATGATTTCGGAACAGGGTATTCGTCGCTGGCTCGTTTGCGCATGTTACCAATCCATGTGCTCAAGGTAGACCGAAGCTTTGTCCGCGATATCACGACCGATCCGAACGATGCAAGCATCATCGCTGCGATCATCTCGATGGCGCATAATTTACAGCTTAAGGTAATTGCCGAAGGCGTGGAAACGGTCAATCAGCTCAATTTCCTCAAAGCCCAGGGCTGCGACGACATTCAGGGATATTTGCTGAGCCAACCCATCCCCGCCATGGAAGTGATCCCGTTCCTAAAGAAAGGGGTGGCGCTGCCGGTTGAGGCGGTGTGTCTGAAGTCGGTTTGACGGTGTCGCAACTTTTATGGATAATGCTCTTTCCGTAGCGCGCCTGTAGCTCAGTTGGATAGAGTACCTGGCTACGAACTAGGTGGTCGGGAGTTCGAATCTCTCCAGGCGCGCCATTTATAGATTGGTTTAGCAACAGCTTGGTCTCGGCCGGTTGCTTGCGGCGAATTCATTCCCCTGTAGCTCAGTCGGTAGAGCAAGTGACTGTTAATCACTGGGTCGGCGGTTCGAGCCCGTCCGGGGGAGCCACTTAATGAGAAAGGCTTGCAGGTATGTAAGCCTTTTTTCGTTCAAGTCAGTTTCACATGATCGTTGTTGGGAAGCTCGGGTCGGGCAATGATCGTCAGGGCTTCCTTCGGATACGACTTGGATGGTAATCCGCTTTTTGGCTTCTTGTAAGAGACTATGACAATGCTCGGAGTGAGCTCTTGGTTGACATCCAGTTTTTTATGTTTTAATTTGCTCTGCTTTACCAAGACTTTTCACGGCCTCGGGATGGATTAAGCCTTGCAAAGGTCTTGTCATTCTGTCGGTCGTCCAAGAGTTAAGCGAAATTTTTTTGGAGTTCGGTAATGCCCACAATTAACCAATTGGTTAGGAAGCCGCGAGTCAGGAAGCATGAGAAAAGCAATGTGCCTGCGCTGGACTCATGTCCGCAAAGGCGCGGCGTTTGTACTCGCGTTTACACGACGACGCCCAAAAAGCCGAATTCGGCGCTCAGGAAAGTGGCGCGCGTCCGCTTGACCAATGGGGCGGAGGTGTCGAGCTATATCGGCGGCGAAGGACATAATCTTCAGGAGCACTCGGTCGTTCTGATTCGTGGTGGTCGCGTAAAAGACTTGCCTGGTGTTCGCTATCACGTCGTTCGCGGGAGCTTGGATACGGCAGGCGTGCAAAAACGTCGCCAAGGTCGTTCGAAGTACGGCGCTAAAAGGCCGAAGAGTTAATTTAGTCTTGGGTTGAATATATGTCCAGAAGAAGAACTTCCGAGAGAAGAGAAATTGGTTCGGATCCGCGTTTTGGAAGTCAAGTTCTAGCGAGATTCGTGAACATGCTCATGAAAGATGGCAAGAAGTCGGTTGCCGAAAGAATTGTATACGGTGCATTAGATTACATCGAAAGCAAGACCAACCAAAGCTCGCTGGATGTCCTGAATAAGGCGCTGGAAAACGTTCAGCCGGTCGTGGAAGTTAAGTCTCGCCGTGTCGGTGGTGCAACCTACCAGGTGCCGGTCGAAGTGCGTCCCACACGTCGCTCCGCCTTGGCTATGCGCTGGCTGATTGACGCCGCTCGCAAGCGAAGTGAGAAGAATATGGTGATGAAGCTTGCCGGAGAGGTCATTGACGCGAACGAGAATCGTGGAACGGCCGTGAAGAAGCGCGAAGACACCCACAAAATGGCCGAAGCCAACAAGGCTTTTTCGCATTATCGTTGGTAATGCGACTCGATCAATTCGGATTCAGACGTTAAAAAGGTTCATAGCAGTGGCGCGTAGTACTCCTATCGAAAGATACCGAAATATAGGGATCATGGCTCATATCGACGCGGGTAAGACCACGACGACCGAGCGGGTTCTGTTTTACACGGGCGTTTCCCATAAGATAGGTGAAGTGCACGACGGCGCCGCAACCATGGATTGGATGGAACAAGAGCAGGAGCGCGGCATCACGATTACTTCCGCCGCGACGACCTGTTTCTGGAAGGGCATGGACAACAGCTTCCCGCAGCATCGCATCAACATCATCGATACGCCCGGTCACGTCGACTTCACCATCGAAGTGGAGCGCTCGCTGCGGGTTCTCGATGGCGCATGCGCCGTGTTCTGCGCAGTCGGTGGCGTTGAGCCTCAGTCCGAGACGGTTTGGCGGCAAGCCGACAAATACGGTGTGCCGCGCCTGGCCTTTGTCAACAAGATGGATCGTGCCGGCGCAAATTTCTTGCGCGTCGTCGATCAGATCAAGAATCGTCTGGGTGGTAACCCGGTTCCCTTGCAGTTGCCGATTGGGGCCGAAGAGAACTTCAAGGGCGTGGTTGATCTGCTCAAGATGAAGGCGATCTATTGGGACGAAGCCAGTCAGGGTATGCGCTTCGAAGAAAGGGATATTCCGGCGGAAATGCTGAAAGCCTGCGAGGAGTGGCGCGGTAAATTGGTCGAGGCTGCGGCCGAAGCCAATGAAGAGTTGATGGACAAATACCTTGAAGGCGCCGAACTGACTATCGAGGAAATTAAAAAGGCCATTCGCATGAGAACCATCGCAAGCGAAATTGTCCCGACGCTGTGCGGTTCGGCCTTCAAAAACAAGGGTGTGCAGGCGATGCTGGATGCAGTCGTCGACTACATGCCTTCCCCCATCGATATTCCGCCGGTAAAGGGTGTGCTGGAAAACGAAAGCGAAGGCGATCGAAGCGCGTCCGATGATCAGCCGTTCTCCGCCCTGGCGTTCAAGATCGCCACCGATCCGTTTGTGGGAGCGTTGACGTTCGTACGGGTTTATTCCGGCGTATTGAGTTCGGGTGACACGGTTTACAATCCAGTCAAGGGGCGTCGTGAGCGCATCGGCCGTCTGGTGCAGATGCATGCCAACAACCGTGAAGAAATCAAGGAAGTGCGCGCCGGTGATATCGCGGCGGCCATCGGCCTGAAGGACGTGACCACAGGCGATACGCTGTGTGATCAAAGAGACATCATCACGCTGGAAAGAATGGAGTTCCCCGAGCCTGTAATCTCCGTGGCGGTTGAGCCGAAAACCAAGGCTGACCAGGAAAAAATGGGCATCGCGCTGAACAAGCTGGCCCAGGAAGATCCTTCCTTTCGGGTGCACACCGACGAGGAGTCCGGTCAGACGATCATATCGGGCATGGGTGAACTTCACCTCGAAATCATCGTGGACCGCATGAAGCGCGAATTCGGCGTGGCAGCCAATGTGGGCGCCCCTCAGGTTGCCTACCGCGAAACCATCAAAAAGACGGTCGAACAAGAAGGCAAATACGTTCGGCAAACCGGCGGTCGTGGTCAGTATGGCCACGTTTGGTTGCGCATCGAGCCGCGCGAGCCGGGTGCCGGATACGAATTCGTCAACGGCATTGTGGGTGGGGTGGTGCCGAGGGAATATATCCCGGCGGTAGATAAAGGCGTGCAAGAACAAATTCAGAATGGTATATTAGCCGGCTACCCGGTTGTGGATGTGAAGGTGACGTTATTTGACGGCTCCTACCACGATGTGGACTCTAACGAAATGGCATTCAAAATTGCGGGCTCCATGGGCTTCAAGGAAGGGGCGCGAAAGGCGAATCCGGCTCTGCTGGAACCGATCATGAAGGTTGAAGTGGTGACGCCCGAAGATTATATGGGCGACGTTGTTGGCGACATCAACCGTCGGCGCGGTCTCATTCAAGGGATGGATGATGCGCCTTCGGGCAAGATCATCCGTTGCGAAGTTCCGTTGTCGGAAATGTTTGGCTACGCCACCGATCTGCGTTCCGCCACCCAGGGTCGTGCAACCTACAGCATGCAGTTTGAAAAATACATGGAGGCGCCGACGAATATCGCCGATGCCATCATCAAGAAAGCATCCTAAGTAGAGTTTATCGGAAAGATATTAGTGAGGTAAGTAATCGTGTCCAAAGAGAAGTTTGCGCGTACCAAGCCGCATGTGAATGTAGGAACGATCGGTCACGTGGATCATGGCAAGACGACCTTGACGGCGGCGTTGACGAAAGTGATGGCGGAGACCTATGGGGGCGAATTCCGCGCCTACG
>DATIXD010000032.1:0-13753 GCA_035518875.1 Methylococcaceae bacterium | reverse complement strand
CCACCCTGCTCCTTGCTCATCCTGACCAGGCCCGTTACATCGAGAATCAGGGCCACCCGTCCGTCACCCATGATGGTGGCGCCGGAAATGCCGGGTACTTTTCGGTAGTTGGTCTCCAGACTCTTGATCACCACCTGGTGCTGGCCCAGCAGTTCATCAACCAGTAACGCCGCCTTGACGCCATCGGCCTCGACGATCATCAAGGTACCTTCCTGCGGCCGACGGATGCGCGAGCGGATGTTGAAAACGCGGTACAGCGCCGTTAGCGGCAGATATTCGCCACGAACCTGCACGACTTCTCCTTGGCCGGCTACGGTTTTTACGTCCTCCGCCTTGGGCTGGATGGACTCGATAATCGCCGTGAGCGGAATAATGAAGGTTTCCGCCCCCACCCTGAGGGACAGTCCATCCAGGATGGCCAGGGTGAGGGGCAGGCGGATGGTCATTTTGGTACCCAGACCCTGATAGGATTCGATTTCTATCCGCCCACTTAGGGATTCGATGTTTTTCTTGACCACATCCATGCCCACCCCTCTACCGGAGACATCGGTGACAACGTCGGCGGTGGAAAAACCCGGGGCAAGAATGAGCTGCCAGACGTCTTGTTCGGCCATGCCGTCGGACACAGGCAGGCCCCGTTCTCGGGCCTTGGCGAGAATCTTTTCGCGGTTGAGGCCGGCGCCGTCATCCTGTACCTCGATCACTACATTGCCGCCCTGGTGGAAGGCGCGCAGGATGAGATTACCCTTGGGATCCTTGCCTTTCTGAACGCGCACATCGGGCGCTTCAATGCCGTGATCCAGGCTATTGCGCACCAGATGGGTCAACGGATCGGTGATCTTTTCGATCACCCCTTTGTCGAGCTCCGTCGCTTCGCCCTGGGTCTTGAAGTTGACCTCTTTCTTGAGCTTGCCGGCAATGTCTCGCACCATCCGCGGAAAACGGCTGAACACGAAACTCATGGGCATCATGCGAATGGACATCACCGCCTCTTGCAGGTCCCGAGTGCTGCGTTCCAGCAAGCCGATGCCGTTGTGCAGCTTTTCATGCAGCACCGGATCCACCTCCGACGCGGTTTGCGCCAGCATCGCCTGGGTGATGACCAGTTCCCCCACCAGATTGATAAGTTGATCCACCTTGTCGATGTTGACGCGAATCGAGGTGTCCGCGTTGGCGGCAGAGGCTCCTTTTTGTATCGGCCGCTCTTCCGTTTTCGGGCCCCGTTGATGCGGGGGCTTGGTGTCCTTTTCAAAGAGCTCGACACTTCCGGCCTTGGTGCCTTCCTGAACGGACTTTTCTACAGCCGACTTAGCGGCTGTAGGTTCGCTGACCGTACCGGTAAAAAAGCCAAAACCCTGTTCATTCTCAAGCTGCGCCTTTTCAGCTGCGGACTTGGCTTCTTCCGGACTAGTGAAGAAACCATAACCCGCTTCTTCGTCCGGCGTGCTCACTGGGACGGCCGGCGCAGTGTGGCTAATCTCGACCTGTTCGGGTCGCACAAAGGCCGCGAACACCTCCTTGATGGCATCGACCGATGCCGATTGGCTCAACTTCAGAAATGCCGGCTTGCCAGGCTCCTCTCCAGGATCGACCACCTCGAGTTGACCCAGCCCCCCCAGGTTATCGACAAGCCAGTCGAAGGGAGCCGGTTCGGCCAGCGGACTGCCTTCCCGCAAAAACCGGATCTCAAGAAAAGCGGCGGCTGGGCTTGCAGCCGATTCTGCTGGAGAGGGAACAGCAGAGGCGATTGCCGGGCCGTCGTCGCTTAATTGCTGGAGCGTGTTGCAGATGCAATCGACTTGGCTTTGTTCTATGGAGTCGCCACCTTGCCGGGCGGCAATCTGACCCTTGATGATATCCGCAGCTTGGAGGAAGGCGTCTACCATAGCCTCGTTGATCCGAAGCTCACCTTTCCTGATTCGGTCCAGCAACGTTTCCAGGATATGGGTCACCTCGACCATCTCGTTGAATCCGAACATACCGCTGCCGCCTTTGATCGAATGCGCTGCCCGAAAGATGGCATTCAATTCGTCAAAATCGGGCGCATCGATGTTCAGTCCAAGGAGCAGGCTTTCCATTTCGGCCAGATGCTCTGAGGCTTCATCGAAGAAGGTTTGGTAAAACTCGCTAAGCTCGATTGTCATACGGGAATACTCATGTGCAAGCGGTCAAGGGTTTAGTCCGGCGTTCAAGCGATTACTTTTTTTATGACTTCCAAAAGTTTTTGCGGATCGAATGGCTTGACCATCCAACCGGTTGCACCTGCCGCCCTGCCTTGGGCTTTCATGGCGTCGCTCGACTCCGTCGTCAGCATGAGAATGGGAACGGTCGCGTACTGCGGCAGGCCGCGTAGGGACTTGATGAGGGTCAACCCATCCATTCTGGGCATGTTTTGGTCGGTCAGGACGAGATTGACCATCGACGATTTGGCTTTTTCCAGCCCTTCCTGACCGTCAGTCGCCTCGATGACTTCATAACCGGCACTTTTGAGCGTGAAGTTGACCATTTTGCGAATCGAGACTGAATCGTCGACCGCGAGTATCGTCTTTGCCATGGATCAATTTCTCCTATACAGATGGCACCCGGTCATTGCAGAAAGGAAGCAGAAATCAGAATAGTTCAATTTCACCGGTTCCCATGTGCCCTTGCGAAACCGGGTTGGTCTTGTGCTCGTCCAGATTGGCCACTTTGTGCAGAATGGACTCTTTTTGGCGGCAGAGTTGATCGATAAAGCCGTTTGAATCGACGGGCGCTTTCGCGGACAGTGATTTGATGTCCGCTAGCGTGTCATTCATCGCCGAAACTCTATGAATGGCATGGTCAATCAATTGGGTCGTGATATCCTGAAACTGGAGGGTCCGGATCGCCGTATTGATGTTGGCTTCCAGTTGATCTGAAATATTCAATACCTTTTTGACGGCTGGGGACGTTGGCTTACCCGACGCTTGCGACTCGGCCGCCGTACGCCGAACGCCACCGGTGATCGCATCAACGCTTCTGTGGATGCTGGTGACGCAGGCGATCAGGGTGTTGATCGCATCATTGAGCAACTCCTGGGTTTGGTTTAGCTCCCGATGGGCATAGTGCAGTTGTTTACCGAACTCTTCCGCCAGGCACGTCAGGACGGCTTGGGTTTCATCTTGAACAGCCAGGCAATCTTCGGAGGGTTTGGCTTGGGTGGAACCGCCGACGTCCGAAGTGCCTGACCCATTGATGTCGTTTCTCATGTTCGTCGAATTGTGTGCAGGCCCGTTAGGTAATGGAAATTTAGCAGCGACCGGAATTTTTTCCGCGGCAGGATGCGCCGATCAGAAGTCGGGCGAAGGTGCGAAAAGGTGAAGTTTGGGTTGGCGTGATCAGCGGCTAGCTGTCCGGTAGTGGCTTAGGATCAGCCTTCGGGCCACGATCGTCTTGAGCGAAAAACGCTCCGGGCGGCGGCAAAACAGGCCACCGGATGAGTTCCGCGTAATGGCGCATCTAGCGGTCACGGTGCTTCCGGTCGGGAGCGCCAAGCCAGCGGCGAGTTAGGGGGAGCTAATGCCCAGCACAGATGCCGACCCTATGCGCCGTAGCGCTACCCGCGGCAGTCAGTCGGATTCGAGCAGCAGTTCCACTTCCGCGAAACTGTTGTCGGGAGTGAGCCGGAAGCCCCGCATTACCAGAAGGCCGCTGAGGTTCAGTGAAGTAATCAGGTACAGGGCTTCGGGGTAGGCGGCTTCGGCGAGGTCCCGCGGGCTGGGCTCGGCCGGGCTGGTAGGATCGGAGTGGAAAATCGCGAACAGGCTTTCACCGTACTCGCGCATCGGGTGCATGGCTGCGATTTGGCCCCGGGCGTCCAGGTTTGCAAGCGACATTCTGCGCATGGCCGTATTGCTTACCTGATAACAGGTACGAAGCTCCCCGGCCTACGCTCCGATCAGGCCGCAAATCCCAGTATCCGGGGAGATTTTGGCATAGTGGGGGAGTCGCCTGACCAGGGGGCGAGGCGGTTGGATTTCTTCTCGGGGCATGGCATCACACGGGTGAGGAAACGCGCGCTATAGAATGCCGGATTTCCCCGATCACGAGTCAGCTTAGCCGGCCGCCGCTGACCCTTTCATGTCCCTGTAGATCCGGATAGCTGGCGACCGCTTCGAATCCCATTTGCATCAGAAGTGCCCGGACCGCCTCGGCCTGGTCGTAGCCGTGCTCGAGCAACAACCAGCCGCCTGCCGCCAGATGCGTGGGTGCATCACGGACGATGCGGCGGATGTCCTCCAGGCCATCGAGGCCGGAACTCAGTGCCAGCGCCGGCTCGAAACGCACATCGCCCTGTGCAAGATGCGGGTCGTTTTCCGCGATATACGGCGGGTTGCTGACGATCAGATCGAAGCACTCATCTTCCACCACGGCGGCAAACCAGTGACTCTGCAAGAAACGGACGTTGCGTGCATGGTGTAGGGCCGCGTTCCGCTGCGCGATGTCCAGGGCGGCGGGGCTGCGATCCAGGGCGCTCACTCGGGCCAGGGGCCGCTCCAGAGCTAGAGTGACGGCGATGACACCGCTGCCGGTACCCAAGTCCAGGATATCTGCGCTCCGGTTGGACGGCGCTCGATTCAAGGCGAGTTCGATGAGCAGTTCGGTGTCGGGGCGGGGAATCAGGACGTCGGGCGTGATGCGAAATTCGCGCGACCAGAATTCCCTTCGTCCGGTCAGGTAGGCGACGGGTGTGCCCACGCGGCGTTGTTCTACGAATCGCCAAAATGCCGCTTCCTCTTCCGGCGCCAGGTCCTTCTCCGGCCAAGCGCGAAAATGAGCTCGATTCTTACCGGTGACATGGGCGAGCAGAATTTCCGCGTCCAGGCGCGGGCTGTGCGAAACGGCCGCGAGCGTTTCGGCGGCCTCGCGGAGTATGCCGGCGATGGTGCTCGTGGGTTTTGAAGCATGCTTCGAACACGGCATCGAGGCTTGGCCTGAATAAATCATTCCTCCCCCAATTGCGCTAGTAGGTCGGCTTGGTGCTCACTGATGAGGGGTTCGATCACCGGGTCGAGATCGCCTTCCATGACCGCCTCGAGTCTGTATAGGGTCAGGTTGATGCGATGATCGGTCAGCCTTCCTTGCGGGAAGTTGTAGGTGCGGATGCGCTCGGAGCGGTCGCCGCTGCCGACTTGCAGCTTGCGAGAAGCGGCGATTTCGGCGGATTGCTTTTCCTGCTGAGCGGACAGAATGCGCGATTTCAAGAGGGACATGGCTCGCGCACGGTTCTTGTGTTGCGAGCGTTCGTCCTGGCATTCCACTACGGTGCCGGTGGGAAGGTGGGTGATGCGAATGGCCGAATCGGTCCGGTTGACGTGCTGGCCGCCGGCGCCCGAAGCGCGATAGGTGTCGACGCGCAACTCCGCCGGGTTGATGTCCACGTCGTCGATTTCGTCGACCTCCGGCAGGATGGCCACGGTACAGGCCGAGGTATGGATGCGCCCCTGCGTTTCGGTTGCAGGGACGCGCTGAACGCGGTGGGCGCCGGACTCAAACTTCAGTCGCGAATAAACGTCTTCTCCGCCGATGCGCATCACCACTTCCTTATAGCCGCCGAGTTCGCCCTCGCTTTCGTTGACGATTTCGGGTTTCCAGCCCTTTTGTTCGGCATAGCGGATGTACATGCGACAGAGGTCGCCGGCGAACAGGGCCGCTTCCGCCCCGCCGGTGCCGGCACGCACTTCCAGAAAGATGTTGCGCTCGTCGTTGGGATCCTTGGGCAGCAGCAGGATTTGCAGTTCGAGCTCCAGCGCGTCTTTTTTCTCGCAGGCGGCGGACAGTTCTTCCTTGGCGAGGCTGCGCACTTCGGCATCCTGATCCTGGAGCAGTCCTTCGGCGTAGGCGATTTCACCTAGCGTTGCCTGATAGCGCCGATAGCAGGCAATGAGCGGATTGAGCTGGGCGTATTCGCGGCTCAACGCGCGGAAGCGGCTCTGGTCGTTCTGGGTTTCCGGCTCGGCGAGCAGGGCGGTGATTTCCTCGAAGCGCTGGGATAGATGATCGAGTTTGTGCTGGATGGAGGGTTTCACGTATCGGTGCTGTCTTTGAGTTGAAAAAGTTCCCGAGCCGCGGCGATGAGGTCGCGCCTCTCGTTGACGCCGGCCTGCCTAATCTGGGCGCTGGGCATGTGGATGAGTTTGTTGGTTAGGATGTCCGCCAGAAGGTTCAAGGCCTCTTCAGGAGGCTTCCCATTTCTCAGGGCGCGCAGCGCTTTGGCCACCGCTTCCTCGCGGATTTCCGCGGCGTGGGCGCGGAAGTCGCGGATCGTGGCCGTCGCGCCTTGCGCCCTGAGCCAGGCGAGAAAGTGCTCGACCTCGGTGTCGATGATTTCCTCGGCCTGCTTGGCCGATTCCTGTCGGGATTTCATGCCTTCCTCGACGGTGTTGCGCAGGTCGTCTACGGTGTAAAGGTAAACGTCGCGAAGCTGTTCCACTTCGGGTTCGATATCGCGGGGAACGGCTAGATCGACCATGAACATGGGTTTGTGCTTGCGGGACTTGATGGCGCTCTCGACGCTACCTTTGCCGAGAATCGGCAGCTGGCTGGCGGTGGAGGATACCACGATGTCCGCCTTGGCAAGATGCTTCGGCAATTCGGCGAGGGAAATGGCGAAACCGTTGAACTGCACGGCCAGGGTGTGGGCACGGTCGTAGGTGCGATTGGCGATGATCAGCTCGCCGATACCTTGTTCGCAGAGATGGCGTGCGGTGAGTTCGATGGTTTCGCCTGCGCCGACGAGGATGGCGGTCTGCTCCCGAAGGTTGTCGAATATGCGCTGAGCCAGACGCACGGCAGCGAAGGCGACGGAAACCGGGCTCGAACCGATGGCGGTGTCAGTGCGCACCTTCTTGGCGGCGGAGAACGTGCACTGGAACAGCTTGCCGAGCGTTTTGCCCAGGGTGCCGGCCTCTGCCGCGATCTGATAGGCGGACTTCATCTGGCCGAGGATTTGCGGCTCGCCCAGAATCATCGAATCCAATCCGCAAGCGACGCGAAACATGTGCCGGATGGTCTCGGCGTCGGTGTGGGTATAGAGATAGGGCCGGAGGTCTTCCCGCTTCAGATGTTGTTCGTGGGCGATCCAGTCGATGAGGATGTCCTGGTTGGTGCTTTCCGCGCCGCAGTAGACTTCTGTGCGGTTGCAGGTCGAAAGAATGGCCGCCTCGTCGATTTCGGGCAGCTCGACCAACTTCCGCAGGGCGAATTGTAGTCGTTCCGCTGGGAAGGAGAGTCGTTCCCTGATCGAAACCGGTGCGCTATTGTGGTTTAATCCCAAGGTCAAGATGGCCATCGACTCATTTTTTGCCTGTGTTTCAGGATATAATTTTAAAAAAAAGCCTTGCCCAGGCCAAATAGTTCCTGCTTGCGGGCTATTGCCGCAAGCCAAGGAAGGCGTAAAATCCCGCGAAGCTAAGCCTAGCTGTTCCCTTCGTCCCCCTGAATAGGGCGCGTTTTGGTTCCAGGGATCGGCGCTTCCGTCAAATGCATCCATGGGTATTGTGAGCTGCATGCTCGGGCGGCGTGTCATTGCGAAAGGTTAAGAAAAGTCATGTCATACAAAATCCCCTCTCCCACTGGAAGAGGGCCAGGATGAGGGCGATCAAAAAGTGGCATTGCTTTCCTCGCGTTTAGTGACCGCGAATTCCAAGAGACTTGATTCCGTGTTGAAACAATTATTCTGTTTGGCGTGCGCGGGCGGCATCGTGCTTGCGGGATGCGCTAGCTCTCGTCCGTCCTCCCCGCCGAGCGGCGGGCTCTCGGAAGAAGTTATCAAAGCGAGCGCACAAGGCGCCACACAAGAATCCGAAATCGTCTACCTGTTGCTGACTGCTGAGCTGGCGGGCCAGCGGAGCCAGTACGGGATCGCCCTGGAAAATTACCTGAAGGCGACAAAGTTGACGAAGGACCCCCGGGTAGCCGAGCGCGCCACCCAGATCGCGCTTTATCTCAAGGATATCGACAAGGCGCGTGAAGCGGCTTCCCTGTGGCAAGAGCGGGATCCGGGGAATGCGGAGGCAATCCGGCTGAATGCCATGCTCATGCTCAAGGCCGGCCAAACGGACGCGGCCCTGGAGCAGCTCAGTAAGCTTTTGACTCTGCCCAACGTCGAGCTGGAAAGTACCCTGATCGAATTGGTCAAGCTGCTCGACGCGGAGGTTTCCAAGGAGGAAGGACTCAAGCTTATGCGGCAGTTGGTCGATCGCTTCCCGCGTATGGCGGAACTCCATTTCGCCACTGCCCTGCTAGCCGCCGACAAGGGTGAGTACAAGCTGGCGCTGGATGAGACCGAACGGGCTTTGGCGTTGCATCCAGATTGGAACCGGGCGCGCTTGTTGCAGGCTCAGGTGATGTCGCAGATGGGTGATTCCCAGGCCGCTCGGGAGGTGATTCAGCGGGCCTTGAAAAGCGATCCGGGCAATGTCCGTCTGCGTCTGATCTATTCCCAGTTTCTGGCCAAGGCGGGCGACTTGCGCGCGGCGGAGAAGGAGCTTTCCAAAATTCTCGCCAAGGAACCAGATAACGAGGATGCCCGCTTCGGTCTGGGGATGGCGCTCATGGAAATGGGGCAGGAGGAGCGGGCCCGGCAGGAATTTGTCCGATTGGCGGAGTCCGCCAGGTGGCGGATGCAGGCGTATTTCTATCTGGGGCTGATTGAGGCGCGGAAAAATCATCTGCAGAGCGCCTTGCAATGGTTCGACAAGGTGACGGACGGACCTTTGGCGTTCGACGCCCAGGTCAACGGTATTACCGCGCTGATCAATCTCGGTCAGCTGCCCGAAGCTCGGCGTCGCCTGAGCGGTGTCCGGAAGAAGTTTCCCAACGAGGCGCTCAGGCTGTATCTGCTGGAAAGCGAATTGCTGACCAAGAACAAGGATTACATCAGCGCTTTCGATCTGTTGACCGAGGCGTTGGAAGAAATGCCGGGTCAGGTGGAACTGCTCTACACCCGGGCGTTGGTCGCCGAGCAATTGGATCGGGTCGAGGTTCTGGAAGCGGACTTGCGGGCCGTTTTGGAAAAAAATCCCGATGACGCCAACGCCCTCAATGCCTTGGGGTACTCGCTGGCCGACCGTGGCGATCGTCTCGATGAGGCGAAGAAGTATCTTGACCGGGCGCTTGAGTTGAAGCCGGACGACCCCGCCATTTTGGACAGCTACGGGTGGTTGCAGTACCGATTGGGCGACTACGAATCGGCGTTGGAATACCTGCGCCGGGCCTACGATCTGATCGGCGATCCTGAAATCGGCGCGCATTTGGGAGAAGTGTTGTGGGAATCGGGCAAGCGCAAGGAAGCCAAGAAAGTCTGGCGGGAGTCGCTCAGGAAAGACCCCAATCATGAGGACATGAAGAAGGTCAAGGCCAGCTATCCCCAAGCCTTCAAGTAGCCGTTGGCGCCAGAGGCCGGGAATGTCGGTTTTTTTTAGGTTATTGGGTTTTTCGATTTTGGTTGCCGGCCTGAATGGCTGCGCCTTGTTTCTGAAAGAGCCGGTCGCGCCTGCGGTTTCCCTCGCCCAGAAAAAAATCTATGACCTCGATTCGTGGCGTCTGGAGGGTCGTATCGGTGTGCAGACGCGCAAGGATGCCTGGCACGCGAAGCTGTTCTGGGAACATGATGGCCATCAGGATCGATTGCGCATTTCAGGCCCATTCAGTCAGGGCGCCGTGTCGATCATCCTTCAGGACGATCTGATTTATATCAACGAGGGCAATGGCGTGGTGGAGTCTTCTCGGGATCCCGATGAGATGCTGAAAGCCCGCCTGGGTTTTGCGGTGCCCCTGACCAGTCTGCGCTACTGGGTGATGGGCGTGCCGTCGCCGGCGGCCGAACATACGGCGGAGCGCGGTCCCTCCGGCGGCATCAATGGCTTCAGGCAGTTGGGCTGGCTGCTTTCGTTCGAGCGATTCATGAATGTGCGCGATCTGGTTCTGCCGCAGAAGATGATGATCCAGGGGAATGAGGTCAAATTGAAACTCATCGCCGATGAGTGGGTGATCAAGGGTTAGGCAGGGCGAGAATGTCAGCGGACGTATTGCGGCTGCCCGCGCCGGCGAAACTGAATTTGATGCTGCGAATCGTGGGCCGGAAGCCGGATGGGTATCATCTGTTGCAAACGGTTTTTCAGTTCATCGAATGCTGTGACTGGATCACCTTACGCAGGCGGAATGACGGTCATATCAGACTCACGACCCCGTTGCCGGGCGTGCCCGATGAATCCGATTTGACCGTGCGCGCGGCTAGGTTGTTATGGCGGGCCGGTGACGGTAGGCAGCAGGGCGTCGAAATCGAAATCGAAAAAAATCTGCCCATGGGCGGCGGCCTCGGTGGCGGCAGTTCGGATGCGGCGACGACCTTGCTAGGCTTGAACAAGTTGTGGAGCTTGGACTTGTCGATCGACGGGCTGGCCGCGCTGGGCTTGCAACTCGGCGCCGATGTTCCAGTTTTCATCCGGGGATATGCCGCCTGGGGCGAGGGTGTGGGGGAGAATCTGAGGCCGTTGCCGGATTTGCCGGAGCCTTGGTATGTCGTGGTAACACCGCCTTGTCATGTGGCGACGGGTCTGGTGTTTTCGGCGCCGGGTTTGACACGGGATAACAAACCCATCAAAATAACCGACTTTCTCGCGGGCCAGCAGGAGAATCATTGTCTGCCGATCGTGGCCGAAATGTACCCCTTGGTGCGCGATGCGCTCAACGATCTTGGCGTCCATTCCGAGCGGCCCAAATTGACGGGCACCGGCGCGTGCGTATTCGCGGCGTTTGAGGGTAGGGCCGAGGCGGAAGGTGCGGCCCGGGAGTTGGCGAAGCGCTGGCGGGTTTTCGTGGCCAGGGGCGCTAACATCTCGCCCTTACACAAGGCGCTGGCGCTGGTCTGACGGATGTTTGCAGTTTATTGGGGCGTCGCCAAGCGGTAAGGCACGGGGTTTTGATCCCCGCATACCCAGGTTCGAATCCTGGCGCCCCAGCCAATTGAGTTTCGCGCTGTGGTCCGGGCCTTGGAGGTGCATGAATGTCCGACACCTTGTTCATGGTGTTTTCGGGAAATGCCAATCTGCCCCTCGCCGAGGGCATTGTGCGCAAATTGAACATGCGTTTGGGGATGGCGAGCGTGGGGCGGTTCAGCGACGGCGAGATCGCCGTCGAAATCGAGGAAAATGTTCGCGGCAGGGAAGTTTTTGTGGTGCAGCCGACCTGTGCGCCCATCAATGAGAATCTCATGGAGTTGTTGATCATGATCGACGCATTCCGTCGATCGTCGGCTGCCTCCATTACCGCGGTCATTCCCTATTATGGCTATTCCAGGCAGGACCGAAGGACGCGTTCTTCTCGGGTGCCGATATCGGCCAAGCTGGTCGCCAAGATGATTTCCACGGCCGGCGCCGATCGGGTGTTGACGGTGGATCTGCACGCCGATCAAATCCAGGGTTTTTTCGATGTGCCCGTCGACAACGTATATGCTTCGCCGATTCTGCTGGGCGACGTGTGGCGGCAGCAATATCCGAACCTGATCGTCGTTTCGCCCGATGTGGGCGGCGTGGTTCGCGCGAGGGCTTTGGCCAAGCGGCTGGATGACGCCGATTTGGCCATCATCGACAAGCGCCGGCCGAGGGCGAACGAGGCCAAGGTGATGAACATCATCGGCGATGTCGAAGGGCGTACCTGCGTGATGGTCGACGACCTGGTCGACACCGCCGGCACTTTGTGCAAGGCGTCTGGTGCCCTCAAAGAGCATGGTGCCCTGAAAGTGGTTGCCTATTGCACGCACCCGGTACTGTCCGGGGCGGCAGTGGATAACATAAACAGTTCGGTACTCGACGAGTTGGTCGTGACGGATACGATCCCGCTGCGGCCGGCGGCCCAGCAATGCCGGAAGATAAGGCAGTTGAGCGTGGCGGAGATGCTGGCCGAGACGATCCGGCGGATCGCGGTGGGCGAGTCGGTGAGCTCATTGTATGTGGATTAGCGAATTTTTTAACCTGCTAAGAGTATTTTGGAGAAAAAGATGGTAGGCAGTTTCGAATTTGATGCGGTTGTGAGAGTCGGTTCCGGTAAGGGTGATGCACGCCGTACTCGTCGGGCGAACAAGGTGCCGGCGATCCTGTACGGTGGCGCAGCCGATCCCGTGCAGCTGGTGTTGGATCATAACGAGGTCGTGAAAAGTCTGGCCAATGAGGCGGTTTACTCGCACGTGCTGACGGTGAAGTACGACGGCAAGCAAGAACAGGCGATTTTGAAGGGTCTGCAAAGGCATCCGAGTCGTCCCCTCATCATGCACATGGATTTTCAGCGCGTGAGCAAGAGCGACAAGTTGCGCGTCCGTGTCCCGCTGCATTTCGTCAATCAGGAGGCTTCCGTCGGCGTGAAGAAAGGCGGCGTCGTCACGCATAACATGGTCGAACTGGAGGTCGTGTGTTTGCCGCAACACTTGCCGGAATTTATCGAGGTGGACCTGGCTGAGGTGGATATCGGACAGTCCGTTCATCTGTCCGACTTGAAGGTTCCGGCAGGTGTCGAGATTCACGCCTTGATCCACGGCGCAGATCATGATCGTCCGATAGCGTCGATTCAGGGCGCCCGTTCGACGGAAGCTGCCGAGTAACGACATATTCAATTCGGGTCGTCTGGGTGGGGCCGTGTCCGCCAAGTTCAGGCTGATCGTCGGACTGGGGAATCCGTCTTCAAGATATGAGCCAACCCGGCATAATGCCGGGTTTTGGTTTTTGGACGAAATCGCTTCGCGTCATCGTCTGACGTTTCGTGCGGACCAGCGTACGCAAGGCTTGCTGGCGAAGTTGGATTTCGAGGGGGAAACGGTTTTTCTCCTCAAGCCGATGACGTTCATGAATCGCAGTGGTGGTCCGGTTGCCGCGCTGGCCAGCTACTGCAAGATCGCGCCTGGTCAGATTCTAATCGCCCATGATGAGCTCGATTTCGATCCCGGGGTCGTGAAACTCAAGGTCGGTGGCGGTCATGGCGGGCACAACGGTTTGCGGGACATCATCGGCAAGCTGGGTTCGGCTGATTTTTACCGGCTCAGGATCGGCATCGGCCATCCGGGCTATGGCGAGGACGTGTCGGATTACGTGCTTGATCGACCTTCGCGACATGAAAGCGACATTTTGCTTGCGGCGGTGGTTCGCGCGGCCGACTTCCTTCCGGATTTGCTGCGAGGGAAGATCGAGTCGGTGATGAATTTACTGCATGCGTGATCGCGAATGACGAGTGTGCGCTTGACACGCTTTTCGCAATGGTTGAAAATTGGGCGCTTATTTCCGGAGGGGTTCCCGAGCGGTCAAAGGGATCAGACTGTAAATCTGACGGCTCAGCCTTCGAAGGTTCGAATCCTTCCCCCTCCACCAAGATTGGTCGCTTGTGCTCGCGGGTGTAGTTCAATGGTAGAACCTCAGCCTTCCAAGCTGATGGCGTGGGTTCGATTCCCATCACCCGCTCCAGTTTGCAGGGGTTTTGCCCATATAGCTCAGTCGGTAGAGCACTTCCTTGGTAAGGAAGAGGTCACCGGTTCAAGTCCGGTTATGGGCTCCAATTTTAGCTGTTGGCGGGTGTTTTTCCAGTAATCATAAGGGGTATTGGCGGATGTCCAAAGAGAAGTTTGCGCGTACCAAGCCGCATGTGAATGTAGGAACGATCGGTCACGTGGATCATGGCAAGACGACCTTGACGGCGGCGTTGACGAAAGTGATGGCGGAGACCTATGGGGGCGAATTCCGCGCCTACG
>DATIXD010000031.1:0-6897 GCA_035518875.1 Methylococcaceae bacterium | reverse complement strand
CCGAGCCGTAGCCGAATTCATCCTGCAGTTCGGCGTGCGGCGGCAGTTCACCTCGCGCCAGGAATTCTGTCACCGCGCCTTCGGCAAAGGCCGCGGCGCCGAAACCGTCCGGTTGCAGGCTGCCGCCTGCGCCACTGCCTGCTGCCGACCCTAGAGAAATGATCGCCTTCGTTACATCGACCCAAACCACGCCGTCCCGGTAAGCGATGTGCCGCACCGGGGTCACGCCGCCGAATTTCCGCCAATGCTGCCAGGTCGGTGTGACCTGAAACGGACGGATGGCGGTAAACAGGCTTACCGAGCGCGCTTCGGCGGTTCTGTTATCGATGCGGTAACGGATGAACAACACCGGTCGCCCGGCGTGTTCGGCCGCAAAGGCTGTGGTTGTGAGTCGCCAGTCGTCGGTTAGCCATTCAGAAGAAGGGATCGGCAAATAACCTTCCGCCAGGGTCTGGGTCCGCTCAGATTCCGCCCAGGTAATCAACCGGCCGTCGGCGTACAGAAAGGGCTCGATGGAAAAACTCCCCTTGTCCACCTCCACAAGGCCTTCCTCGTTGAACAAGGCCTGGGAACCGCCGGTGCCCGTCCCCACCGGCGTCCAATAGCTCTGACGACCGGAAAAATATTTGGGATAGAAGCCGGTGGGCCATTCCCCGGCCATTCCCTCGAAGAAACCGTTGAGGCTGCGTGCGAAGTCAAACGGCTTGATCTCCATATGGCGGATGCCGAATCCCGTATCGCCGCGACCGCGTTTGAGCTGAAGCCGGACGAAACGGCAGATCGTTCCCGGTAGATAAACGTAACTGCGCTCCCCGGCGCCCTGGGTCGTTTCGTAGGCATTACGCCACGCGCCCCCGTCCGGGCAAACCTCAACCGCGAATTCCCGTGCCCGCAATTCCGAATCCCAATGGATCACCAGAGCGCCGAATTCCCGCTCCTGCTGGAAATCGACAGTCAGCCATGCGGCTTCCGGCGTAGCGCTGCGCCAGACGGCAGCGTCCGGCGCAAGGACATGGCAGGGCGCGCAGCCCTCCGCCGATGCGGAGGCCGAGGCCACCGGTGTCGCCCGATAGGTATCGTCGCGAAATTGCAGATCGGCGAACCAAACCTTGCCGGAGCCACCCGGGCCTGCCGCGAGAACCAGTTCGATGGCCGCAATCTTGCGCGCGGGACCGCCACCGAGCGGCCCCCAGGCAAAGTCGATTTGGCTGCTACGGATGCGGACGGTCTGCCATTCCGCCGGCAACGGGAACGCTTCCTCCCGATAGCGCCAGACATTCTGGCCCGATGCGTCTACGAGTTTGAATTCGAAGATATTGGCCGGGGCCTCGCCGCGAATCTGGAAGGCGAAGGAATAACTTTCCGGGAGATCGAGGGGGAACAGCTTCCGCGCCACTACGAACCCACCGCCCCCGCAAAAGTCGAAGTCGATCCGCATGGCAGACCCCGCAGGGCCTGAATCCGGCGAGAGGCTGGCTTGGACTTGCCCGGAGCTGATGGCGTTCCATCCCGATAAATCATCGAATTGATCCAGGATTTCGGCTTGCATGTCATTTCTCCCGATTGCCGGCGGTGATCGCCTGGTTGATTTCCACAAGTATTCGCGGACAGTTTACCGGGCAAAAGGGGCCGTGTCCCTCGCGACACAAGGCCTTAACTTTCGAAGCTTCCCGCAGAATCTCCATTTTCCTGGATCCCCTTATTTTTCCATGTCTTAATCAGCCGGGTCTATGGGCGGTAGAAGCGGGAAAGACCCCTTGCGGATGTTGAAGAAAAACAATTCCGGGATGCTGACGAATACCCCTTTCAGGCTTTTTCTCAGATTTTCCCCCGAGTCCCAAGGCAAGGCGAAAAGGCCGGTCAGTGTTTGCCCCAAAGCGACAGCCAGGTTGAAACTGCCCAATATCGGCCTTGACCACACGGCATCCTGAGTGAAGAACAGGAAAGCCGCATCATCACCATGCCAGCGATAGATCGCCGAACTGATCACGTTGGATTCCTCCATATCCACCAGGAAGGGCATGGCCTGATGGTATGCCTGCCGGATGTGTTCCTCGCGGTAGGGCAGCAATTCTTCGGTCGAACGCACGCGATAGCTTTTCCCCACGGTTTGGAACGAGACGAAGGGGATTAGATTCAAGCTCGTCTCGTCGACATAACCCCCCAATAGCCTCTCCGACTCGGCCGTTATGCGTGCAAGTTCTGTATCGGCGTCGCGCGGTTCGCCATTCTCCTCAAGACGTTTGGCGATAGCTTGATTGATGACCCGGAAGATTTCCGTGACGCAGTTGCGCGCCATCAGGTTGTAGCCGTACAAAGACATCAGCTTGGTGAGGTAGGCTTCGCGCCGGGTCGTGAGGGCCTGCCGGTAGCCCGCGAGTTGTTCGGCTGTCAGCGGCAGGGCAATCAAGCTGGCGGCAGCGGGGCGCGAAGGCGTCATGTCTACCTGAAGAAGTCGGGCGGCATGGGGCTGGACCATGCCCCTGCGTGTTTCGAGAAACAGATTGGCGGATACTTCGAGCTGGCCATAGCGGCGTTCGTCCAGCGGTTGGGCGCTTATCAAGCCGGATTTCGCCGATGTGTAAGCCTGACGGGTGCGCTCGAACAGGGCTGATATCAATGCGCTGCCGGCTTCATCGCGGGCGGAGGAGGTCGACTCGGCCGCGGGGTAACGGTCGAGTATCGCCAGACGTCCCGAGGCTATGGATCGCTCGAGCGCATGCAGGCGCGCGATGCCGGCCAGCAGGGGATAGCCCCAGTCTGTACGCTCGCTGCTCAACAGGCGGAGCAGGTCCGCGGTCAGCGTTTGTCGGTAGCGATCGAGCGCCGCAACCGCCTCGCGTGTCAGCCGGAATTCGGGGATCTCCGCCCGGATTATCGCATCGCGCTTCGGCGGAATGGCCCTCGCCAGCACTTCCAGGGCGGCAAGATCGGTCAACAGATCGACGTAGTGTTGGGCGAAGGAATACCCGGCGGGCGAGAAACGGTCCTCCGCGATATCGAGCTCGGCGGGCTCGCGCGGTTCGGGCTTGAGGGTCAGCAAGCGGTTCCAGGTTTGCCGTTGTTTCGTAGCCAGGAAATCCTCGCCGTAACGCGCGGGGATGGCTGCTTTTAGCGTCTGCAGTAAAGATGATACAGGTACCGGCTCGGCCGACAGGGGCCTGGCCGGCTGCGGCTGCCAGCGTTCGGCGAAGAAATAGCCCAGCGCTTTCAGTGCCAGATCGGGGGCGTCATCGGATGGCGAGTTCGAGTTGCGCTGGGCCGCCGAATTTTGCAGGGCTTGTATCAGTCGGAGATCGCCGTCCATCGCATCCAGCGCTGCGAATTGTTCGTCTTGGACGAGTAAGCGCCGGTTGAAAGTCTCATTCAGCCATTTAAAGGTCTCTTCGGAAACCTCGATACTATGCGAGCGGATTGTCCGGTTTTCCTGGTAGCCGTATTGAAAACGAAACCAGCCGAAATCTTCCTTGGTGATACGCAGGAGCCCTGGCGGCACATGCTGAAAATGGAAGACGTCGCCACCAAATTTGATGGCGGCGTGGCCTCCGCTGGCGCTACCCTCGCTGGCATTGATGTAGAGGTATTCGAATGTGCGGCTCGCGCCGAAAGGCGTACCGGGAAAACACAACGCCAGGAGCAAGACACAAACCGGACATGCGTGTCTGAGCTCCAGAAAAGAACGCATGTCCGGATTTTTGGAGTCGGTTGACTGTCGTTGCCTATTTATTCATGCCTTCCTCAATGGCTTTTCTTTTCATCGGGTCGTTTCCGCTTAGACTTTCGGTAAATGCGGAAATTTGCGGCTTGCCGAGTTTGGCTTTGCGCAGGCCGCGGCCAATCCCGACATAGGTGTTATGGTCGCTTTCCCAGTTCGTGATGCCGTGCTTCTCCGCCAGTTTGCCGAGGCGATCTTTGAAACTCTCGAGCTCGCCGCTCGACGAAACCACATATTCGGCGGTGTAATCGGCCACGTCCTGCTCGTATTTTTCTTCCTTCGTCTTTAAAGACTCGGAGCTTGAAGACAACGGGCTGGAAGCCAAATTGAAAATGCTCTTGGAGCTTTCCAAGGAACTTTCCGAGCTTTTGGAAAACGAGCATCCGTTCAATAACGAGGCAGTAAAGATGGCGGTGATAAGAGAAGCTGAAATTTTACGGTTGCTCATGGTCCTTGGTCTCGATCAGTAAGGGCGTAATGGAAAACGGGGCTTGGTCGCGAAGCGTTGCAGACCTGCCGAATACTCAGCGTCTTTCATAAAGTTGGGCTTAATATACCGCGGCATCGAACGTATGCAGAACAGCCGCTCCTCAAACTTTGTAGAGGTTGTGCATCTTTTCCGTTATTTTGCCGGAGATTCGCTTCATGATGTTGATCGCTGCTTTTGTCTCAACGGTATTTCTTTACAGCCTGATCTCCCAGCGCTTGGAGCGGACTGTCCTCACTGCGCCTATCGTCTTCACCCTCGCGGGTATTTTCGTGTATGGCTTGCCGCCTGAGTTCACTAATTTGGAACTGGAGCGGGAAGGGTACTTGCTGATCGCCGAGGTGGGGTTGGTCATGACTCTGTTTACCGACGCCGCGCATATCAACTTCAGGAGCGCCACCGGGAATCGCCGTTTACCCATCCGCCTGCTGACGACGGGGATGCTTCTGACCATCTTGCTCGGTGCCTTGGGTGCCATGGTCGTTTTTTCCGGGCTAACGTGGTGGGAGGCCGGAATCCTGGCCGCTATTCTGGCGCCGACCGACGCAGGTCTCGGTGCCGTGATCGTGAACAGTCCCCGGGTGCCGGCGCGCATCCGTCAGGCGCTCAATATCGAAGCGGGTCTCAATGATGGACTCTCCGTGCCTTTTCTGATGTGCTTCATCGCCCTGGCGCTGGAGAGCAGCGAGGGCGCAGCGGCGGTGCTGACCCGTTTCGTGGGTGAGCAGATCGGCTACGGCACCCTGGTCGGTGCCGGCATCGGTCTCATTGGCGGTTGGCTGCTCGGCTTGGCCGGCCGCAAGCAATGGATGGCTGCGCCCATGCAACAACTCGGTCTGGTGGCTTTGCCGCTGCTCGCCGTGATGGCCTCCGAGGCCAGCAGCGCCAGCATGTTCATTGCGGCTTATGTTGCCGGATTCGCTGTTCAAGTCGGTTTCGCAGACGCTGGACGTCATGGCGTCGAATTCACCGAAACCTGGGGCCAATTGTTCGACTTTTTCGTCTTCTTTCTTTTTGGCTTGATCGTGGCTAGGGCATGGCCGCAGTTCGATCTCTCGCACGTGCTCTATGGCCTCTTGAGCCTCACCCTGGTTCGCATGGTGCCGGTGGCGCTCGCGCTAGTCGGAACCGGCTTAAGCCGGGCGACCGTTTTATTCATGGGATGGTTCGGCCCTCGAGGGTTGGCGTCCATCGTGCTGGGCCTGGTCTATCTGGAACGACAAGCGCATCTGCCGGAAGAGGCCACTATTCGGCTCGCGGTGATGATGACGGTATTACTCAGTATTTTTGCCCACGGCCTCAGCGCGGTGCCCGGCATACGTTACTACGCCAAACGAATTGCATCTTTGGGTTCGGATGTACCCGAGCATCAGGGAGGCGAGATTCAAAAATACGTGGCACATAAACATCAACCACGTTTACAGTGACCTGATGGACCGCAAGAATAAGGAATAACCATGGCCTGCTCTCCATCCTGGTTCTCATTACCTTTTTGCCCCGGCTCATGAGAGAGGTCTGGCGGGTCCGGCGCAAGCTCCCGGAAAATCTCAAGGCCGAGCCGCTGCAACATCCTTTGCTGTGCACATTTGCTTTGCTTGTGCTAGCCGTCATGGTGATGTTGTTTCTGTTCGGCGAAAAAATTCCCCACTTGTTCCGCCAGCCGTCTCCATTGTTGGCCCGACGCTGGCTTTGCTGGTGACCTATGGGGCCAAGATCGAGCCGGTAGAAAAGGTGTTGCAGGACGTCGACTGGCGAACCCTTCTATTCCCGATCTGCCTGTTCTGTCTGGTGGCGGCCATCAACAAGACCGGCGTCCTGCAAAGCGTTTCGCAAAATCTTTACGCCTGGTTTGGGCGGGATCTGGTGACGGTGGCGATCGTCATCATGGTCGGTGCGGGGGCTGCATCCGGCGTTCTGGCCAACATTCCGATCGTCGCCGTGATGCTGGTCATGGTGAAGGGCTATTTGGTCACCGCCGAGTGGGTACCCGAAATCGCATTGGCCCCCACGTTCGTGGACTGGCCGATGCAGGTTATGCCGGTGTTCGGGGCCATGATGTTCGCCGCCACCCTCGGCGGTAACGCCACCCTGATCGGCGCTTCGGCCAATGCGGTTAGCGTGGGGATCTGTGCTGCCCAAGCTAAGCCGGTGTCGTTCCTGACCTTCATGCGTTACGGACTGCCCCTGATGCTTGCCCAACTGGCCGTATCGGCACTTTATGTATTGGGCTTGTTTTACTCCACGGGTCGATAGTATTAAGGGTGATTGAAACGGGCTGTTGATCGATGGTGGTTTGGGCGTGGATTCACGCTTATCAGCCGCGATGAGCTCGAACGCCTTGCCAGATTCATCGCGGGCAAGGCCCACTCCTACCCTAAAAACCGATTGGTGCTGAACCCATATAACCAACTTTGATAGAGGCGGCCCGCAGATACATCGAGAGTTAATTCGTGCGTTTGACTGATTGCACTTAATTCACTTCGAGGTTGGTCCATGAACGGAAGAATGATCACAGTCGCTATCGGGTTCGCTGTTGGCGGTTTCATGCTGAATACCCTGGCGGACGCAGCTTATGAAACACCACCGGTCTTCGAGGCAGCCCGGATCCTGCCGGCCAAACTGGTCAAAGGGACTTACCACAAGCTTGGGGCCAAGGTCCGCAATGATGGGCTCATGAATCATTACACGATCGAAT
>DATIXD010000030.1:0-15369 GCA_035518875.1 Methylococcaceae bacterium | reverse complement strand
CTTTCTGGGTTTGGGGGCGGCGATACTGTCCTTGAAGCGGAAGCTGTCATTGCCGGTCTCTAGGATGAGGATATGGCAATGGTGGGTAAGGCGGTGGCCACCTTGGCGTCGCCGAGCACATCGGCCCACTCGCTGAAGCTGAGGTTGGTGGTGATGATGACGCTGGTCCGCTCGTAGAGTTTGCTCACCAGATGGAAGAGCAGCGCACCACCTGACTGGCTGAACGGCAGGTAGCCGAGTTCATCGAGGATGACGAGGTTGAGGCGCAGCAGACGCTCGGCCATCTGCCCGGCTTTGTTCATGGTCCTTTCCTGCTCGAGCGCATTGACCCGATCGACGGTGGCGATGTGAGACTTGCTGGTTCCAGGCCCGCCGATCAGACAGACATTGTCGGCACCGTCCATGAAGTCGCTGCGGTGCAGTTCCCGGACCAGGGCTTCGTTCACCTCATTGGCGGCAAAGTCAAAGCCAGCCAGATCCTAGTAGGCCGGGAAGCTGGCCGCCTTGATCTGGTAGGAGATGGACCTCAGCTCGCGCTCGGCTATATCCGCCTTGAGTAGGCGGGAGAGGATGGGCACGGCGGCCTCGAAGGCTGGGGCGCCCTGTTCGATCAGTTCGCTCACGGCCTGGGCCATGCCGTACACCTTGAGGGCGCGCAGCATCACCACGACGGCAGCGCTGGCCGGATCATGACGCATGGCGCTGTTCCCTGTCACGAATGGCGTCATAGCGCTCAACATTGGCAAGCGGCTCGCGCTGCAGACGCAGGGCCTGGGGTGGGTCGATCGGAGATGACACCACCTCCAATAAGATAACGGCAGTAAGGAATCACGGTATTATGCGTAGAGAAAGGGCCTTTTTCCGCCCCCTGTTAGGCGTATGATTGCAACATAGAGGCGCCGCACGCACAGGTATTTATCAATAGCCCTCGCGACGTCGCTCACGCTCCCAATAGGCACTGTCATGCTAAAGCGCTCTCTTTCTACGCACCGACATTGATCTGAAAAACAGAACGCTGCTGGCGTCACCTCTATAAATATCGCTTTTCCATCAGAATTCAGTGGTGGTAATTCCGCCGCCGAGATGTTGTCCGACACGACGAATTTCCGCAGCGAGCGGATGATCAATGTATAAAATTCCGACAAACCACACCACTCCGCCACATATTATTGCGGCCATAATCTGGATCAAAGATGTTGATGATGACCAACCGTGAACAGCCATAATGATCGTCACCGGCGCAACCGCACACAACGTTAGCAGTCCACTCCGTTGATAAATCGGAAAAAAGTCTCTGGTTCGGGTATCCGTCATTCGTCCGATATGCGGCCGGTAAATTGCTACGGTGAATAACGCCTCAATGATTCTTGTTGCCGCGGCGGCCGTGAGCCCAAACAAGCAGCCGATTCCGAACACGCCAATCCCCACCCCAGTCCGCATGCACTCTAGTCTTGTCTGCCTGGTTACCTCATGGCGAACAACAAATAGTTGCCAACTTAGGCTGACCGTCAAGTGCACCATAGACGCGATGGCTAACATGAAGAGGGGCAGCGCAGCCCCAATCCATCTGCCACCATACACTACATTGATAAACGGACCAGAAACAATCGCAAGTCCCGCAAATGCCGGCCACAATATTGCTGTAAGTATCTCGATGGTGGTCAAATAGCTTTCCCGCAGTGACTCACCATTCCTAACGCGCTGTGCAATATCGACGAATAGCACACGTACAATGACCATATAGATATTGTCTTGGATCAGATTGTTCAGGTTTGCCGCCCGTCCGTACAGGCCCAGGGCCGTAAGGCTGATCACGCGACCAAGCAAAAGGTCCCCTAGGCGGCCTCCGATTGCATTGGTGCCAGAAATTGCCAGCATTTGAAAGCCGAATTTCGTAACCCGCCGCCATTCCACGAGGCTCGGCCTCAGGTTCAAAAATCGTCGCCCCACGATACTATAGGCGATAGCGCTGAACAGCGCGCCGGCGACCTGGCCGTAGGCAATGCTCATGTAACTCAAGCCTGAGATTGCCAATCCAACGCTGCTCGCCTGCACGATCAAGGTGCGGCAACTTCCGATCGAAGCAATGGCCTTGAAATTCGCTTCACGTTCGAGATTAGCGGCCGGCAAAAACTCAAACATGCCGATTATAGGTAGAATCGCCACAACAAACATAACGCGCCTAACGCCAGCTTCGTGTAGAATCTCCCCCGCATATACGCTTCCAAAGACAATCAATGTTGCAACAATTATTGAGATCATTGCATTGATCGTGAATGTCGAAGCCATAAGGTTATGCGTTAGACTCGGCTCCCTGACGATAAATCCAATGAGCCCCGTCGCCTGCATAATACTGAGGAGGCCGGTTACCGCCATAGCGACGGCATAGATGCCCATGTCGTAAGGGCTTATAAAACGCGCAAGAATCGCCGAAGCAATAAATTGAATCAAAAAAAACCAGGATTGGGAGACGGCCATCCAGGCTAGATCGCGCCTCAAAGACACCGAAAGTATCCAGTCTTTTCTGCGTTGTATGCGATCTTGGTCGTGCCTCTGGAAAATCCCTGGGGCAGCGGCGAACCGCATTTACGGTGACGAACGATTGCATAGAACTTTAAGCGCATCGACTTTGCAAAAGTCAGAGAACGAACGCCAAGCCGCTATTGCCGCTGACCTGCAATATCTCGCGAGGGAAGCCAAACGGATGCAAACCGGCGCGAATCTGCGCTTCGCGTCGGCGCAGCAGACCGGCTGAGATTGCCAGACTTTCAATCAAGCGACGATGATGTTCTGAGTTCCAGGAGTTCTCACCATGGCTAACATAGATGAAAAGATGTGGCATGGCGGCAAGATACCCTACCTTGGCTTGCGCCCTTAAGGCGAGAGCAACGCGCAGATCCTCTCCCAAGCGGGCATCTTGCCCGACAGTAGGATAGTGGATCGATGCCGTAGATCGCGCGATAAGCGTACCAGGATGACCGCCGGCTGGCGTTGCAGACCAGTTGGTCCAGTAGATTTCTTGTGAATTGGGAAAATACTGCATGACCTCCTGCAGAAACAAGGCATCATAACCGCCCCGTAGGAGGGCTTCAACCTGATGCTGTATCCTTTCGGGATGGTGCAGGTCATCATCATCCCATTGACAAAAGATGTCTCCGGCGGCCTTTTCAATGCTAATGTTGCGCAGGGCACCAAGGGGAAGCTCGCCGCCATGTTCGATAATCCGGATGTTCGGGCGGTTTAAGGTATAGACATACTCATGTAGAAGCTGTCGGCCATTTGGCGTTCCGCCGTTAATTACCAGCACCATTTCTGTATTCTGGTAAGTCTGGGCGCAGAAGGCGTCAATGCTGGTGCGGGCATAGGCAAAACGCTGAGGGACGGGAAGCGTTACCATGAGGCAACTAACCAGCGGACCTGTAGGCGGGATGTCCTGAAAATCAGTCGCCATGCGAACATTTCCTCTTTTCATACCGCCTCGTAACGACTATCGTCAATACTAGCTGATCCATAGTGTAATTGCCACAGGATTACCTCATTGCTTTACGATTTGCGAGTTCCAAAAATTAGCCCGTATATGTCGGGGGCGCTTATCGAATGCATTTATGCGCGTTCCGATACGCAAATGCGGGCCGGAGACAAGATACTGGATCTGAGTGTCGATCTGGGAAGCGCCTTTTCTCAGGATTGCCCGCCAATTTCCTATTATCGCGTGGTATTGCGCGAAAATCTGTGGATACGCAGGCTCGTGGTCACGGCGGGAACGAACTGGGATATGGAAAAACCACTTGCTATCTTCAGCACGGCGCCAGACGAGCCGCTCGAGGGGAGCGTTACCCGGCAGATTCGCTGTGCGGTGGCGGGGATCGTCTACCATACAGACATGTGGTCGGGGAACGCGCATTGAACACCCTGCCACTCAAATTTGGCGTCCTACAGGGCGGCAATTTTTTAGTCCAACGCAACGGCGTGACCTGGCTTTGTGAGGACGGGCACGAGTGCCAGCCTAACGAGGTGATTGCCTATTGCTATATAGGTCTCGAACCAAAGGCAGGGGCCAGGATGGCGGCCAATCCTTTTGAAGGCGAGCGGGAATTACAGGTGGCTTTTGCACCGAGGGTCGGCGGCCGACTACGAAAGGCAGTTGGCACATCGCAGGGCGGTCATCTCAGCGTCCATGGCGTACAAGCCTGGGACCCCGAAGCGACACTTGGCTTTCTCGAAGTTTCTGACGGCGAGACTCTCCCTGGAGAGGCGGTTGAAGCGGCAGGGACGCTACGTTTGCTCATGTTGGCAGGGCGGCGCATGAGCGCAATGTCCGGTCACGAGGCGGGGCTGTTGCCGGGTTGGCACAGCCGGAGCAGAGCTTGGTGGTTTGATCAGCCAGGCATACTTGTGTCTCATGTTGCCGAGGACTTCCGCTGCCCGACATTGTTAGGTTTAGGAATTTGTGATTCTACGGGCCCATTGCGCGGCGACCGCCGGGCTTTTACGGAAATGTTCGCGGCGGCGCCGTATCCAGCGCAAATTGTTTTTGCCGGCGATCACCCTATCACACCGTGCGCCCCGGTCCTGCTTGAACAATTCTTAAGAACCCCAACCCAGTTTCGTGCAATTGCTGCCGATCTCCGGCGTGCGCTGACCGAAGGGCGCACCACACCTTCCGCCGATGACTGGTTTTTCGCCGGAACCATGCTGACGGCACTCGAGCGATCGCCAATACGCGACTGCCACACGCTGCTTACCCCGTCTGGCCTGCGCCAAGCCGCTCCTCCATCTGCCGTGCTCCTTTCGTTGAATGCGGAATTTTCAACAATTTTGCGGCACCGAGAGCTCGGCTATTCGTTGCACGTCATGCGGCATTTTCAGGCCGCGGCAGGCCCTGCAATGCGGGCTTGGCTAGATGCCGCATTCGAGCCTGTCACACGGACTATCGCGGATATAAAGCGTGACTACATCCGCCTGTTCGACACGGTTGCCGCAGAATTCGGCACAAGATTTATCATCATCAATCGCATGTCGACCTCTGGGCAAGAAGACATTACAAGCTATCAGGCCTTCGATGCGCCGATGGCCGCAACGTTGGAAACAATCGCCGCCAAGGAATTGAATTTGATGCTGTACGAACTGGTGGAAGAGCGCGGCATTTCAGTCATCGATATCGACAGCATTGCGGCTAACCTTGGCGGCGCCGTCCATTTGCCTGACGGCGTGCATCAAAGCGGACTGATGCAGGCGGTGATACGGGATGAACTCTTTGCGAGTCTGGAGGCAGACTGACTCCCGCAATTACTACGAATACTGAAATCATGTGATCTCGAACGCAACCAAAAGATCTCTTGCTGATTCAACAGACTCAGGCAGCGGCTCGCTAGGCGTGTCGCTCATTAGGCAGAGTGGAAAGCCGATCTTTTGCCAGTTTCCTTCCTCCACCAATATTTGCCGAAGGACACCTCTCTGTCCGGCGCGCACCTCAACAAGAGCCTTATGCGTTTCAAGCTCAACGATCAGGTCGCCAGCGTCGAACTCGTGACCAATACCGTCATGCCATTCGAGGACGCGGATCTCTTCCACATCGGCAACGAGACCGGGGACGGATATCTGGTAGATCATTAAGATGTGCTCCATAAGTGAGTTGTACTTGTGTCAGCGAGAACCTCGGCAACGCTGCCCGCGAGCAGGGCGCGGGCGGCAGCGGCGACGCGGTGAGCATCGGGCAGACAGGCAGCTTCGAGGACCGGGTTAGACGAAACAGGCGCAGGCAGTGCGCCAAGGCGCGCGATACGCAGAGCGCCGCCAGCGCGGCCGAGTCGCTCGCGGACCCGCGTCGCCACCTCGGCGCCGACGCCGCACGTCATTTGGCCTTCCTCGAGAGTCAACAAAATACCCGTACGGCGAACGGAAGCTGTCACCGTGTCCATATCCAGTGGGGCGAGGCTGCGTAGGTCAATGACCTCAGCTGATATGTTTTCCGCAGCCAGAAGTTCTGCGGCCTCTAATGCCACCCGCGTCATGAAGGAATGGGTGGTAATCGTCAGGTCGACGCCTACGCGGCGTGTGGCGGCATGGCCAATCGGCGTGATCTCCTCCCCAATCGGGACGTCTCCGGGAATGGGGAACAGGCGTTTGTGATCAACATATACCACCGGACCAGTCTCACGCAGGGCTGCTTTCAACAGGCCATAGGCATCCGCCGGAGTGGACGGGGCAACGACTTTTAGGCCTGGCACAGACATAAGCCAGGCTTCCAAACATTGCGAGTGGGCAACGCCCTGACCGCGCGCCCCAGCGGTTGTCTTGACCACAACTGGCGCGTTCAGCTGACCACCGGTTTTATAGCGCAACTTGGCCGCGTAGTTGATCAACGGATCGAACCCCAACATGAGAAAATCCATGTAGGTGATGCTGACCACCGATCGATGACCGGCGGCGGCTGCGCCGACGCCAACGCCAACCATAGCGGCCTCAGCAACCGGCATATCCCGCACACGTTGCGGACCGAATTCCGCGTACAGGCCATCAAATTCGCGATATGATCCGCCAAACGCGCCAATATCCTGACCAAGCAGAACAATATTCAAATCATCCCGCATCTCCTCGCGCAAGGCACGGATGATTGCCTCGCGAAAATACATCTTGACGGTCGCATCGTTTTCCTTGGGCATTTCAGAGAACATCGGTCAGCACCTCGGCTGCATCCGGCATTGTCGACGCGTCGGCAAAGTCAACCACTCTCGCCATGATGGTAGAGATTTCCTCTTCCAGCCCCCGAAACCCCGCATCGTCGAGCAGCCCCGCAGCGCGCAGGGATGCACCGTATCGCGCGATCGGGCAGCGGCTGCGCAGGGAACTCAGATCAGCCTGACTACGGGTCTCTCGCGCCGTCGTGGAATGACTTCCGAAACGCTCGGATATGCACTCAAGGAAGGCTGGCCCTTGCCCCGCTCGGATCCCGGCGACGGCTTCGCCGGCGGCTCGTGCAACCTCAGAAAGATCCATGCCGTCGACCGTACGTGACGGAACGCCAAATGTGTGCGCCAGGTCGGAAAGAAGCTTGGGGGCAAGAGCGGTGGCCCGCGGCGTGGCCACCGAGAGTTGGTTGTTGTTACAAACAAAGAGCAAAGGAAGCTTCCAAATTGCTGCGATGTTGAGACTTTCGTGCAAAGCGCCGGCACCGCAAGCGCCATCACCGAAGAGGATCGCGACAATGCCAGGCGCGGCTGCCAACTGCCGTGACAAAGCGACGCCGGCGGCGATGCTGATATTTCCGCCGACCACGGCATGGGCGCCAAAGAAGCCATTGTGTGGCGCCGCCAAATGGCCACGTCCGCCCTTTCCCTTGTTAAACCCGCTGGCCTTGCCAAGCAGCTCTGCCATAACGCGGGCTGGGTCGAGGCCACGAGCCAAAGCCGGCGCGATCGAACGGCCGCTGGTCAAAAGCTGATCGTCATCGGCAAGGACCCCACACAAACCCACGGCGACTGCCTCCTCTCCGGCCGACAGCAACTGAAATCCGTGATCCCGGCGGCGCGCCAAAGTGACTTCGAAGGCGCGTATCAGCATCATCGTTCGAAGCGCGTCAATGGATGATGCATGGTTTGACAGACTCATTGATGGGACCTTGTGAACCAAATGCGATCCCGCAACAGCGTTATCGCGCCACCAAACAAGGCGGCGAAGCTCTCGCGCCAACCGCGTCGCTCGATCACGCGGGCCAGTTTTGTGAAGGCATCCGGCAGGCTGATCTGCCGCGTCAACACGCCATGCAGAAGCCGACTCACATGCTTTTCCTGCACGGTGTTGACCACCAAGGAGACGCGCTGCTTGCGGCGCCCCACACCAAGTGACATGACGCCCTGATGAATTATCTCATGCGACGGCGCCAGCTGGTTCTTCCAGGACAACCACTGCGCTGCGATGGTTTCACGCGTCGCTTCCTGAATCTCGTAGGGAGCGTACTCATCGAGCCCTAGGGACAGGAGCGTGAGAACGATATTGGTTGCAACGGCCTCCATGGCATATGGGCCGCCTAACCGGTAATCGGTACGGAGAACCTGCGCGCCGATATCCGCAAGAACGCGATCTATGTCGATCACGTTGCAACCGGTCTCACGCGAAATCTCCGCCGCGAAAAGATTGAGGCGCGCAATGCGGACACGCAGCCGCACTGTTTTCTCCCCCCATTCCTCCGGTGCGACATGCCTGAAGATCGTCATCACAAAGAGTCTAAGATCGCTATGTTGGGCCGCCAAGCGGAAAGCGGCACGCAGACGCTTTTCTGCCTCGGGCCATGCCTCCTCTAAATTTTCGAGTTCAGGCAAAAGGGACGTTATCGCAATCGCAATGTTGCCGCCTGCTTGGATGCCGGCAGTTGTCTGTAGAAACACGCAATCCGTCGCAATTTGTGATCCTGCCGCGGCACTCAATTCTTTCGACAACAGGGCTGCAGCAGCTTCAAGTGCCGGCCGCTCGTAAACGTCAACCGCAGCGTGCAAAGGGATTCGTGTGGGCGAGGTCATGATGCGTCACCCGTCGCCATTTCGCAGAAGCGGAAATGTGCTTCACGGACATTTTCAATCCCGAGAGTGGAGCCGCAACGCCGGGCTGCGGCCGAGAGCTCCGGAAGCGAGACGATACGACAAGAGGTCGGAAACGGCACAGGGTCTGCCAGGCTCGACCACAACACAGAAAGAAGCGGCACCGCCGGAATTGGATGCGCCTGGTAGAAAAACGTCTCCCACGAGGTGTCCAGGAGAGGATCGCGCCAGCCGGTACGATGTGTCAGGTGATAGGTCCTGGCAGATACGGGCACCATTCGCAATCCCGCCCGGCACAGACGCAACGCCAGTTCTCGGTGCTCATTGATGGTCAACAAAACGTCGAATCCACCTGCTGTCAGAAACGCCTCCCGACAAACAGATTGATTAGCACCCGAAGCAGCCGCCCAGAGAACCTCGCAGTCCGGATACGCCCGCAATGCGTTCATCTCCATTTCATAGAGCAGGCGTGGCCCCACGCCCGGATAAATGCCGGGGCTCGCCCGCTCATCAATCGTCGCGAAACGCTCGGTGATATCGTTTTGGGTTACGCGCATACGCGAAAGCTCAGCTTCCTTCAGGCATGCCACACGGGCTTCGTGGCCCGGCTGCGGCGTCCCGGTTTCCGGGTCTGCAAAAAAGCGGGTACAGCGCAAATGGTATGTTTCACCACGGCCAACGAGCCGTTGCCCCCCGCGCACGGCGCTTCGATGGGTTGCGAGATGAGCGGCGACGAAGTTAGGCGCTGCAAGTGTGTCACCATCGAGAAAGATTAGAATATCACCCGAAGCGCGTCGGGCGCCGACATTGGCTGCTGCTGAACGGCCAAGCGGCTCTGCATTGTCAATGCTGATGATAGAAAAATTCTCCGCCGCCTCCTCTATCACGGCCCGCGTATGATCCCTCGACCCATCATTGACCACGATGATCTCGGCCTTTTCGGTCTGTTGGATCAGGGAGGCGAGAGTCAGACGCAAACGATCTGCCTCATCTTTGGATCGAACAATCACGCTGCCGCGCATGCGACCTCCGACTTGGCCTCGAGAATGCCAAGATCGGTCAACACTCTCACGACCTCTTCGGCGATAAGCCGGTACCCCGTGGGCATCAGGTGAACGGCATCAAGCTTATGGGCATCAGCGCCGACCCGCGCAATGATCGTATCGACATCGATGATAGACACCCCCGTTACGTCGGACACCTCAATTAAACCAAGGTTAAATCGTCGCACGCGCGTGGAAAACGCCTCGCCAAGACCTTGAAAGCAGTGGATGGTCTCGCCCGGAATGATGGGGGACATATTGAATACAAGAATTGGTGCGTCTGTTATCTGGCGAATTCGCTCTATTATCGCGATGAAATTGCTGACCATTTCATGACATGTCAAAGGTGCGGTGCGGATACAATTTTTTTCAAGCCACGTTTTTTCCGGATCTGACCAGCTATGCAGACCGTAAGGGTAAAGAAGAAATCCACCCGCCTGATGACGGACCAAGCCAGTTGTTACATCAGGCTGCATAGATAGCGCGATGATGTCTGCAGTGGTTTCAAACACAGCAGTGCTGAACTGCGACGTCGCCGGATACATACCAAGAGATAAATTAAGCTCAGATAGTTCGGCGGGCGGGACACCCGTGGCCTCCAGCAAAGCATCTGAACGGGTGCAGGTTTCGTGCCGAATCCTGATCAGCGTATCGGGATGGCTTTCCCTCAGAATTTCATTAATTCCGTTCCAGAGCATCTCCCCACCCACCCTACAAGAATGAAGCGTATCATGGAGATCTACATTGCCCTTTGCAAACAAAGTAAGACGCGGCATTACATCGTCCTAACGGTTCCGAATGGCAAACGAGAGGCAGTCCCCAGCAGTGAAGGTTCGTAGCGTTTATGCGAGTCCCTGATTGCTATCATGTTGTTCGGCGCATTACAATTAGTTTTACATCGCAACGACGGTCGCGTTATGCTCCGTTCATGAAACAATTTACGTTTATCGAGAGGCGCGCCAGTCCTATTGATAGCCTTGGCATTCTGGTTTCCGATCGCTATCGGACAATACCAGAAGCGCGGGTGATCGACATATTGTTGCTAGCCGGATGGGCCTTCGAATTGGAGCTTGGCGGGTGCGTCGAAGCCATCACTCAGACTAGATCAGCGTTAGAAAGATGGATCGATCTAGGCCTTGGGTTTCAACGCGATGGTGATGGGCGGCGATATTTCGATCCCGTGGAAGTGGTGAATTTTTTGATTTGGACTGGCCGCCTCGGTCTCGACCGGTTCTGGGCGGATCATTATGTCAATACGGGGCGAGCGCTTGTCGTAGAACACGCTCAAACCGATTTGACGAAGCAGCTCCACCTTACGTTGCACAGGCGTTTCGACCTGCAGCAGTTCGAACCTGGCGACCGGGTGCGATTACGTCTTCCTGTGCCCCTGGATTGTGCATATGTCACCGACCTCACGATGAGTCCGGTCGTTGCACCCTCCTTATCAGCCATGGTGAGCTTTGACGCGGGACGAATGGAAGTTAGGCTGAAAACGCCAGCCACGCAGGCCGTCGAGATCGGCGTGAACTTAAATTGTACTGCAGCCCCGGCGTGTTCAAACCTGAAACAGCTCACGCCAGCCGAGGAAGAGATTTATCGCCGGCCAGCCGAGGGGCTCATACGCGTGTCATCCCGGATTCAGGATCTGGCCGACGCGCTGGCGGGTACGATAGATAAGCCCTGGGACATATTGCGATCCTTTTGGGCATACATGATGGACCATCTCTGGTGCGGCGCAATACATTACGATCAAGTGCCCGCCGAAGAAGCGTGTGACTGGGTGTTGAATCACAAATGGTATGATTGTCAGCTTGGATCTGCTTTGTTCGTCTCATTGTGCAGGGCGCGAGGAATTCCAGCCCGAATGGTCAGTGGTAACGTCCTATATCGTCTTGCCCCGACCAATCATTTTTGGGCAGAGGCGTGGATAGACGGATATGGTTGGGCACCTTTCGACTTTGCGAGCTGGGGGCTCTCATTGGGCGGGGTTGACGCGGCGTGGAGAGAGCATTTTTTTGGGAAGACGGACTTTCGGCTGGTCACCCAAATATTACCCCTTACATTCACGGGGCCGATGAGCACACGCTTCCCACCGGCTTGGCATATGGTTCAGACCGGCGTTCCGGGCGGCGTTTCCATTGAGTTTTTGGAGTTGGATGGAAGACTTATCTACGAAGACTCAGTCCTCCTACGATAAGTGAGCATAAGCCCGTATTTCCGAGGTAGCGGCATAATTTAGTGCAGTGTTCGGCTGAATAATCGTTATGAATCCGATCGATAGCTATCATTTTGGCGCGGTTTGATGGAATTGCCGTCGGGTGAAACAGATTTGAGTGATATTCGGGTTGGGTTTGACCGCCGCTTGAAGCTCGAATTCCACGGTTCCCGCATCACCTATGATGCTGGTCTTCTTCCATTCCGAGACCTCGACGACGCACTGGGCCTGTCCGAGATTGCCGTCGCTGCGCTATCGGATGTTCGAACCGGTAAGACATGGTCGCCATTCCCTCATCGGTCATTTCCGAGAATCACTGTTTGGGCGTGTGGCTGGGTACGAAGATGGCAATGACGCGGACTGCCCGGAAAACGATCCGGCGATGCGCTGAATCGTTGGAGGTCGCGCTGTTGCAAACCATGCCGCTTCCACCAGCCAGATGGCACGGTTTGAAACGGAGGTTTTGAGCCAGAATGAAAATCTGTCGGCCCTAACAGATTTGTCGGGACGGTGGATAGATGTTGGGCGTTCCGCTCGCCTTACCAAAATCGTGGTGCTGGATATGACAGCAGCGTCAGCCCGACCCGTGGCGATCAGAAGGGTACTGCCTACAATGGCCATTTCGAATGCACCTGCTATCATCTGCTTTTCGTGTTCAACCGGTTCGGTGATCTTGAACCGTGCATGCTCCGTTCCGGGAACGTCCATAGTGCCGATGCCATCAAGCGAATCGCGGATTGTCCCCCCTGGGCGAACTGAAGAACCGACCCCTTTCATTGCGGCGCGGTTTCTGTTGTGTCGAGAGGAACCAGTAGCTGTCCCCAGGGATGGCGATCACCGTGGAGTGGTGCAGCAGGCGGTCCAGGACAGCGGTGGCGACCACCGGATCACCAAACATGCCGCCCCATTCCCCGGCCGAGCGGTTGGCGGTGATCAGTATCGCCCCCCGCTCCTAGCGCCGCGAGACCAGAAAGCTCATACAAATCGGCGGAAAAGCCATCTCGCATGCCCGCTACACCACCTTCCAGATGGCAGATAACCTTCGGCACCGGAGGGCCAGCTCATATTAGCCCTACTTCAGGCTCCAGAAATTGTAACCACCAACTGGCGAAGTGCGCTTATTGCCCAGCAATACTAGCTGAAAGGCGTCGTTAAACCCAAATCACAACAAAAAGTAGGACAATAACCTTGGGCGAGACGAAAAATGACTGATTCGCCATTTTCATACCGTCAAAATGCGGCTATTTCTTCTTCATGGGGAGCGGATCGGCCGCTCATCTGGGAAATGTCGGCTTAGAGGAAAATGAGAAATCATGACGGCAGCTACCGGAATTAAAATTATTAGCATGGATGAGTCCACGCAACGACGTGCCGATCTCACTCGAGAAGCCCATGGGCGCAATATCACACAGAATTTTTTTCCTGCCTACAAATCCATCGTTGAACCGTTACGATATAGCGCGAAAGATGCCAAAAGGCGGTTCGGACGCGAACTTTCTGTTGGTGAAATAGGATGTTATACTAGCCATTTCAAATGCTGGGAGTGGCTCGCAAATTCTAAAGAATACGATCAAGCCATAATAATGGAAGATGATATAATCATCGATTGGAACGTCATCAACGTATTGGAAAAATGCCGCATATCGGACTATGGAATTAACTATCTTCGACTCTTCACTACACATCCTGTTAAATGGAACATTGCAAAGTTCAGATTTTTGTCGGCACACTATCACCTTATTAGGACGACCGGTACAGTGTTCGGGACGCAGGGTTATATGTTGACGAAGGCTGCCGCGACTCGGCTGTTGAATTACCGCTCCGTATCGTCGCCGGTTGATTGGATTTTGGCGCGCTATTGGGAGCATGGCCTCGGAAGTTACAGCCTATTTCCATTTCCAATTATCGAGAGACATATTCCATCTAGCATAGGGGATCAAAGACACGCGGTCGGAACGGTTGGGTTTGCCGACAAACTACATCATTTGGGCTGGCGCATTATGGATAACGCAAAAATGAGAGTGTGTAACTTCTCGATGGTTGGACACCGACCTCTGGGAACGACTAAAGATGAGGGCCCTCCCTTTATAACAGGTTGCGTCCCTGAATGATTACCGTTTCTTTGCTAGCGCTACAGTTGCATTTTTGATTTAAGGTGGGCATTTCTGGCTGCGGCTTGCTGGGCCCTTCTGAATGTTGACCATTTCAGGATACGCGCGACGGGCAGTTGGCGCTGAGCGAGCTTCATGGTGAGACGGCGGATTTCGTGGACGGGCCATCGGATGAGTTCTTTCCTGTCCTGGACTTCGTTTTTTCGGTGTGATGGTATTGGCACGATAGCGGACAGCGGCCATAATGGCGTAGGCGAGCATGGCGAGTGAGACATGGCGATGCCAGCCATGCCAGGAGCGGGTTTCATTATGGTCGAGGCCGAGTTCGTTCTTGGCCGTCTCGAAACCTTCCTCAATCCGCCAACGTGTTCCTTCCACGCGGACCAGAGTGTCGATCGACGTGCCGTGCGGGCACCAGGTGGTGAAATAGGCGCATTCACCACCGCTGACGGGAGTAATAAAACATCGCTGCCGGCGGTGCCGCGCCCCCGATGGGCCGGTCATCGCGCACATAGACCGAGCATCGGCCAGTGTCGGTCTTGCCCTTGGCCAGAGCCGGCACGGTGGTGTCGTCGCCATGCAGGCGCTCTGCTGCCAGAACATGGGTCTCAAGCAGCCGGCTCAACGGCGCCAGCGCCGCGCAGGCCGCCCCCACGGCGTCGGCCATGGTCGAGAGGCTGATCGACACGCCCTCGCGCGCGTAGCGCTCCGCCTGGCGGTTCAGGGGCTAATGCTGGCCGAATTTCTCAAACAGGATCATAGCCAGCAGGCTTGGCCCGGCCCAACCTCGCGGGATCACATGGAAGGGGGCCGGTGACTGGCTGATCTTCTCGCAATCCCGGCAGGTGAATTTCTTCCGCACGGTCTCGATCACCTTCCATTGGCGGGGGATCGATTTCAGGGTTTTGGTGACATCCTCGCCCATCTTGCGCAGCCGCGTGCCGCCGCAACAGGTGCAAGACGCGGGCGGGGCGATGACGACGCGCTCGCGCGGGAGATGTTCGGGGAAGCTGTTGCGCTCAGGGCGCTGGCGGGTAAACCCCGCGACCGACGTGACCTTGGCGACGGCGATCTCGGCAGCCAATTCGTCTTCGGTGGCGCTGGCCTCCAGCTCCTCGAACTCCAGCGCCATCTGCTCGATCAGCAACGACGACCGCTCTGACCGCGGGCCGCATATCTGGCGCTCAAGCTTGGCGATCCGCAGCTTCTGATGCGCGATCAAGGCCAGATCTTCCGACGCCTTGGCGCGCGCTACCGCGAGCTCTGCGGCCACCTCCTGCATCTTGCTGCGCTCAGTCAGAAGCGCCGCCTTCAGCGCAGCTGATGTCGTCCGGCAGGGCGGCAAGGTCAGCGTCCATGACCAGGATAGAATCATAAATCCTGGCCGTTGGCTTCTATAAAATCGCCCCGCGCAACATTATCCGGCACTCGCCGGGCGCCAGCTATGGCGCGGGTTCCGCCAA